>CAZRAC010000038.1:0-21426 GCA_964597995.1 uncultured Syntrophaceae bacterium | reverse complement strand
TCTTGTCGGAATCGTAGCCGAAGATAAAATTCAACGAGTAGCTGACCCCCCTCTTTCTCAGGTTCTGCAAAATCCTCTCGTGGTCGGTCAGGTTCAGCTTCTTGTTCATCGCATCGAGGGTGTCGGGGTCGATACTCTCGAAACCGATGTTTACGTGCAGGAGGCCGCTCTTCTGAGCCAGGTCCATGAATTCCTTGTTAGCGCAAAGGCGTAAAGACCAGAGAGCCGACCACCTCACCTTCAGTGGAAGGATCGCCTCCATAAGTTCCATCGTATGGTCGACCTTCCCGGCGAAGTTACTGTCGGCAAAGAGGACGTACCGGGCCCCGCTTCTCCGGATCTCTTCAACGACCTCCGCCACGGGGCGAAAGCGGTACTTTTCCCCGAGATACCGCCTCTCGGAGCAGAATTCGCACCTGAAAGGACAACCCCGGGATGTCTGCACGGAGAAGGTCTTAAAAAGACCGAACCGGCCCTTGTCGAGAAGGTCGTACCGGGGGAAAGGAAGCCCGGCGAGATCGAGCAGCTGTTCGGCGCTGTACATCTTTTTCAAACGCCCGGCTGCCGCGTCGGCGAGCATCTGCGGCCAGATGGCCTCTCCCTCACCGACCCCCACGGCATCGCAATGTCCCTGCGCTTCCTCCCAGTGGAAAGACATATGGGGACCACCCATGATGACAGGAACCCCTTTCTGTCTGAAACGGTCGGCGATCGCGTAAGCACGAAGCGAATTGATGGTCCAGGCCGTGAGCGCCACGAGGTCGGCCGGGGCCTCGAAATCAACGCCGTCCAGTTGCTCATCCACGAGCTCTATGTCCCAGTCCTCGGGAGTGAGTGCCGCAAGGTAAGGAAGGGTGAGGGGAACCACCTTCCTCTTCCGCGTCCTGACGACATCAGGGTCATACCGACTGCGGTAGTGAGACGGCTGGATGATAAGGAGTTTCTTTTTCATTGAACTCGGACCGGAGATTCGACTGAGCAGCTCGCTGAAAAATTACGGGATGTCCGCCTCCGACCCGGCCTGCATGGCCGGACTGATGCCAGCCTTGTTGCATGTCGCGACCCAGAGGACGGCGGCAAAAATGTAGCTCCCCGCCGCGGCCCCGATAAGGAACCAGTCGAGGCGCCCGAATACGGCAAGCAAGACCATCAAGTAGGCGAAATCCCGGTTGCTCATCAAAGTCAGGAACCTTGTCAATCTACCCGGTCGTAATCCTTCCGACGGTTGCCTGAGGATACGATAGTACACCACCGCGCCAGACAAGATAAACCCACCCAATAAAGCCAACAGTAGATAGAGATAGGCCGAGGCGCCCGTCTGGTTGTAGTATCCCCAGCCGAGTCCGCTGAAGATCGCGAAGTGGACGATGTTGTCGGTAATTATGTCGAGCTTATGGCCGAATGCACTTTCCTGCAACTTGAGCCGGGCCAGTTCCCCGTCGACCCCGTCGACTATTATGCACAACAGGAAGAGCAAAGAGCCGATGAGCTGGTTCAGGTAACCGCCCTGGGCGAGGAAGAGTGCCCCGAGCAACCCCGTCCCCGCCCCAAATAGAGTTACGTGATTGGGCCTTATAGGAGTTAGGGCGAGGCGGGTACTCATTAGGAGGGAGATGTGCCGACTGATATGCCGGGAGAAAAAGCCGTCCGTATCCTTTGTCTGGGCAACTATTGCGTCTACCAGCTTGCTTTCAGCGCCCTTATCTCTCCCGTCCCCCCCCAAGGCGCACGGAAGGCCGCTCGACCCCTTCACAAGTTGCGCGTCCTTGAGTATTTCAGGGCAGTCGCCGGGCGACCACAGGTGCTTCAGGACGGGGGCGAGATTCTGAGAGGAACACAGGAACATCCCTTCTCCGGTTCCTCCCGCTTCCATGTACGAGATGTTCTTGCCCCTCATTCCGGTGAGCTTCAGAAAATTCATCTTGTCGACGACGAGGCCAGCCTTCGTCACAAACACCTTTTTCGCGTCGGCAAAAGACCTGCGAATAACCGATGCTATTTCGTCCATCGATTCCCGGTCTCTTGCCGCGTGGAATCTCTCCGGGTCGACCAGGTCCGAAAGGATGGGCCGGAAGGGGTCGGTAAGGCCGACGACATGGATGTCTTTGAAACCGTTCCTGGAGCATAAGAGGGCGATGCGCCGTATTGCAGGGATGCCGAAGACCTTTTTAAGGCCTTTCTCGTCGGGAGTGAGGATCACCGCGACGTCGCCTCCCGCTTCCGTTCGATTTGTCATCGAAAAATCAGGCATTTCAGATTCATTCCTTTTCCGTGGAAAAAGGGTTAGCCGTTGCTATGTCATCACCAACGGTCAATGAGGCATCCGGGAAATCATGTCCTTGGCGAGACTCTTTGCCACATCGGCAAGGGCGGGTTTTATCAGCTTATACCCTCTCACCTCTTCGTGGGCCGCCTTCCACATGATTTTACCGGTCGCCGCTTCGACGAGCTTCATGCTCAGGCCGACCTTAGCTACCTTGTCGTCGCCCTGGAGGACGTAATTCCAGTAGTCCACCGTAACGAGCAGGAAGGCGTCGGCGTGGATCGTCTCGCCGATGCCCTTGCTCAACTCCGGGTCGGAAAAACTTACCATCTTGAGCTTAGTCATGTATTCTGAGTACAGCTTCTTGAAGTCCTCTCTGGTCTCGACGAGTTTATTGACCGAGTCAGCGGTGACAACACGGCTAAACCGCCCCCTCTCTATGAGAACTCCGGCCATCACCTTTTCGACGACACCCTGCGCCTCGGGATACATCCCGGCATCTACAGGGAACAGGGCTACCTTCTTCGGCTTGAAATCTTTCGCCTCCGGTGCCGTATGGACGTAACGGAGGTTTGCCCCCCCGCAACCCGCCAGCAGCAAGGTCATAGCGACGGCAATCAGCGCCCGGAACAACCTGTCTGTCATGATCACGACCCCCTTTTGTATCATGTTCGCGAGACGATCGAAATCCAGAATAACGTACTCGCTCCCGCGATTATGAAGTTGGTCTGTAGTAATCCTTCCAGGACCGCCCCTGAAAATTTCGCCCTTCTATCATAAAGATAGAGACAAATCCACACATAAAAGACGCACGTGAGCAGTGCAAAACTCACCGACGACGTCCATCCCAGCGGATTGGCCGACACCACCAGCACCAACAGAAAAACAGATATACCCGCAACGAGACGCCGGGACCGTTTCTCCCCAACCAGAACGGGGATGGTTTCTCTCCCGATCAGCCGGTCACCCTGGATATTGACCATATCGGACATAACCGATTTGACGAAAACGAGGGCGAAATTGAAGGAAAACGCCAGAGCTGCGTCGACCGTCGGGGTCCCGCTCTGCTCCACCCAGGGGATCAGGGCAGTTACGGCTGCCCACGCCAGAGCGGTCAACACATTCTTGGAACCGGGCAGGTCTTTCATCCGCTCCAGTCGCCAGCTATGGGGGAAAATCCTCACGGCGTAAAGCATCCCCCCGACCGTGATCAATAGCAGCACGAGGAAGGGAACTATTCCCTGAAAAATGGCTATGATAAGGGCTGCAACCATCGACAGCACGGTTACGGCGACATAGGCCTTCCGGTGCCTCCGGTAGATTTCTCCACTGAAGGTATCCTCCATCCCACGAATTTTCCTGTCCATGATCCGGTTCAAGCGATGCATCGATAAAACATATAGGGCAGCGACGGCGACGTCGACCGGACTCACCCTGAGACCCTGAAGGGCCGAGCTGGCAACGAGGAGACAACCGGCGCCCACTGCGGAATAGATGTCGCTTCTTACCGCGAGGAGCCAAAGATTCAACAGACCATGGAGCACCCCCCCCTGCTTTTCTTGCCGGGATGCGTTGAGTTCACTGACGACTTTCTCGATTATCCAGCTGGGCGTTGAGGCCCCGGCGGAGACACCAACCTTGCTGAAAGGACTGAGGTCGATACCCCTTAGATCTTCCGCTGTTTCGACATGAAAAGCCGCCGTGCCCCGACGTTTCACGACCTCTACAAGACGCCTGGTGTTGGCGCTGTTCTTCCCGCCCACGATCACCACGGCATCCATGACGGCGGCCATCTCCTTCACCTCGGTCTGTCTCAACTCGGTGGAATCGCAGATGGTGTCGAAGACCAGGGCGCCCGGATACCGGGCGGAAATTTTTTCCGCGATCTTGAGGTACTCCTCCCTGCTCTGCGTGGTCTGGGCGACAACACAGACCTTGCCGGTATCCGGCAGGGCCGGGATGTCTTCCTCCGTCCCGATCACCCTTCCCCTTCCCTGCGCGTACCCGAGAAGCCCCTCGACCTCCGGGTGTTCCCTGTCTCCCACGATCAAGATGCTGTAACCCAAGTTAGCGTGCTTCTTGATAGTCGCCTGGACATTCGCCACTTTGGGGCAGGTGGCATCGATGATCTCGACCCCTCTTCCCTTCAACATCTTACGTTCCAGGGGAGAGATGCCGTGGGCCCGGATGATGACCGTACCCCCCTTTATGTCACGGATGTCCTCCAGAGGGCGGATACCCCTTTTCTTCAGCAGCTCGATGGTCGGCGGGTTGTGGATGAGCGGGCCGTAGGTGTAGATCTGCTCGTTCTCCCTGTGACGGGCGATGTCGAGCACGATGTCCATGGCCCTTTTGACGCCCGAACAGAAGCCCGCATTTTTTGCAAGCGTAACGCTCATAGCTTAAGTTTCAGCCGGCTCCATCGCCGCCGAAGACCTGAAGTTCTCTTCCTTGACGGCGTGGACGAAGAATTCTTTGTTGCCTGCCGGTCCGAGAAGCGGCGATTCGCAGGTTCCCATTACACGGAGTCCGAGGCTGCGGCAAAACTCCACCATCCCGTCGAGAATCTTCCTGTGCAGGGCCGGATCTCTCACCACCCCCCTTTTCCCGACCTCGCCCTGCCCCGCCTCGAACTGAGGCTTGACCAGGGCGACGACCGTCGCCCGGCCTTTCAGCAGCTTCAAGGCTGCGGGAATCACTATCTTCAACGAGATGAACGACGTATCTATTACGACTATGTCGATTTTGTCTTCTATCCCCTCACCTGAGAAGAAACGGATGTTTGTCCGCTCGAACAAGACAACCCTCGGGTCCTTCCTCAGAGACCAGGCAAACTGACCGTAGCCAACGTCGATGGCGTACACCTTCCTTGCTCCCTCCTGGAGCAGACAGTCCGTAAATCCTCCTGTGGAGGCTCCGACGTCGAGCGCTGTCAATCCCTTCGCGTCGATGCCGAACGCCGTGATGGCAGCCTTGAGTTTCAGCCCCCCCCTGCTGACGTAGGGGTTGTCCTCCCCGCGAATACGGAGCTCGACGTCGGCCGAAACGGCCGTTCCCGCCTTATCGACAGGCCTTTCGTTCACCAGTACGGCACCGGACAGGATGAGCGCCCTGGCCCTCTCCCCGGACGGGGAAATCCCCCGTTCGACGAGAAGCCTGTCGAGCCGGACTTTCCTTTCTTTCCTGGTCATGGATTTCTTACATCCAAGGGCGCAGCGCCCAGGAACTCCCGGACGGCCTTCGCTATCCCTTCTGCATCGACCCCGTAAAGCCGCCTCAGCTCCGCCTGGGTGGCGTGTTGGACAAACTCATCACCGACACCAAGCCTTTTTACCTTGATATCGTACAGACCCTTCTTTTCAAAAAGCTCAAGAACAGCGCTCCCGAAGCCTCCCATCAAGACGTTCTCTTCCACGGTGACGACCTTCTTCAGCCGTAAAGCGGTGTCACACAGGAGGACCTCGTCCATCGGTTTGACGAAACGGCAGTTGATTACTTCGACATCTATTCCTTCCCGGCTAAGTTCCCCCGCAGCCTCAAGAGCGGGGTAGACCGTCGAGCCTATCGCTAAGATGACGATATCGTTTCCCTTCCTGAGCACTTCTCCCCTGCCGATTTCCAGACAGGCAGGCGTATCGTCTAGGGGGACGCCGATACCCTTGCCCCGCGGGTACCTGACCGAGGCGGGACAACCGCAGTCCACCGCCGTCTTCAGCATTCGCTGGAGCTCATTCTCGTCCTTCGGCGCCATCATCACCATATTGGGCAACGAGCGCAGGTAAGAATAGTCGAAGAGGCCATGGTGGGTAGGCCCGTCGTCGCCGACGAAACCGCCCCTGTCCAGGGCGAACACCACGGGAAGCTTCTGGAGACAGACGTCGTGGAGGACCTGGTCATAAGCCCTCTGGAGAAACGTGGAATAGATCGCCACCACCGGTACGAACCCTAGCGTCGCAAGCCCCGCCGCAAATGTGACGCCATGCTGCTCGGCGATGCCCACGTCGTAGAACCGGTCTGGCAGATGCCGGGAAAACTCTTCCAGGCCGGTCCCCTGGCACATGGCTGCCGTCACGGCCACGACTTTCCTGTTCTCCCGTGCCAGCTTCAGCATCGTTTTCCCGAATACCTCCGTGTAGGACGGCGGGGCACCTTTATCGACGATTACTTCTCCCGACGCGACGTCGAAGGGGCCGATGCCGTGAAATTTCGACGGTTCCCGTTCCGCATGGACGTAGCCCTTTCCCTTTTTCGTGATGACGTGGACGAGGACGGGTTTTTTCAGTTCCTTCACGTTCTGCAGATTTGCGATCAGGTGGTCGAGCCTGTGGCCCTCCAGAGGTCCCACGTACTGAAAACCCAGTTCCTCGAAGAGGACCCCCGGGACGACCAGGCCTTTGAGCGATTCCTCCGCCTGCTTGGTGAACTTCAGCATCTGTTCGCCGATACCGGGGATGGTCTTCAAGAAACTCTTGACCTCCGCACGCCATTTCATCACATGCTGGCCGGTCATGATCCTGTTGAGATAAGAAGAAAGGGCCCCCACATTCGGGGAGATGGACATCTCGTTGTCGTTGAGGATGATGATCAGATCCTTGTTGCGGTCTCCCGCCCAGTTCAGCGCTTCGTAGGCCATCCCGGCCGTCATGGACCCATCACCGATGACGGCGATTACCTTAAAGTCTTCACCTGCGAGGCACCGTCCTTCCGCGATGCCCGCGGCGGCGGAGATGGACGTGCTCGAGTGCCCTACGTTGAATACGTCGTAAGGACTCTCTTCCCTCTTGGGAAACCCGCTTATCCCGCCCATACGACGGAGGGTATGAAACCTGTCCCGTCTGCCCGTGATGATCTTGTGGGCATAGGCTTGGTGTCCTACGTCCCAGATCAATCTATCCCGTGGCGTGTCGAAGACGTAATGGATCGCGAGCGTCAGTTCAACAGTCCCCAGCGACGGCGCCAGGTGACCGCCGTTCCTGGACACGGTCTCGAGGATGACCTGCCGTATCTCGGAGGCAAGCCGCCCCAGTTCCTCGACGGTCAGTTTCCTTATGTCCTCCGGCGAATCAATACCCGGCAGTATTTTCCGTGCGTCCATCTCGCTCCCGTACCATTGATTCATTGTGTTCTTTATTTCTTTCTTTCCCCGATAAACCCTGCGATCCACCTCAGTGGGTCGGCCTTTTCGTCGAGAGAATCGATGGCCCCGAGGGCCATCGCCACCAGTTCCCGTGTCTTTTCCCGGGAGGCCTCGACCCCTATGAGGGCGGGAAAAGTCGCTTTCCTCCGGGATTGGTCGGCCCCCGTTTCCTTCCCGAGCTGTTCCCGATCCCCCTCGACGTCGAGCACATCGTCGGTGATCTGAAAGGCCAGTCCTACGTAATCACCGTAATCGGTCAGGGACTGGAGGGTCTCCGCGGCCGCTCCGGCCAGGATCGCCCCCGTCCTGACCGACGCCCGGATCATGGCACCGGTTTTTCTTGTGTGAATGTCGTGGAGAGTCGAGAGGTCCACCCGTTTGCCCTCAGACATTATATCCACCACCTGTCCCCCTACCATCCCGAAGCAACCCGCCGCTTCAGACACCTCCCGGATCACCGTGAGGGCGTTCTCCGGCGGAAACCGGTCCGTCAATTCTTTTGCTGAGAGAAGGTGAAAGGCCTCCGTCAGTAAGGCGTCACCCGCCAGGATGGCGACGGCGTCGCCGAAAACCTTGTGGCTGGTGAGCATGCCCCGCCGGTAATCGTCGTTGTCCATCGCCGGCAGGTCATCATGGATCAGAGAGTATGTGTGTATCAACTCGAGGGCGCAGGCCGCTGGCAGGACGGTCTCCATCACGCCCCCGACGGCCTCGGCGGCGGCGATACAAAGGATAGGCCGCAGGCGCTTGCCTCCGGCGAAGACGCTGTAGCGCATGGCTCGGAAAAGCAGGGGAGGAAAATTATCTTCGCCGGGGAGAAACCGGGCGATCGCCCCGTCGATCACTTCCTTTCTCGCCTCCAGGTAGGTGTCAAGGTCCTGTTGTACGTCAGTCACTGTTTCCTTTCTCCTCAAAAGGCCTGATTTCGAACCCCTCTGTCGTTTTCAGCAGGGCCTCCACGCGTCTTTCCGCCTCGTCGAGCCTTTCGGCGCAAAGCCGGGAAAGCCGGACGCCTTCTTCAAAGGCCTCCAGGGATTCGTCAAGGGTCAATTCCCCACTTTCCATCCTTTTTACGATCTCCTCGAGTTTAGCAAGAGCTTCTTCAAACTTCTCTCCCGCCATTTTCCTACCTTTCTTCAATTTTCACCACCCTGGCCTGGAACCGACCTACATATAGTTTTACCATCACATCGTCGCCCGCCGCAATAGAGCCGGTCTCTCTTAATATTGTTCCCTCCGGCAATCGCCTCACGATGCCGTATCCCCTCCCCAGAACGGCCAAGGGGCTCAAGGAATCGAGAACCGCCGTGTCGGTAGCGAGCCGCTTCCCGACCCTCTCCCGGAAGAGAAACCATGCGGCTACCATATTCTTGTGGAAGTTTTCAACTATAAACCGTCTCTCCCTGATTGTCGCCGCGGGACTCAAGAGTCGTAAATGGTTTTTCAGCAACGAAAAACGCCCCTTCACGGCGGCCAGCCTGTTTGCAAGGGCTGTTGCAAGCTGGTTGGAGCGGTCGTCGATGCGAAGCCTCATGTCGGCTATCAAGCGTCGTGGGTCCCTCAATCGTTCCAGGAGAAATGAGAACTTTTCCCTTCGGTCTTCCAGGTCGCGCCTGCATACGCGGCACATCCGCAGGTATAGGGCTCCGACCGATTCACGGAGTTCCCTTCGGTCGGGCACCGCCAGTTCGGCGGCAGCAGACGGAGTCGGCGCCCTGAGGTCGGCCACAAGGTCGGCGATGGTAAAATCGATTTCATGGCCTACGGCCGAGATCACAGGGATACGGGAGCGGAATACAGCCCTCGCCACCCTTTCGTCGTTGAACGGGGCAAGGTCCTCGAGCGACCCTCCGCCCCTTGCCAGGATTATGACATCGACCTTCCCCCAGGCGTTCAAGTTCTCGATGGCCTCGACTATCTCCATGGGGGCGTCGAGGCCCTGGACACGCACGGGCACGATAAGGATATTCACGGAGGGAAAGCGGCGGCCGGTGATGTTGAGGATGTCGCGGATTACGGCGCCTGTCGGCGAAGTGACGACCCCGATATTCCGGGGGACCGCAGGAATCTGCTTCTTGTGCTTAGCATCAAAAAGCCCCTCCTCCTGGAGGCGGGCCTTGAGCTGCTCGAAGGCCTTCTGAAGGGCGCCGAGGCCTTTCGGCTCCACGGCATCGGCGATGAGCTGGTATTCTCCCCTCGGCTCGTAGACGTTGAGGCGCGCCCGGAGGATGACCTGCATCCCGTCCTCGAGCTCGAAGCTAAGAGACCTCAAGTCCGTCCGGAAAATAACAGCCCTTATCTGACACGTCTCATCTTTCAGGGTGAAATATGCGTGGCCGGAGCCCGGCCGGCGCAGGTTGGAGACCTCTCCCTCAACCCAGAAGACCTCAAAATTTGCTTCGAGCAGGAATTTGATCCTGAGGGTTAATTCCGTAACGCTTAGGATCTCTTTCATATACCACCGTTTAACAAAAGGAACCCTCCCCTTGCAAGTACTTATTTTCCGGGCCTGGTTCCCTCTTCGATTAAGCTTTTGACATTCAGAGGCTCATCGTTTAAATAGTATGAGCCTGTAAAAAACAGGCAAAACACGGTCATTGATGCCGCTTATTATTATCGTGCTCCGTAAATTCTTAAGGCACGTCATTTCGAACAAAGCGAGAAATCATCGAGGAGCTGCAGGGGGATCATGAAGAAGAAAGATTACTTGAGATCGAAAGTTCAGCATATCGACATAACGACCTTAGACGCGAAGGATATCGTCGAGGCCATGCGAGGGATGTCTTTTACGGCCCGGGACCTGGCGACGGCAGCGGATATCTACGACAGGATGCTGCGGGACTCTCGGTGTTCCATCATCCTGACGATCGCCGGCAGCACGAGTGCCGCCGGCTGTATGCAGATATACGCCGACCTCGTGAAATACAACATGGTCGACGCCGTGGTCGCCACGGGGGCCTCCGTAGTGGACATGGATTTCTTCGAGGCCCTCGGTTTCAACCATTACCAGGGGACCCCTTGGGTCGACGACAAAGAGCTGAGGAGGCTCTACATCGACCGGATATATGACACCTTCATCGACGAGGAGGAACTACAGGTCTGTGACCGGACGGTCAAAAAGATAGCCGATGGCCTGAAGCCGGGGCCGTACTCGTCGCGGGAATTCATCAGTGAGATGGGTAAATACCTCAAGAAGAACGCACGGAAGAAAGGCTCTCTCGTCGAGACCGCTTACGACTGCGGCGTGCCCATCTTCTGCCCGGCCTTTTCCGACAGCAGCGCCGGCTTCGGCCTCGTCCTCCACCAGCACGAACACCCGAAGAAGCACGTCTCTATCGACTCAGTCAAGGACTTCCGCGAATTGACGATGCTGAAGATCGCGGCAAAGAATACGGGCCTCTTGATCATCGGCGGCGGCGTTCCGAAGAATTTCGCCCAGGATACCGTGATCTGCGCCGAACTCCTCGGCAAAAAGGTGCCGATGCACAAATACGCCGTCCAGATTACCGTCGCGGATGCCCGTGACGGAGGTTGCTCGGGCTCTACTCTGAAAGAGGCGTGCTCCTGGGGTAAGGTGGACACTGTTTTCGAGCAGATGGTCTTCGCCGAGGCGACTTCCGTCCTGCCTCTCTTAGCAAGTTATGCCTACCATAAGGGGAATTGGAAGAAGAGGAAGCGGCGGAATTTTGCCTCGCTTTTCGCGTGAGGCCTTTGTTTCTGACTCATTGCCTAATAAGGTATCTTGATGCCCGAATACCTTCTCAGTAGCAACCCGCTGTCAGCATGGCATCCGCCCCCCTCGACAGGGCAAAAAAGTGGTGGAGATGAGGGGGCTCGAACCCCTGACCTTCGCATTGCGAACGCGACGCTCTCCCAGTTGAGCTACATCCCCACACGAGCCATTTATTCAAGAAAAGATTCATCTTGTATCTACCAATCTGCCTCTTTTTTTGCAAGCAAAAAGATTCTTTGTGAGTGTCGCCGCTCCATTACCCATTGAAAAGACCCGCTCACGGTGATAACAAGTGGGGGACCTTACCGAAGGAGAAAGTCCATGGCCAAGATCGATGCCTTTTTCCAACTGATGAACGAGCAGGGGGCATCGGACCTCCACCTCGTCGCCGGCCAGCAACCCGTGTTGAGAATCCGCGGGGAAATGGAGAGGGTGAAGTACAATGTCCTCGACAACGACGAATTGAAGGCGATGCTCTATGAGATAGCGCCGGAACACAAGGTCAAGCAGTTCGAAGAGACGGGGGACATCGACTTTGCTTACGAGATCCCCGGACTTGCACGATACCGGGCCAATTTCTTCCAGCAAAAGTACGGCGTCGGCGCCGTCTTCCGGGAGATCCCGACCAAGATCTTGACCTGTGCCCAGCTGGGTCTTCCGGCGGTCGTCTCGAAACTTGCGTCCCTCCCGAGGGGGCTCGTCCTGGTGACGGGCCCTACGGGCAGCGGAAAGTCGACGACCCTCGCGGCCATCATCGACGAGGCAAACCGCACCAGAAAAGACCATATCATCACGATAGAAGACCCCATCGAATTCGTACATCAAAGTCAAAGTTGTGTCGTGAACCACCGTGAAGTGGGACTCCACACCAAGAGCTTCAGCGCCGCCCTCCGCGGCGCCCTGCGTGAGGACCCGGACATAATCCTGGTAGGAGAAATGCGTGACATAGAGACGATTTCGCTGGCGGTTGAAGCGGCTTCGACGGGACATCTCGTCTTCGGAACACTGCATACGATGAACGCCGCAAAGACGGTCGACCGCATAATCGAAGTCTTCCCGGCAAATGAACAGGGGCAAATCCGTTCCAACCTGGCCGACGGTATCCGTGCCGTTGTATCGCAGGTGCTTTTCAAGAGGGCCGATAAGAAGGGCCGTGTGGCGGCACTCGAGATACTGATCGCCAACTCGGCCGTCCGCAATCTCATCAGGGAATCGAAGACCTTCCAGATACCCTCGATGATCCAGACGGGGAAAAAATTCGGGATGCAGATGCTCGACGACGCCATCCAGGACCTGCTGCAGCGAGGCATGATCACTCCCGACGACGCTTACTTGAAGTGCAACGACAAACAGCGATTCAGGCCTTTCCTGAAGACGCCGCCTGCTGACTTCACGGAGATATGAACGAGGAGGTCCTGTGAGAAAACCGGAAATCGACTACATCCTCTCGAAGATGCTCGATTCGAGCAAGAATGTCTCCGACCTGAACATCACCGTGGGCAAGCCGTTCCAGGTGGAGTCTTCGGGACAGTTGACGCCCGTTCAGCTCGACCCTCCTGTCACCAGACTGACGCCGTTTCAGACGGAGATCTTCGCGCTCAACCTGATAAACGGCGACCATCGTCTAACGGAAACCCTGCTGAACACCGGTTCCTGCGACTCCTCCTACGAGCTGCCGGGAAAGGCCCGTTTCCGGGTGAACATCTTCTCCCAGCGGGGCAACTACTCGATAGTCTTGAGGAAACTCGAATCGAAGGTCCCGACATGCCAGGAGCTGAACCTACCCCCGATTTTTCAACAGATAGCCAGGGAAAAGAACGGCATCGTGCTGGTGACGGGCGCAACAGGGAGCGGCAAATCCACGTCGCTCGCCGCCATCCTCGACGAAATTAACGAAGAGCAGGCCGTCCACATCATAACCCTCGAAGACCCCGTCGAGTTCTCCCACACACACAAGAAGGCGACCTTCAACCAGAGGGAGATGGGGACCGACTTCGACACCTTTGCGAGCGGGTTGCGGGCCGCCCTCCGGCAGGCTCCCAAGGTCATCCTCGTCGGAGAGATGCGGGACCGGGAAACGGTAGAGATAGGTTTGAACGCGGCCGAAACGGGGCACCTAGTCTTCAGCACCCTCCACACCATCGACGCCGGCTCGACGATCAACCGCATCATCGGCATGTTCACCACGGAGGAAGAGAACCAGATACGCATCCGGCTGGCCGACACCGTCCGGTGGATCGTGTGCCAGAGGTTGCTCCCAAAAGAAGGCGGGGGGCGCGTCGCCGCCTTCGAGATAATGGGCACGAACCTGCGCGTCAAGGACGCGATCCTCCACGGCGAATCGGAGGGAAAGACGTTCTACGAGATCATCCAGGCCGGGAAACCCTTCGGCATGATAACCTTCGACGACTACATAGTTGACCTGTACAAAGACGGCCTGATCAGCGAAGAGACGGCCCGGGCGTACGCCTCGAACAAGGGGATCGTCGGTCGGGGTATCGACGCCGTCAAGAGCAGCAGGGGACAGGCGACGACGGAAATCGGAAAACTCACTGTCGATAAGGATTACGGCAAGAAGAAATCATTCTGAGGCGAGGCGACATGGACGAGGAAAAGAGCCTTCTCGAGGAAGTGGAAGCGGGCGGGTATGACTCCGCGGACAGACCTTTCGATTTCATCGAGGAAAACGCGGAAACCGCCCTTCTCTGCTGTACGGTTCCCGAGGTCAGGGAGAAGGTGAGTGCGGCACTGAACAGCCTTGGCTTTCATATCTCCGAGGCGTCGGATGCCCGTGACGCCCTCAAGAAGATGCGTTTTCACGTCTACGACGTCGTTGTTCTCGATGAATACTTCGATACAGGAAACCCAGAAACAAACGACGTCCTCGCCTACCTACAGGGACTGTCCATGTCCACCCGCCGTCGCATGTTCGTTACACTTATCAGCAGCAAATACCGGACCATGGACAACATGGCCGCCTTTTACAGGAGCGTCAATCTGGTCATCAATCCGAAGAACATCGATAGCGCCGGTGTGATACTGAAACGCGGCATCAACGACCATGTTGCCTTTTACCGCGTCTTTCACGAGATGCTCAAAAAAACGGGCAAGGCCTGACAACCTACTTCAACGATTGAGCCTTTTCGTTTTCCCTCCGTGCTTCCTCCGGGAAACCGGCCGCCTCGTAAGAACGGGCAAGGTGCATATGGTAGAAGGGGTTTTTCGGTTCTTCTTCGATGGCTTTTTTGAAAACCCGGATCGCCTGCAGGTAGCGTTTTTCACGGTGGAGGGTGTTTCCGAGACGGTTGAGGTAGACACCCCGCGACCCGGGGTTGATCGCCGCAGCCTCCTCATACACCGCCTCGGCTTCGTCTAGCCGCCCTTCCATGGCCAAGGCGTCGCCCACGTTGCAATAGTAGATCGGCTGCGTGGCGTTGCAGTCGATGGCCTTCCGGAAGGCTATCTCGGCCCGGTCGAAATAGCCCGCCCTGAGATAGGCCATACCCAACCGGTTGTAGTAAACGTCGCTGGAAGAAGGGTCGAAGCTCCCGGCCTGCTCGTAGGCCTCTTCCGCCCCTTCAAAGTCGCCCGCTGCGACCTGGGCATTCCCAAGGCTCATGAATGAAGATGCGTCCGGGTCCATCATGATGATCTTCTTGAAGGCGTCGATGGCCTTGACGGGGAAGCCGCCAGCGAGATAGGCGTCCCCCAAGGTAAAGAGGAGACTCACGTCGTCCGGCTGCGCGGCAACGGCCCTTTCGCAGATTTGTATCATCCGGTCGTATTGCTTCTCTTCCCGGAAAATCTTCACGAGGTCGTCGAAGGCGAAACCGGTGAAGAGCTTTCTCGAAAGCTCTTTTTCCAGAAGTTCCTCGAAAAGGGCGACGGCCTCGTCGAGGCGTCCGCTGTCCTTATAGGCCCAGGCCAGGGCCAGACGGTGAGAATCCTCTCCCGGATTGAGTCTGACCAGCTCCTCGTAAAGAGCGACCGCTTCGTCGTAACGCTTTTCCTGCATCAACTTTTCGGCCAGCCTGTATTTCTCATCTGTCATCGTCATATGCATCCCGCTTACTGTCGGCCGTTTCGGCCGGAGTGGTTATGTGCCGTAACACATTGTTTATTCACCCTTCGCCATCTGCCACTCAGCGCGTATGTGGTCTGGCGACTCCGAGGGAAGTTGCACAACAGAAATGCCCACCTCTTCTATCACGGAATTGATGACGGCGGTAAGAAAAGCGACCGCTTCCGGCAGGGAGCAGCTTTTCGTCGCCTCCAGCCCGAGGGCGACTTTGTTATGCCGCGATAATGCGTAATAAGTCAGAGATTTGCGCTGTTCCTTGTGGCGTGACTCCTCCGCCGCCGTGTTAGTGTTGTTAACGAGAAAGTGATACCTACAGTCTTCTATCTTTGCGTTCGCCCTCGCTGCAACGGCCTTGGCAAACCGCTCCAGCTCGAGTTTCTGCCCGTTCGGCAGGTCGAAACTCGACGCGTCGATGACGTTGCACTGTCCCCACTTCAGGGGATTACGCTTATGGGAAACCCATCGAGGGGAATAAAACCCGTCGCCCTGGTGCACGTTGAGGACGTAGTCGGCGTCCCTGATCAGGGACTTGGCCAGGTTGACGACCTTCGAATCTTGCAGGGTTTGACTGTCGTCGGGCAGATGAAACAGTCGGTTCATGTCGCCGTCAAAACCCTCCCGTCTTTCTTTTCTGATCGCCGGGAGGTTTAAACGGGGAACTACCACCAGGGTCCCTTTCCGGACGTTCAGGTTTGTGTAACGGTCAGCCGCGAGATATCCTCCCTTCTCATCACCGTGAATTCCGCTGAAGATCAACAGTGTCGGCCCCTTTTCCCTCCCACGCAAAAAGTACACCGTCACTTCCTGTGGAGTTCCCGCAAAAAAACGCTTTACCTGGACGCCGGGCGACCCTTTGTCCACCGTTATATTCTTTTCCCTGCTCAGGGTATCGGCAATGAAGAGGATGAGAAATATAAACGCAAAGACTAAAAGGGTTAGAATGAGGATTCGCCGATGATTTGCCATCCCCCCTGCCCTTTTTTCAGATAAAGAACCTTGTTCGATTCCGTCTTAAAGTTGCTCGACTGGTATTTCTGAATGAACCGTGCAATCGCAACCTTTCCCTCTCGCTCCTGCGGCAGCATAATCATGAGGTCTTCCGTCGTCACGCGGATGAACTTCTTCCCGCTGTTCACCCTTTCCTTGTGCCTTTTGAAGGCCTGGTAGCTCATCCCGTCGGCGCTCACAAACTCCGCCGCATAATGGCTCATGTACTTCTGAACGTCCCGGCTTTCCCAGGCCCGTCTCCAGGACTCGATAAAACCACGAAGTTCTTTAGAAAGAGCCTCCTGGGAGGCCGCCTTGGTATAGGACAGCTTATTGACGACCGCTATGGCCGTTCCCCTCGGCTTGAGGTACTGGCTCATTTCTTTCAGGGCGTCGTTACTCACCACGATGCATCCCTTCGTATTCACGATTTGATCGCCGAGGCTCTTCCCTGCGCTGTGACCGTGAAGCCAGATTCCCGTCCCGTCCCGTCCCTCTCTTCGGTCGGTGAAATTGGGGTAGTTGAGGACATAAGCCCCGAACCCATAATTCTCCGCGAGGTCCTTCCCGGGAATGAACCGAAGAAAGAGATACGTGCCCAGGGGGGTCGCTAAGTCGCCGTTTTTTCTCTTGTCCTGCTGGTTGGCGCCGGTCAGGCAGGGATAAGCCTTGACAAGGGTCCACTTACCCCCGCTTTTTCGGAAAACAT
Organism: uncultured Syntrophaceae bacterium; assembly: GCA_964597995.1. Classification (GTDB taxonomy): domain Bacteria; phylum Desulfobacterota; class Syntrophia; order Syntrophales; family UBA4778; genus UBA2207. The sequence continues at coordinate 4,516 of CAZRAC010000038.1, read as the reverse complement.
AGAGGATCTTCGTTTCCTTTTCACAGATGAGCGCATTTTCCCCCTCTCCCGCATAAACGAATGGATAGGGGGTCTCCTGAGAAAGGTCCGGTGTGGAAACCGAAGCCTGTGGAGGAAGGACCTTTTTCTGTGCCGGCGCTTCCACCGCGGCGACGGGCACGACGGGCTTCTCGACCTGTGGCTGTGGCTTCAACACCACGGCGACCTGCTTTTTAACCTCCTGGAGTTCACCGAAGGCCTTCTGCAGGTCCTTTTCTCCCAAGGATTTGTCGATCGCTTCCAACCGTTGACCTGTGTGGGCGACCAGATCCATCAACGCCCGATTCTTCATCTCTCCCCGAATCAACAAATAAACGAGGGCTGCATTGCTGAGCAGCAACACTGCAAAGCCGATGGCGGCGAATTTCAGGTGAGAATGTTTCAGGTAAATGTAGCTGGACGGGTATTTGTTGAAGGAAGGGGACTGATATGATCTCGTATTCTTCATCTTCGGACCGACAGAACCTCAATAGAAACTTTGCCGCTTTAAACCGTAATTTTACGATTTTGTCAAGAAAACTAACGACACCCTCAGCCTGGAAATTTTGCGGGGGCGGGCAGATGCGCTCTCCGCACCGGTTTATAGTTCATTGCCTGCTCCAGCATCCTGTCGCCGTTGTAAACATCCCGGCAAAAATGGACGAGGCCGTTCCGGTCCACCCATACCGTTAGGTAGAAAATGTACACCGGGACCGGCTCGGCCAGGGTGACCACCTGCCTTTGCCGCGAAGCTACCGCCTCAAGGATGTCTTCCCTTTTCCAGTCGGAGTAACCTTTCAGGAGATAGGCAGCAAGGTCGAGGGGCTTTTCTATACGTATGCAACCGTGGCTGAAGGCCCTCCTTTCCCTCTCGAAAAGTTGCCGGTCGGGGGTATCGTGAAGATAGATGTTGAATTCATTGGGGAACATGAATTTGACCCGCCCAAGAGGGTTCCGCGGCCCGGGATCCTGACGTAACCGGTAACGGAATTGTCCGGGGTCGAGGGATTCCCAGTCTATGCTTTCCGGGTCAACCTCCTTCGCCGGTTCGCTCCAACCGTCGATAATCCGGATGCCCCGGGAAGACAGGTAATGCGGATCATCCTTCACCTTCGGGATGATTTCATTCACGGCGATGCTCTCCGGCACATTCCAGAAGGGGTTGATTTCCAGGTAAGTGATGTTACTCGTGAAGACTAAGGTACGTTGGTCGTCTTCGTCCCGGCCCACGATGATGCGCATTGTCATAACGGTCTCATCCTTTTCTACGACTTCCAGGCTGAAATCGGCCAAATTCACGAAAATGTATCGGTCGCCGAGCACCCGGGGCAGCCACCGCAGCCGTTCAAGGTTGAGCTTGAGCTGCCTGACCCTCTTCTCGACAGGGATATTGAGCTCTTCTACAGTTGACGCGCCGAGGACACCGTCCGCAACGAGGCCATGCCTCGTCTGGAACCGCCGAAGCGCCCGGTCAAGCTTTTCGTCAAAGAGACTTCCTCCCTCCGCTCCATCATCAAGGTCACCGGAAAGGGACAGACGCTTCCGGAGCAAAAGGACCCGGTCGTCCCGGTCACCAGCCTTAAGCTTAGGTCCGCCGGGCACGGACGGCCATCCACCCCGTCTTTCTATGTTCCGGTACCGAAAGAGAGCTTCCCGGAGTCTTTCGTACCCCGAATCGGCCGGCTGAATGACCTTCAACGCCTTTCCCAGCTCATCCTGTTTTAAGACCTTGAGGATTTCTCCGTCGCCGTTTTCTCGTCGAGGAAAGTTATACCAGTCTGGGTAGACCATTCGGGGATCTACGCGGCCGCTCCTGACATGGCGTCCAAAAGCGACGAAGGCGTCCGTCAGAAGGAGGTCGAGGTCGATGCGCTTCTCGACCTGCCGTTCCCCATTGCGCCATTGCCTGACCAGGGACTCAACCCTCGCCAGATGATAATCCTTCGGATTCAGTCCCTCATCGTCTGCCCCGCGGAGGACAGCGAGAAACGCCTCCGCCTTCGACGTCAGGTGCTTTTCCGAAGACCAGACAGGCCGAAAACCCTCTTCTGAATAGAATCCGGCAACCAGGTCAGGATTGTGGAGAGGCTCACCCTCGACGAGGGTCGCAGCGTCGATGCCCTTGATTCTGTCGCGAATCAGGTGAGTTGCCGGGTCGGACATATACAATGTGATCCCCTGCCTGACGACCAAGAGGAGCACCATACCCACAACAACCGCTGAGAAGACCGAAACCCTGCGCATGACTTGCTTTTCGCCGTCCCTTTTTCGTACTTTAACTATTTTAAATGGTTATTTATCCCAGATTTTCCATTAGCATGTTTTGGCCATTCTAAATAGCCGTCAGCGATTATGGTTGCATGATTTGTTTGAACATATTCTAATGGTTTCCATTAGAAATACACTTTCGATTTCAGCATGTTATGTGGGACAAGATGGCGCGATCGCTTAATGGGAATAGCTTTCTTGATCGTCTACGGTGGGTAACGTGACTCTATTCACGATCCAATGGAAAATCTGGGTTTATATTTCCTTTTCAGCCAATCTGCAAGAGGTTCCTGTAGAAGAAAAATATCCTTGATTGCCGGCCCCACTTGAAGATAAAAGAGGGATAAAAATACCTTAGGATGCACGGCTATGCATAGGGCTTTCATCATCGCTTTTTGTGTGTTCGTTGCAATCGCCGGCGCCTCCGTATCGCGGGCGGAGTCGGTGCCGGATGACGCAACTGTCGCCATCCACGCAAACGAAAAGGCGGTGCCGGAGAAAAAAGACGACGACAGAAAACAGCAAGTTTCGGAGAAGATGGTCACGGAACTGCGTATCGTACCCTTTCAGAAAACACAGAAACCGGACAGCACCATGCCCAGAGGTACAGTCAAGGTCGTGCAGCCGGGTCGGGAGGGTCGTGAGTTGGTGACCTATCTGATAAAGATGGTGGGCGGGAAGGAAGTCGAACGGACCGCAGTGGGCGTTGAAGTCCTCTCGAAACCGAGGCAGCACATCGAGCTTGTCGGGACGGCACCCGTCCTATCGGAGCGCACTATGACGGAGCTGCGGGCGATACCGTTCCAGAAAGAGCAAAAACCTGACGACAGCCTGCCTGCCGGGACGGTGAAGGTCATCGAGGAAGGACGGGAAGGGCAGGAGCGCATCACTTACCGGATAAAACTGGTGGACGGAAAGGAGACGGAGAGGATCGTAGTGAACTCGGAGGTTCTTTCTCCGCCCGTCACAAGGGTCGAGGTAGTGGGAACCGGCAAGGTCGTCCAGGAGCAACCGATTCAATCACCCTCCGTCGTGCCTTCTATGCCACCGAGGAAAGAGGAGAAGTGATCATAACCCTCGACAGGGAGGGACAAACCATCCGCGTCTGAGACGAAGGGGGTCTCACAGGCTACGAACACCCCTACTTCCGTGAGGGGTACATCCGCAAAGGGCCACATTTCCCGCAAACGTCCCTCCTTTTTTCCCGCGACCGCAAAGAGCAATTCATAATCCTCTCCGTCCGTAAGGGCCTCCCGCAGGGTCGTGTCAGGGGTGCGACGGGGGATACGCTCCGTTTCAAGCCGGAGGCCTACTCCCGAAGACCTGCACAGACGGTGGGCGTCGATGAGGAGGCCGTCGCTTACGTCGATCATCGCCCGGGCGTAGCCGTTTCTTGCCAGCCATTCCCCTTCACGGCAGCGCGGCTTAAAGCTCAGATGATGCCCTGTCCGCACCGAGCGCCCGAAACAACCGGTGGCGAACAGAAGGTCACCGGGACGGGCGCCGGAACGGCGGACGACCTGTTTCTCCCCTACCTCGCCGAGAACCGCGAGACTCGCCACGTCATCGGCAATCCCAACCGCCAGGTCGCCACCGACCATCAGGACGCCAAATTCTCCGGCCAAGGCGATCAAGCCGTCGAAAAACCGCCGCAGCCACCGTGCATCGCGACGGGGGCTCGACGCCGTCGCCGTCAAACAATAAAGCGGCCGCCCACCCATCGCAGCGATATCACTCAAGTTTCGTGCAAGAAGCTTCCTTCCCGCCTCCTCCGGCTTGGCGGCTCCCGGCCCCTCAAGCACGTAGTGCCTGCCTCCGACGAGCTGGTCGATAGCCACAAGAAGAAGACGGCCGCGACCTACCCGCAACCCCGCACAATCGTCGCCGGGAGGGATCACCAGGTCAGGCGGCGGCGAGGGTAAACGCTTGAACAGGGCTTCCAGGAAATCGTCCTCGTTCATAGAAAAATTCTTCCTCCTCTCGGACAATAGAACCTTCGGACACAGCAGCGGGCAGGTTCGCCCTCCCGCAAGGTTTCATGCCCATGTTCCGTCTTGCATTCAATGATTTCAATGTGTTATGAAAATGTATAACAGATGGCGCAGAGATTTCCAAGTCAATAATCGTTTCTTTTCTGATCAACACGGTGGTGCGGGAAATACCGACCCAGACCTACTTGATGGACTCGTAAAAAGTCGAGAATTACGCGTTTCGTCATTCCGGCGAACGC
>CAZRAC010000037.1:0-21499 GCA_964597995.1 uncultured Syntrophaceae bacterium | reverse complement strand
CCCCTGTCCGACTGCCCTAACCAAAACTGTCTAACTCCAGGGGTGCAGTCCATATGGACCAGGCCCTGCTGAGATCTGAAAAAGTTGGTCTCCTGAGAAATATCTCGAGTATTTTGACGGAGGCCATTTTTATTTTAGGAGTAAGGAGCCAGGTATGACCGTAGAACTTCCGAAGCCCACGTTTGGTGACAAGGTCCTCGATATGATGGGGAAGAAACGAGCTGTATTTGTCCCCAAAGACGTCTACAGGGAATATGGCCCTCATGCGTACGCTAAGGCGTCCAAGGAATCTTTTCTTCGTGCCCTTCTGAGGCCCAAGGGAGCGGACCCGCCGGAGGGATGGATTTATCTCGATGATATGATGGAGGAAAAATGACGGACGGGGTTGAAGGAAAGAAAGCTTTTTATATTAAAGCGAAGGAAGCATTGGAGAGTGCTGGCTATCAATACTTTGACGAGCATGAAATCAAGGGCATAGGACGTTCTCATATGAGTAAACCCGATTATATTGCTGTCAAGAAAAATGTTCTTGTGATTGGTGAGATAAAATCTCCGGCCGAGAGTCCAACATCGCCAAGTTGGAGACAGATCCAGAAAAGTGATGGCGAAGAATTCAAAAGAGTCCGGCTTGAAGTGGCTAATAGGGAACGAGAGGGGAAAGTCTCAAAGGAAGTCGGTGGTCATGAAATCGTCATACGAGGACAGATACCGGATTATGTTGAGAAACTCGGAAAGACTTATCTTCTTCCCTTTTCAGAGCATAGCAATATGAAAACGATTTTGGGTTATTCTTTCCCGACAGAGGAAACATTCAACGTAGAACATGCCTTTAAGAATTGTAAATCAAAGATACTGAAGGTAATAGATATTGGTAACGGAATAACTACATATTTTTTTAAGTAATCGTGAATAGGTTTTTGATTTCATTATGTTAAAGAAAGGAGGATAAGAAATGAGTTCAAAAGCCACAGGCAAGATTGACACAAATTGGTTCGTAGATTTGCTAATGACATTTGCGCCAAAGTCGGTTGAAACTGACGGGAAGACGCCAGAGCAGATGACGAAAGAAGCATCATGGGAAGCATTCGGCATTAGCTCTGTTGCGGCGCTGCCACCCGGTCCTATTGGTTGGGCAACAATTCTGCCGGAGTTGGCTGCGGTTTTGAAGATCCAGACAAATCTCATTTACCGCATAGCTACGTTTTATGGGAAACAAGGCAAAGTCAACCACACCTTGATATTGCTTATTTTCGCCAACGAGGCAGGTCTCGCTATCGGTCAAACACTAGCTAAAAGAATGGGAACAAAGCTAGTAATCCGCTCCCTTGGATCAAAGGCACTCCGCCCAATCGCCCAGAAAGTCGCAGCAAGGATTGGTGCCCGTATAACACAAAGAGCTGTAGGACGGTGGGTACCCTTTGTCCTTGCTCCTGTCTTTGGCGCATTCTCAAAAAGCATGACAACCAAGATCGGCCGTGAGGCGGACAAGCTCCTTCGACAAGACATAGAATTCGTCGAGATGGCGGAGTGCCCCAATGGGCATGAGGTTCCAGCGGACGTGAAGTTCTGTCCAGAATGTGGTGCTTTGATGAAGCAAGAAATCTTGGTGTAGGGTTTTCTTGGACACCGAATTAGGATAGATCAGAGATACAAAAGGCGTAAAAATCAATCTCTTCCCGGATAGTTGCCGTCTCTCCGGCAATGAATTTAGCTGCGAGGCCTTTCCGTAGCCCTTCGTTTTTTGAGGGCCTGTTCTAAGATGATGTCGAAAAGAGATGGTATCCAAAAGCTATCTATTTAATGTCGCTTGGCTTTTGTGAATGTGGGTGGAGAGACCTCTCTACTCTGCCGTGGGTAAAAGTAATGTCCTTAGAGCGATTCGGTGAGAAAAACAGGGTCTTCGTGAAATTAGGAAATATAAAAAAGCCTCATGAAATCCGCCTTGGAGTGCGCACGTATGGAAAGGATGCAGATCGGTAAAGCCTTCACGCTTATGGAACCCGGCCCTGTTGTGCTTGTTACGACGAATGACGGGAAAAAGAACAACATAATGACCATCTCATGGACCATGGTGGTGGACTTTACGCCGATGTTTGCCATAACCACCGGGCCCTGGAACTATTCCTATGCTGCGCTTCAGAAATACAGGGAATGCGTGATTTCGATTCCAACGGTTGACCTGCTTGATCAGGTTGTCGGCGTGGGAACGTGTTCAGGGGCCGACACGGATAAGTTTGAGAAGTTCGGACTGACTCCTGTGGAGGGAGGGCATGTCAGGGCGCCGCTGATCAAGGAATGTCTGGCAAATATCGAATGTAAGGTTATCGATATTGTCAAAAAGCACAATATCGTTGTCCTCGAAGGCGTCGCTGCTTATTTCGATAGTTCACGAAAAGAGAAGCGGACCGTACACGCCATCGGTGATGGGACCTTCGTGGTGGATGGGCGTAAGTTGAACCGAAGGAAAATGATGCTGTCGAAGCTTCCGGACGGGGTGTAAATCGTTGGTGGGCCTTATATTGGTATATGCCTTACGATGTCCTTCACATCCCGCTGGGGGCGTTGAAAGGCAAGCTTGCAGAGATACCCAGAGATAAGGACATCCTCACATTTTGCAAGATCAGCTTGCGCGGCTACGAGGCGCAGAGGATCCTCAATGCCGCCGGGTTCGACAGGGTGCAATTCATCGAAGGCGGTATTGTTGGCTGGCCCTTTGAGGTGAAGGTGCTGAAATAGGTGCGGTCAATAGGAGCAGGGACGTCGCTACCGGCGTCCCTGCGATTCGGCGGTAGAGAGGGTTCCGGCCTGCTCAGAGTATTGGCGTCCCCACGGAGATTCGAACTCCGGCTGCCGGCGTGAAAGGCCGGTGTCCTAGGCCTCTAGACGATGGGGACGCGCTGATCAATATGATGGGTTTCCGCTGTTACGGAAACGGCAAAATTGCGTGCGCGGCGGGTAAGAGAAAAAAAACAGGCCGACCGTTTGAAGTGGGTGCTTTTATAATTGTTAAGCTCCCGGATGTCAAGAGAAAAGACGCACTTACTCTTCGCTGAATGCGAACGAGCTTTAGGCTGCAGTCTACTCGAAGACGACAGGTTCGCGGAGGATCCTCTCCCGCGCATCGAGGGCGAGGGCGGCCATCTGCCGGTAAGTGTCTTTCAATGATGCGATCTGCCTCAGGTTGTCCGCCGTCCGGGAAACGAGCATCGTGAGGTCCCCCTCGGCGATCCCCATCAGCCGGATGATCCTTTCCCATTCCATCCCCCGCGCCCAGTGGTACATCAGGACGGCCGCCCAGAGAGGAAGCCGTCCCACGGGGAACCCCGCCGTCTTCATCCTCTCTGCCAGCGGGGCGATTGTCGACATCACGTCTTTGTAAAGGAAGCGGAGCTTGCGCGGGACGTCCCTCCGGTCCAGTCTGATTTCTGAATCCCCGTCTTGGACGAAAGGGGCGATGATTCCGGCAAGAAGCGCCGAATCGTCCTCCGGGAAAACCCCCTTCCGCAGGCACTCCGCGATGAGGAGCGGCTTGTCGAGGCGTAGTTTCGAGGCCCAGAGCCCGTCCTCCGTCAGCCTCTCGTTGTCGTCGACGAACCCCTCTTGCTTCAGGAAAGCCAGGTGTTTCTGGAAGTCTTTCCAAAGGAGCAGGCTCGTGTCCTCGGTGTCTCGTTTCTTCTTGCCGCTATGCTGGTGAGCCGCCAGGGACCTCTCGAACATCTCTTTCACGTCCTCGGGGGTATGGGAGAGGAGGAGATTCAGGGCCATGGAAAAGTCGCTCCGGATGCGGCTCTCGATCCTGTCGGGTGGCGAAAATAGCAGCTCCCGCACGTGCTTCATGTCCATGAAGCGGCCCGGCACGAGCATCATGAAACCGATTCTGTCCTGTCCACGCCTTCCGGACCGGCCCGTCATCTGATGAAACCCCGTCGCCGTCAGGGGCAGGAATTCGTGACCGTTGAACTGGTCGGAGTTGAAGAGCACAATCGTCCTTGCCGGGAAATTCACGCCGGCGGCGACGGTCGTCGTCGCAAAGATCGCGTCGAGGTAACCCTTCTTCATCATTGCTTCCACCAGGAATTTCCAGGCGGGGAGCTGACCGCCGTGATGGGATGCCACCCGTGAGAGGCTGAGGTAAGGAAGCTGCTTATGGTTTTTCAAGTAGGGGAACCGCTCCAGGAGTTCCTCCAGGTAGTAGCCGAACCCGTCTGTTTCCCATTCTTCCGTCCTCCTGCGACACATCCTGAGGGCGCTGTCGCAGTCGGACCTGGACTTGAGGAAGAAGATGGCCGGCAGGAGGTCGAAGTGCCTGAGGGTCTCGATGATCTCGCCGAAGGCGGAGAACCGGTTGCCGCGTTTGTTCCTGCTGTCTTCCCCTTTCAAGAGGGCTTCGACCTTGCCGTACAGCCGTTTCTTGTTCAAGAAGGGCATGACCCGGCCGCTCGGGTGCAAGAAAAGGGGATAGAGCGGGACGGGTCGCTTCGTCTCTTCGACGACGACACACTCCTTCTTCCTGATAGAGCTCAGCCAGGATGCGATTTCGTGACTGTTGCCGATGGTGGCCGAAAGGAGGAGCAGGTTTACCCGCCGGGGCAGGTAGATCATGATTTCTTCCCAGACAACGCCCCGGTCTTCGTCACCTAGGAAATGGGCCTCGTCGAGGATGACGAGGTCGCAGTTCAGGTCCTCGCCGTGGTACATGGCGTCGTAGAGCTGGTTCCGCAGTATCTCGGTGGTCCCGACGATGATGGGCGCATCCGTGTTCTCCTTGGTGTCGCCCGTGAGGATCCCCACGTTCTTGTCGTTGAAGGAGAGGCCAAACTCCACCCACTTGGAGTTGGTCAGGGCCTTAAGAGGCGAGGCGTACCAGGCCCGCCCCCCCGCAGCGAAGACGGACCGGATAGCCTGCTCCGCGATCCAGGTCTTTCCCGACCCCGTCGGCGCCGTCACAAGGCAATCCGTCCGCTTGATTGCCTCCAGCGCCTCAAGCTGAAAGGTATCCGGCTGGAAGGGCGCCTCTTCCGGCTTGCCGATCCGGGAGAAAACGCCCTTCAGTACCGGTTCGGCCTCCGGCCCTTTTTGCTTTAAATGGGGCTTGTGGGGCCTCTTATGGGTTTTTTCGGGGAAGGATTTTCTCGGGTGTTGCAGTCTTTCCGCTTTCTTTAACCGTTCATGCCTATTTGAGGAATGGGCCATTTAAATCGTGCTCAGATTTATCGCTTTCGTTAATGATTATCTCGATTTATTGATGCTGCATCATACCATAAACGCACCGAAAGTAAAGGCCGAACCAAGTTATGGTTTGACAAAGAGAGGAGGGCCATATTAAAAACCGCAATTCCGATGGACCCCATAGCCGCCGGTATGAGGGTGCAAAGGGCACGGAAATAAAAAGGGAGAAGAAGTCCCGCAAGGCCGTAAATGGGAAAGAGACGCGGTATATACTGGGGTTGGTACGTAGTGGTTGGGGCTTTTTTGGTGCTGAGTGTCAATTACGGTGCCCGGTACTGCTTCGGTGTCTTCGTCAACCCCCTGGCAGACCAGTTCAAGTGGTCGAGGTCGGTGATCTCCCTCGGTGCTTCTCTCAACATGTTCGTCTATTCCCTTTGCTCTATCTTTACCGGGAGGATAGCCGACCGTGTGGCGCCGCGGTGGATCATCACCGTCGGGGCGTTGATTTCCTCTCTGGGCTTTGTCCTTACGAGCTTCATCCGGACGCCCCTTGAGTTCTACGTCGTGTATGGTTTACTCATAGGGATCAGTTCGTCCGGGATGGGGGTCGTTGTGGCCAATACGTCGGTGGGCAAGTGGTTCGTCAGGAAGAGGGGGCTCGCTATCGGGTTCGCTACCATGGGCATCAGCTTCGGGACGATCGTCCTTGCACCCACGGCGGGCTATATCGTGAAAAACATGAGCTGGCAGGCCGGCTTCTTGTTCATGGGGGTTGTGATCTTCTTGATCGGTGTCACCCTCTCCCAACTCCTGATGAGACGCTCGAGCCCGGAGTCTTACGGGCTCCTGCCCGACGGCGAGGTCGCAAGAGACAGTGTCTTGGATGTGGGGGCGGAAACACAGGTCACGAAGATGTCCTACCGGGATATGTTAAGGGACGGTAGATTCTGGGTCATCGGCGTCTCCTTCGGTCTTGCCCTGATGACCGTGATGTCCGCTTTTGTCCACCAGGTAGCCTATGCTCAGGATAACGGTATCGAACGGGTGGCCGCAGCCTCTTCGCTCGGCGCCGTCGGCGTAGCCGGTTTACTGGGGCAGTTCTTTTTCGGGTGGTTGAGCGACCGACTCAAGGATGTACGGTATTCGGCCGTCCTCGGCATGGTCGTCATGGCGGTAGGTATGTTAATCCTGCTGCAGGCGAAGACCGTGAATGTCCTCTACATCTATGCGCTCGTCTACGGTTTCGGTTACGGTTCGGTCGCTCCGATGTTGCCGATCCTGGCCGCCGACCGTTTCGGGCGGCACGTCCTCGGCTCGGTCTACGGGATGCTCACCTTTTTTAACGGCATAGGCGGGAGCATCGGCCCGATTATCGGAGGCCTCATATATGACCGTTTCGGGTCCTACGTCTACGTCTGGCAGGCGAACATCGCCGTCCTGATCGTCGTTATTCTGCTGCTTTTGAAGCTCAAGCCGGGATGCCCCTCGGGGAGCAGAACTTAATCGGCGGCGTTGTGGGATAGGAACAACGGAGTCTCTCCCCTGACGGGGGAAAATCCCCGCCAGGGGAGAGACAACAGCGGAATTCCTTTTGGTATTTACCGCAGGCTTACCTCGTTTTGATCGGTATCTTCTTTGACTTGGTCTCGGCTTCTTCTGTCCAGGGAGCGGTTACCGTGAGAATGCCGTTTTTGAACCGTGCGTCCACCTTTTCCGTGTCGATACCGTCGGGAAGCCTGATGACCCGGTTGAACGCACCGTAACTCATCTCTCTTTGCCAGTATTGTTTGCCCCTTTCTTCCCTCTCTTCCTTTTTCTCTCCGCGGATAGTCAGGGTGCCGTCACCGAGAGTTACCTCGACATCCTTCTCGTCGAGGCCGGGCAGCTCGGCCGTGACGGTAACCCCCTTCTCACTTTCATGAACGTCGATTGCCGGGGAAAAGGTCCTCAATTCTCGCTCACCGCCGAAGGGTGCGAGTTCATCGCCGCGGAAAAAGTCGTCAAACATCCGGTTTATTTCCCGTTGAATGGCAAAGAAGGGGTCATCTTCCGCTCCTCGCTGTGGGAGGCCGCTTATCCGTCGCGTGGCGGGAAACTGGTCTTTCGCCATGGCTCTTCCTCCTTTCTTCGTCAGCCAGTCCTGCCGTAACAGGATGATATTGTTGACGTAATCTCGAGAACCGGAAGTAATATAATCACAGGAAAGGCCTTGTCAAGACCTCTGGGGACTCCCAGTAAAATAGGCGGCGGCTACCACCGGCTTCTGGGATTCTGTAGAATAGGGCCGCCGACCCTCGGCTGAACGATGGGTCGGCGGCCTTTGAAGATTATTAAAAGTCAGTTAGTTCCGTTGCGGGTTATCCTTGACGTCCCCGTAAAAAATCCAAAAACGCCATGCCGGACTTGATCCGGCATCCAGAACATACTGAATATACTGGATTCCGGTGTTCGCCGGAATGATGAAACGCGTAATTCTCGACTTTTTACGAGTCCATCATCCTTGGCACTTCAAGCCCCGCCGCCAAGCACCTTGTATAGCGTCACCTGGCTGGTAAGCCGTGCCAGGCGAAGGGTGATCAGCCCCTGTTGCGCGGTGTAGAGCGACCGCTGTGCGTCGAGCACGCTCAGGTAGCTGTCAATGCCCTTCATGTAACGGGTGTTGGAGAGGCGGTACGTTTCGGACGTGGCGAAAACTAGCGATTGTTGGGCGGCCAACTGCTGGTCGACCGTACCCCGGACGGCGAGGGCGTCCGCCACTTCCCGGAAGGCGGTCTGGATAGCCTTTTCGTATTCCGTGAGCGCTATTTTTCTTTCCACCTTCGCGGCATCGTAGGCCGACCACGTCCTGGCGTCGAAGATCGGCGCCACGATCTGCGGGGTGAAGTTCCACACGTACGACCCTGACTTGAAGAGGCCGGACAGTGAAGAGCTTGCTGTTCCCACGCTCGTCGTCAGGGCGATGCGGGGGAAGAAGGCCGCCCGGGCGGCGCCGATGTTGGCGTTGAACGCTTTGAGGCGATGTTCGGCCGCAAGGATGTCAGGACGGCGAAGGAGGACGTCGGAAGACGCCCCGGCGGAAATCTCCTTGAGTGCGGCGGATTTGCCCAGTTCCCTGGGCAAGAGTTCCGGTGGCGCTGGCGAACCGACTAGGAGGTTCAGGGCGTTTTCGTCCAGAGCAGTCTGTTGCGTGTAGCGGGCGACATCAGCCCGGGCTGCGTCGACCTGGCTTTGCGCCCGGCGGAGGTCCAGTTCTGACGCGAGCCCTACCTCATAGCGTCTCTTGATCAAGTGGTAGATGTTTGACTGGGTTTCGAGGGTGGACTCGGCCAGCTTCAGGTTCTCCCGGTCTGCGGCGAGGGTGAGGTAGGCGTTGGCGACGGCTGTGATGATCAACAACCGTGCACTCCGCCCGGCTTGCTCCGTGGCGAGGTACTCTTCCAGCGCCCGGTCCTTCAGGCTGCGGATCCGGCCGAAGAAATCTATTTCCCAGGAGCTGATGCCGAGGTTGATGCTGTCCTCTTGGTAGGTCGTCGCCGACCCGGAATTAGAAAGCTCCGCCGGTATCCTTTGTCTTATCCCGGTGCCCGTGATGTCAACGGCGGGAAACAGCTCTGCACGCTGGATGCCGTAGAGGGCTCGGGCATGCTCGACGTTCAGGGCGGCCAGTTTCAGGTCCCGGTTGTTATTCAGGGCCGCTGCGATGACCTTACGAAGATTTTCGTCGGCAAAGAACTCTTCCCACTTGAGGTCGGGAGCTGCGGGAACGCCAGCCGGCACTTTTATTTCCTGATAGGCCGCACCCTTCGGCCAATCCCCCGGCATGGGGGCTTCCGGCCTATTGTATTTTGGGGCCAGTTTACAGCCGCCTAATACGAGAACGACGCACATCAACAGGGAGAAGAAATGTTTACGCATATCATCGCTCCTCTGATGGGTTTTCCGCCTCTGCCGCGGTGCCCTTACTCCGTCGGAGTTTCCCCAGGAGTTTTTTTAGCCCTCGTGTTAATAGCCCGTTACCTCTCTCCACCGTCTTCTGTCCCGGTTTTTTCTTCCCTAAGTATGTTTCGATGAGCACGTAGAAGAGGGGTGAATATATGACAACGAGAGCAGTGCCGGTGATCATCCCGCCCAACACACAGGTTCCGATGGCGTTCATAGCGCCGGCCCCTGCCCCTTTGGTCAGGGCAAGGGGCAGGACGCCGAAACCGAAGGCAAGGGATGTCATGACGATGGGGCGGAAGCGCAACCTCGCCCCTTCCAAAGTCGCCTCGGTGAGGCTCATGCCCTCCTCCAGACGGGCCTTGGCGAACTGAACGATGAGGATGGCGTTCTTGGTGGCCAACCCCAGGGTGGTTAAGATGCCGATCTGCAGATAGACGTCGTTGTACAACCCACGCATACTCGATGCAATGACGCCGCCGATGGCCCCGAGAGGAAGGACGAGCAGGATCGAAATCGGGATAGGCCAGCTCTCGTACAGGGCGGCAAGGCAGAGGAAGATGACGAGGATGGAGAAGCAGTATAGAGGCAATGTCTGGGCGCTCGCCTGTCTTTCCTGGTACGATAGGCCCGTCCAGTCGTAGCCGATCCCGGAACCGAGTTTTTTCGCAATCTCTTCCATCGCCTGCATGGCGTCGCCGGTGCTGCGTCCCGGAGCCGGCTCACCCCAGAGGTTCAGGGAGGGGAAGCCGTTGTACCGTTCGAGTTGAGGGGAACCGTAGGTCCAGCGGGTCGAGGCAACGGCGGAGAAGGGCACCATCTGCCCCTGGTTGTTGCGTACGTAGATCTTGTCGAGGTCCCGTGGCTGCATCCGGTAGGGGGCATCGCTCTGGATATAGACCTTCTTCACGCGGCCACCCTGGATGAAGTCGTTCACATAGGCGCCGCCAAGAGAGGAGGAGATGGTGTTGTGGATCGATGAGATGGGGATCCCCAGGGCGCCTGCCTTCTCCCAATCGACGTCGATCCTGAATTGCGGCACGTCATCCATCCCGTTGGGGCGCACGCGTGTCAGACGGGGATCCTGTGAGGCCATGTACAGGAATTTGTTCCGTGCCTCCATAAGGGCTGCATGGCCCACATTGCCCATATCCAACAGTTCAAAGTCCACACCCTGTGCCACTCCCAACTCCGGAATAGCAGGAGGTGGGAAGAAAAATATCAGGGCCTTTCTTGACCCGGAAAAGGCCTTCGTCGCCCGGGCGGCGACGGCCGGGACGCGCAGGTCGGACCGGTCTCTCAGGTGCCAATCCTTAAACCGGATGTACACCATGCCGTTATTCTGTTCCCAGCCGGAAAACCCTGCGCCGACAATGGTCATACAGGACTCGACGGCCTCTTTTTCCTTTTCCATGAAGTGGTTCTGGATTTCATCGGCCACCACCTGTGTCTGCTCCAGGGTGGAGCCGGCCGGCAGGATCACCTGGGCGAGGAGCGTTCCCTGGTCCTCGGCAGGGATGTAGCTCGTCGGCATTCTCATGAAGAGATACCCGAGAGCAACGACGATCACCAAGAAAACAACTACGTACCGCACCCTACGAATCAATACGGAGCCGGTGAAACGAACATAATAGTCCCTTATTTTGTAGAACCATCGGTCGAACCACAAGAGAAAGGGACGCAAAAAAGGTGTTGCCTTCTCCGCCGCATCGTGTCCTTTAGACACGGGTTCCAGGAAACTGGCGCATAAGACGGGGGAGAGGATCAAGGCCACAAGGACCGACAAGAGCATAGCCGTAGCTACGGTGACGGAGAACTGGCGGTAAAGGATCCCCGTTGAACCGGCAAAGAATGCCATGGGGCCGAAGACGGCGGCGAGCACGAGACCGATCCCGATCAGGGCGGGCGTGATCTGGTCCATGGACTTTGCCGTCGCCTCCCGCGGGCTAAGGCCCTCCTCGCTCATTATCCTCTCCACATTCTCGACGACTACGATGGCGTCGTCGACGAGAAGCCCGATCGCGAGCACCATCCCGAACATCGTCAGCATGTTGATGGAAAAGCCAAATATCCATATCACGGCGAAGGTGCCCAGGAGGACGACGGGCACGGCTATCGTGGGGATGAGGGTCGCCCGAACGCTACCGAGGAATAGCCACATGATGATAAAGACGAGGACAATCGCCTCGAATAGGGTCTTTACCACCTCCTTTATAGCCACACGGATGAAAGGGGTGGTGTCGTAGGGATAAACCACTTTGAGGCCGTGGGGGAAATAGCGGGAGAGCTCGACAAGGCGTGCCTTTACACGATCGGCCGTGTCGAGGGCATTGGCCCCCGGTTCCAACCTAATAGCAAGCCCTGATGCCGGCATTCCATTGAAATGATTGTCGACTTCATATTTTTCCGTACCTAGTTCCACCCGGCCCACATCACGGATTCGTATGATGGAACCGTCGGGATTTATCCGAATCGGCACCCGCCCGAATTCTTCGGGAGTCTTCAGCATGCTCTGGATGGTGATGTTCACGTTCAGTCGCTGCCCCTTTACGGCAGGCGGACCTCCGAACTTTCCGGCTGACACTTCCACATTGTAATTTCTCAAGGCCTGCGTGACGTCTTCCACCGTGAGGCGGTAGTCCGTCAGCCGGTCGGGGTCGAGCCAGATGCGCATGGCATACTGGGTGCCGAATGCCTCTATCTCACCCACCCCGGGAACCCGGGAGAGACTCATCTCGAGGTTCGACTGGGCGTAATCGCGCAGGTCGATGGAACTCATGCTCCCGTCCTCAGAGATCAGGCTTACGATGAGGAGGTAGTTCCTCGTGGCCTTCCCCACCGCTACACCCCCGCGCTGAACCACGTCCGGGAGAGACGCCATGGCAAGCTGAAGCTTGTTCTGGACCTTCGCCCAGGCGATGTCCGGGTCTGTCCCCGGGGCGAAGGTGAGCTCGAGGCGGGAATTGCCGGCGGAGTCGCTCCTCGCGGAAAGGTAGATCATCTTATCCAGTCCCGTCATCTTCTGCTCGATGATCTGGGTGACGCTGTTCTCCACCGTCTCTGCCGAGGCCCCGGGATAGTAAGCCCGCACGTAGATGGAGGGGGGGGCGATGTTCGGGTACTGGGAGATCGGCAGGAAGTAGATGGCGAGGGCCCCTAACACCATAATGAAGATAGCAATAACCCAGGCAAATACGGGTCGGTCGAGGAAAAAGCGCGAGAGCATTCTTTATTACCCCTCCTTAGTGCCGGCCGGCGGCTGGGGTTGATTGCCGGAAGAAAAAGGCACGGCCTTGACGACCGCGCCCGGCTTTATCCGCTGCAGGCCTTCCATGACGACCCGTTCACCGGCGGCAAGCCCGGAGCTCACGAGCCACTTATCTCCTATGGTCCGCTCGACGACGATGGTGCGCATCTCGACTTCGTTTTTATCGTTTACTACGTATACATAAGCCTCCCCCTTTGGGTTGTGCATCACGGCCTGTTGAGGGCAGAGGATCGCCTGCGGGTTGACGCCCGTCTCGACCGAGGCCCGCACGAACATCCCCGGCAGGAGCGTCCAGCGTGGATTGGGGAAAACGATGCGCAGCATGACGGAACCCGTCGATTGGTCGACCGTCACTTCCTGAAACTGGAGCGTCCCCGTCAAAGGATAGAGACTGCCGTCTTCAAGAAAGAGACGGACCTTCTTTAAGCTTTCGCCCCGGTGGATCACCTTCTTCTCTTCTAACTCCCGCCTAAACTGGAGAACCTCCGTCGTGGACCGGGGTACATCGACGTAAATCGGGTCCAGTTGCTGGATGGTGGCGAGCGGTACCGCCTGGTGGGCCGTGACCAGCGCTCCCTCCGTTACGGTGGACCTCCCGATACGACCCGAAATAGGGGCCGTAACCGCCGTGTATCCGAGGTTTATTTTCGCCTGCTCCACCATCGCCTTCCAGTATTTGATGTCCGCCTCCGTTTGATTGAGGGCCGCCGCCGCGTCGTCGTACTCTTGCTGGCTTACCGCCTTGTCGGCCAAGAGGTTACGGAAACGCTCTTCCTTCAATCTGACCGTCGGGAGGTTCGCCTCCGAACGGGCTAACGCTGCTCGGGCGTTGTCGAGGGCCGCCTGAAAGGGGGCGGGGTCGATCTGGTAAAGGACCTGACCAATTCGTACGTCGCTTCCCTCGGTAAAGAGCCTCTTTAACACGATGCCGTTTACCTGAGGACGTACCTCTGCCACCCGATAAGCCACCGTTCGTCCGGCGAGTTCCGTCGTAAGAGCAACCGGCTCCGATTGAAGGGTTACGACCGCAACTTCCGGCGTTTGCGATACAGGCCCGCCTTTCGACTGCCCGCAGCCGAAAAGACCCGCCACCGCCATGAGCAATATCGTGAGGACCCAGACCTTCGTAAAAGCAATCCTCTTTCCACAAAACATCATTGACATCGTCTCCCTACCCTCGTTCTGTAACGATTCACTTTTTAATAACGTCCCAGCATATCTCGGCAAAGCGGGTTATCTCCTCGTCCATAAGACAGATAAAGCCACGGACATGGTCCCGCAGCAGAAAGATCATCGGTCCAAAAGCGAGGGCAAACAACATTGTCCGGGGAAGGTCTTTTATCACGCCTTCTGACATCCCTCGTTCAAACACATTCCACCAGACGTCTTCCCGACCTTTTCCCAGGACGATGTCCCGATGGATGGAAACACTGTACGGTGAGTTGAAGTACTGCTCCATGTAGAGAAAGTGCCGGGGATGGTCGATGAAATAGCGGATAGTTTCCCGCATGAGGAACATAAACTTTTCCTTGATTGACCCCTCAGCGGGGTTCCCCACTTTGATGACTGTCTTGATTTCTCGTTCCAGGTTATGAAAAAGCTCGTTTATCAGGTCGTTTTTGCTCGGAAAGTGGCGGTAGATGGTTCCTGTAGCAACGTTCGCGCGTTTGGCGATGTCGGCCATCGGGGCCCCGTGGAATCCCTGATCCACGAAGAGGTCTAACGCCGCTTGGAGTATCTCGTCCTTTTTATCCATTCCTCTTCACCAAAAGAACGCGAATGAACGTTCATTCGCGCGCTTATATTTTATTCACCAGTCCTTGTCAAGGACAAATTATGTGTGTTGGCTTCGATAACTTGCCTTGAAACGTAGGCCCGGATGCGTATATAGACCACTGTAAGGTAATCGCCCGGGGATGATTTCCGGCCGGGTCTCGGCTGGAGCAGGAATCAGCCGCAGCCGTGGTGGTAGTGAACTCTTTTTTCAGGCAGAAAGGATGGCATCATGAAGACAGCTCAGGAGTACAAAGACAGCATCAGAGCCATGAAGCAGGTGGTGTATGCCTTCGGGGAAAAGGTGGAGCAGGTGGCAGATCACCCTACCTTCGCCCCGGCACTGAACGCCATCGCCTTGACTTACGAACTGGCCGGGGAAAAAGAAAACGAGGGTTTGATGACCGTCAAGTCGCCGTTTACCGGAAAACTTGTAAACCGATTTTTGCACATCTGTCTCTCTCCCGACGACTTGATAAAGCGATGCGAATTGGGCAAATTCCTCACGCCATTCCACGGCGCCTGCGTCGGCGCTCGTTGTGCGGGCACCGCGGCGCTGAACGCGCTCTACGCAACGACCTATGACATGGATGAGAAATTGGGGACCGATTACCACCAGAGGTTTTTAAGATTCCTGACTCATGCGCAGGACGAGGATCTGACCTGCAGCGGGATGGTGACCGATGCAAAAGGCGATCGGTCTCTCAGCCCCGCCCAGCAGGCGGACAGGGATGTCTATCTGCGTGTGAAGGAGGTGCGCGAGGACGGCATCGTTGTTCGGGGCGCCAAGGCGCATCAGTCGGGGGCTCCCCTTGCCCATTTCAACATTGTGGCGCCGACGACGTCCATGAGGGAAAACGAGAAGGAGTTTGCCGTGGCCTTCGCCGTCCCCGCCAATGCCCCCGGGGTCATCCATATCGCCGAAGCGCCTGCCCCGAACGCCCGCAGGTTATTCAGCCGGGACGTGATGGATTTCGGCAATCATGAATACGGCGTGCATGGTTCTACGTTGACGGTGTTCGACGACGTCTTCATCCCCAGGGAGATGGTTTTCCTCTGCGGCGAGTGTGAATTCACCGGGCCCCTGGCGTCCACCTTCGGCGCCTTCCAGCGCCTGGCAACTTCGGGATGCAAATCGGGCCACTGCGACCTAACCTGCGGCGCGGCAGCCGTTGCCGCCGAGTACAACGGTTGTGAAAAGATGGGCCATATCCGCGACAAAGTCGTAGAGATGTCCTTCCAGTCGGCCCTGGCCTTCGGGACGGCAGTTGCCGCCGGTTATAAGGCGCGGGTTACGTCGTCAGGGGTGTGCGTGCCTAACGACTTACTCGTGAATGCGGCCAAACTGCAGGCCGTGGAAGCGGTGTGGTCGGCGTCGAAACTGGCCACTGAGATTGTCGGCGGCGTGATCTGCACTGCCCCTAGTCAGAAAGATTTTGATAACCCTGAAATAGCCGGGTACGTGGACAAGTACTTCAGAGGAAAGGCGGACGTATCGACGGCGGACAGGGTGCGCATCACGCGCCTGGTGGAGTACCTTGTCGGCCAGGGGTCGATCATCCCCACCGAGTCCACGCACGGCGGAGGGCCGGCGGCCGTTCAGAGGTTGATGATCCGTCAGACGAACAACCTGAACTATTTCAAAACACGGGCGAAGAGGATGGCGGGCATCAAAGATCGGTGAGGTCTTCTTTCGTTCGGGGACGGATATCTTTTCTCCAGGGGTTGAGGTAAGAGCGGCAGCCCCCGCCGACCTGGAGCTCCTCCTTGTAGAAGAAGACCATCGGTCCGGGCGTCTTCAGCAGGCGGCAGACGTACCTGTTGCCGTTCCATTCCAGTTCTGGGCAGACTTTTCCCAACGACTCCGGATGGCGCTGGCAACCGAAGGTACAGGTTTGGCGGATGCAGCAGAATCCGCATCCCACGCAGGGGTGAACTTCCTCGCCGGTTCTCACCATATCATCTCCGTCTCTCTGCCAAGGTTCGTTAACGGGGAACTGACGCCGGTACATAACAGTTGGCGACCGGCCTATCAATGAAAAGTTTTGCGAAAAGTTTTGCAAAGGCACGGGTGTCCGCTGCGGTTCCTTCCGCCTGCCGCCGTTCCTTCAAACCCGGTCGGGGAAATTGCTGATGATGCCGTCTACGCCCATTCCCTTTGCCCGGGCTATTCCGTCGGGCGAGTCGACGGTCCAGACCAGGACCTTCATGCCTTCCCGGTGGATGTGATCGACCAGTTCCGGCGTTACCCCGTTGTAAGAGATGTTGAGGGAGTAAGCCCCCAGGCTCCGGGCCATGCCGAAAAAGCCGACGGGAATGTTTTCGCAGAGGATTCCCACGGGCGTGTAAGGGTCGAGCCTTCTGAAGGCGCTGAGTTCCTGACAGTCGAAAGAGGAGACCAGAAAATGCCCCCTGGACCATCCGCCCTGCGTCAGGAAGCGATCGATGAGGCTTGCTGTCTGTAGGGCCGTCCCCGGTCCTTTGAGCTCGACATCGACCCTCGCCTTGCCGGCAATGACCTCCAGCGCCTCCTGAAAAAGAGGTATCTTTTCTCCGCAGCCGGCGTCCAGCGTCCTGAGGAATTCAAGAGTTTGTTCCGAAACCTGACCGGCGCCGTTCGTGGTCCTCTCCAGGGTGTCGTCATGGAAGACGATGAGCTCACCGCTTCTGCACAACCGTACGTCGAATTCGATCATATCGCACCGGAGCTCGAGGGTCTTCCGGAACGAAAGCAGAGTGTTTTCCGGGGCATAACCCATCGCCCCGCGATGTCCGATTCTCAGGACCAACCGATACCTCCTGTCGTAAGACGTCCCAAAGAAATGCGGCGGGCAAGAACATTCGGTGAACGGCGAGATTCTAAGACAAGAGAGCGGGCCTCATCAACTCTTTTTCTTGAAGGTTTTCGATTGACAGACGAACAACATTGTTCAAATATAGGACCCGAAAATCAAAAGTACGGCAGGGGCTTCGGTTCTTTAAATCACTTTATTACCTTATAAAGGAGGGATTATGCCTGGTGCGCTTGAAGGATTGAAGGTTTTGGATTTCACGACGTTGTTACCCGGACCCTATGCGACCATGTGCCTGGCCGATATGGGGGCCGACGTACTGCGGGTCGTCTCCGGCTCGCGGCCGGACATCGTAGATTTTTTCCCGCCGCTGATTCCGGGCATGAAGTTCTCGGCGGCCTCCGCTTACCTCGGCCGTAACAAACGGGTGATGGCCCTGAACCTCAAGGATCAGAGAGGGATCAAGATCGTCCATCAACTCCTTGGCGAATATGACGTAGTCGTCGAGCAGTTTCGCCCCGGCGTCATGGCGAAACTAAAACTGGATTACGAGAGCCTAAGGGCGGTGAATCCCGCGGTGATATACTGTTCCATCTCTGGGTACGGTCAAACAGGCCCGATGACGGACCGGGCGGGTCACGACATCAACTACATAGCCCGTTCAGGCATTGCCTCTTATTCGGGTAAAAAAGAGACAGGACCCTGTCTCATGGGGATGCAGATCGCCGACGTCGCGTCCGGCTCTTATAACGCGGTGATCGGTATCCTGGCGGCGGCCTTTTACAGAAAGGCAACGGGGAAAGGCCAGTATATCGACATATCGATGACGGACGGCATGATCGCCTTCAACGCCATGTTCGGCGCCGGTTTTCTCGTCGACGGCAATGAACCCGAGTTTGAGAGCATCCTTCTGAACGGCGGTTCGCTCTACGATTACTACCGGACGAAGGACGGTCGGTTCATCAGCTTCGGGGGGTTGGAACCTCAGTTTTTCACTAACTTTTTCAACACCATCAACCGCCCCGACCTGATACCGGGCGGTGTCATGCCGGAAAACGTGGCCCAGGTCAAACAAGAAGTCAGGGATATCATCCTGACGAAGACCCGTGATGAATGGGTGGAGATCTTCCGCAAGACCGACGCCTGCGTAGAACCGGTCCTGACCATGACAGAGGCCTTTAGCGACCCACTGGTGAAGGAACGTGAGGATGTGGTGGAGCTCCCGTTGCCCGGCGGGGGAAAAGTGAAGCAACTCGCAAACCCGATCAAGTTTTCGGAGACGAAGCCGGAATACCGGAGCGTCGGCGTTTCCGTTGCAACCGGCGGCCACACCAAAGAAGTCCTCCGCCGTCTGGGGTATTCGGAGGGCGAGATCGAGGAATTCGAAAGGACCGGACTCTTTAGTTGAGTTGATGCAGATCAGAAGGATCGGGATCATAGCCAACGTCGAGAAGGACAAGGCGACGGAATACACGGGCCAACTCAGGGAATGGGCGGCCCGCCGGGGGCTCGAGGTCTATCTTGAGGCGAAGATCGCCGCGAAGATGGGTGAGAAGGAGAGGTACGAGCGACACGAACTGGCGGCTCGGGTCGACATGGTGGTTGTTTTCGGCGGGGACGGGACCTTGCTCATGGCGGCTCGCTCCCTGCGGGAGTATGACGTACCCATCTTGGGGGTAAATCTCGGTGGCTTCGGCTATCTCACCGTTGTTAATCTAAACGAGATGTACGCGGCCCTGGACTTGATCCTTGCCGGCGTCTACCGTGTCGAGAGGCGCATGATGCTGGATGTCGTGGTCTCCCGGGACGGGAAAGAGGTCAGCGAAAACACCGTCCTCAACGATGCGGTCATCAACCAGAGGACCCTGAGTAGGCTTGTCGACCTGGAGACCTTCGTGGACGGGGCCTACCTGACTACTTATAGGGCCGACGGCCTCATCGTTTCCACGCCGACGGGTTCGACGGCCTATTCTCTTTCCGCCGGCGGCCCGATCGTATTCCCCCAACTGGACTCTATCGTCATCAACCCTATCTGCCCCCATACCCTGACCAACCGGCCTGTTATCCTGCCCGCAACTGCCACCGTCAGGATCATGTCCTGGGTGGAGACAGAAGGGGCGATGCTCACTTACGACGGTCAGGTGTTCTTCGTCATGGAGAAGGGCGACGTGGTAACGGTGAAAAAATCGAAGTACGTAACAAACTTGATTGCCTCTCCTCACCGGGACTACATGGAGGTCCTTAGGTCGAAGCTGGGGTGGGGCGGAAGTCCCCTGGGGACCCCTAACGGATGAAATGCTGACCGACCTCAAGATCAAGAACTTCGCCATAATCGACGAGCTGCATGTCTCATTCGGGCCGGGACTCAGTGTGATTACAGGAGAAACGGGGGCCGGAAAGTCTATCGTCATCGGGGCGATAAACCTCCTTCTCGGGGACCGGGCCTCCGCCGAGCAGATCAGGACATCGGAAGATTCGGCTGAAGTCGAGGCCCTTTTCGACATCTCCGGCCAGGAAGCGTTGAAAAAAAGGATCGAGGAGATGGGCCTCGGCTCCGGAGATGAATTGGTCGTCCGGCGAACTGTGTCCCGGAGCGGGAAGAACCGGGTTTACATCAACGGAAGCCTGGCGACCTTGAGTCTTCTTGCGTCTTTGAGCGGATCGCTGGTCAACATCTGCAGCCAGCATGAGCACCAGGCCATACTCGACGCCGACAGTCATATCGACATCCTCGATGAATTCGCCGGACTGCTAGGCCGCCGCTCCGAGTATGAATCCCTTTACGGTGAATATCGGGGGCTCGGGGCGCGACTGGCGGAGCTTCAGGCATTGAGAAAGAAGAAGGTCGAGCGGGAAGACCTGGTCCGGTATCAGCTCCGCGAGATACACGAGGCCAGGGTCAAACCGGGCGAAGACAAGGCCCTGCTGGAAGAGAAGGCCGTCTTGAGCAATGCGCAAAGACTGATGGAGTATGCCGCACGGTCTTATGAGGTACTCTACGGGGGAGAGAAATCCGTTCTGGGCGGACTCAAATCGGCTCTCCAGGATATCCGGGAGATCAAGGCCATAGACTCCTCCTTGAGGGTCTCTCCGGAAGAGTTGGATTCCCTTTTCTTCCAGCTCGAGGACGCGGCAGTCGCGTTGAGAGAATACGCCGGGAGGGTCGTCTTCGACCCGCAGAGACTCTCCGAGGTGGATGAGCGGCTTGCGCTGCTGGCCGGCCTAAAGCGGAAATACGGCGGGTCCCTCGACGCGGTGTTGAAAACCGGCGAGGCCCTGGAGTCGGAACTTGGCGGAATGAGTGCCGTCGAGGAAGAGATTTCAGGGGTGGAGAAAGAGGTGTCCGCGCTCAAAGAACGGCTCGTCGAGCAGGCCCGGGGGCTCACGGAGGAGAGACGACGGGCCGCCGGAGGGCTCAAGGCGGCCGTCGAACGGGAAATCGCGTCGCTCAGGATGGCCGAGGCCCGTTTCGAGGCCCTGGTGTCTACCCCGTCGGCGGGGGACGGAAGCGGCGAGCCGGTGCTGACGGCAAAAGGTCAGGACTGTGTGGAATTTTATATCTCCACGAATGTGGGTGAGGACCTCAAACCTTTAAACCGCGTCGCCTCGGGGGGTGAACTCTCCAGGATCATACTGGCCCTGAAAAAGGTCCTAGCAAAGACAGGGTCCGTCGGTACGATAGTTTTTGATGAAGTCGACAGCGGCATAGGGGGAGCCGTAGCCGAGGTGGTGGGTGAGAAACTGAAGGAAGTGGCAGAGCACCACCAAGTCGTCTGCATCACCCACCTGCCGCAGATAGCCTCCTTCGGCGACAGCCATTATCTGGTGTCGAAATCCGTTTACGGCACGAGGACGAACAGCCGCGTTCGCCGTCTTTCTGAGAGCGAGCGTGTCGAAGAGGTCGCGAGGATGCTGGGAGGCGTGGATGTGACGGAAAAGGCATCGGAACATGCCCGGGAGATGTTGAAGAAGGCGAAGAGGGCGAAAAGCGATGAGGCAGTCGGCCGCAAACGGGGCAGCCGACGAGGTTTAAGTCGAGGGATCGAGGAATGTTAAGGAAGGCGAGGGTCGGCGACGTCAAGACCATCCACCGGATGATAAAGATTTCTTCGGACCGGGAAGAGATGCTTCCCCGTTCGCTCATGGATATCTACGGAAATCTCAGGGATTTCTTTGTGTACGTCGACGAGGGAAGCGATGCCGTCATCGGCATCTGTGCCATGAGTATCATCTGGGAGAACCTGGCTGAGGTAAGGTCTCTTTACGTGGAAGAAGGTTACAGAGAAAGGGGAATCGGGAGAAAGCTCGTAGAGGCCTGTATCTCCGAGGCCATCACGTTGCAACTTTACCGCGTCTTCACCCTGACGTACAAGCAGGCCTTTTTCGAGAAACTGGGGTTCCGACCCGTCGAGAGGAAGTCACTTTCGGAGAAGATCTGGTCGGATTGCTTCAAATGCCCCAAATATCCCGACTACTGCGATGAAGTGGCAATGGTCATCGAGCTTTAAGCTGAATGGTGAAGACGAAAGGCGAAAGGATAGAATGGAAATGAAGCCAC
>CAZRAC010000036.1:0-21733 GCA_964597995.1 uncultured Syntrophaceae bacterium | reverse complement strand
TAACCATGTTACACTGTTACAAAAGTTAACCGTTGATTATTCCGGACGGCAGTGACCGAGGCTGACAAAACCTAACTTGTCGGGAGGCGTCACAGTAACAAGCGCCACATCAACGGGAAGAACATTGTCGCGGAACAGGAGAGGTATCTCATGGAAAAAGCAGGGGGTGTAATCACCCCTTCCCTCGTTGACGGCCTTCCTGGTCGTTCCCCCTACGAACAGGGCGTTATGCCGAAAATTCTTTTCGTATTCGGGCAGGCAGTAACGTGCCTTCCCCATAGACACCATGTGAACTATTTCTACACGTTCGAGTTCATCAGCCCGGTCTACGAGCGCGTCGACCAGACACTTAGGTTCACCGCATGCATGACCGACAACAACCCTGTCCCCGGACCGAACGACCTTCAAGGCTTCCGCAGACGAAACCAACCGTTCCCTATAGTGGTCCTGCCATCTCATTCGTCCACCTCCTTGTATGTTATTTTGCACCGATTCTTTTCTCTTTCGGGGTCACGGCCTGCGGGGAAGTACGATGCTCGATGTATGCGCGAACGGCCCTCACACACGCCGGTACGATGTCTTCCTCTGCTACTTCCCGGTGATTCACCGATGTCCCGGCAACGATGACCGACGGGATGTCGGGTCTCTTCCACCGGCAGGCACAGGAGGTCGAGCACCCGCTGATAAAAACGACGAAGTCGGCCTGAAGACTGTTCCAGACGACGGACAGGCCCAACCCCTCGAGAATTTCTTTTAGTTTGTTCCCGATGTCGCCGCGGTCGATCTTCGGGTTGCATCCGCCACAGAACGTGATGCTCACGACCATGGAATCATCGCCTTCCGTTTTCCGACCGACCGAGAAACTTCCGCGCCTCCTCCAACAATTCCTCGCTTATCCCATGTACCACCTCAACTCCCCGTAAGCCGGGAATGTGTTTTCTCAGGGTTTCCTCGACCACCTCCTCCATGGTTCGGGACGCCCCGGGGCACCCCGCACAGGCCCCGGTAAGCCTAAACCGCGCCGTTCCCTCAGGTGTTATGTCGACCAGACGGATATCACCGCCGTGCATACGAAGGCGGAACCTGACCGACTCGTCCAGGACGCGCTCCACTTCTTCAATCGTTACCATTTTCATAACAGGACATCACTGAAATCTCTTCGTGTCGAAGGCCGCACTACCCGGGGATGCCGGCAATCGCCCGGGCGAGATCTTTCTTGTGCTCGAGGTTGCCCTGACGGGAGATCATGATGCGCTGCGCCTGAGGAGACCCGGCACCGTGCATCGATTCCGTCCGGTACCCGACGGCGGCCGTCCCCAGGGTGATGTTCTCGATGAGCCGCATGATGCGCATCCGGTGCTCCGTCGGGACGGAGGCAACACCGCGCAGGTACTTGTCGATATACTTGCCGATCTCCGGATTCCGAAAATCTTTCTCCGACGCCATCGTCACCATCAGGCCGCCGGCGATGTCTTCCGCCAGCCGGGCGATCTCATAGGGGAAGCGCGTCACATTCTGCTTGCACACATTCGCGAGCAGCAGGTCGATCAGGTAATTCCCGGACGCGGTCTCCCGTCCCTCCGCCGAACAGGCTATCCCGCATGCGTACAGGGTTTCATTGAGATGGATCATCTCGATCAGTTTGTCCCTGACGTGGGAGGCCCGCGACGCACCGTTGTAATCTGCCGCCAAGGCGGCGGCACCGATGAGGACGTCGCCGACACCGACCTTGCACCCACCGTAACTCTGGCGATGGTATCCGGCGAAGCGCTCCACGAGGGCGCCACTGAATTCGTACTCACCGCACATGAAGACGTGTTCCCAGGGGACAAACAGGTTATCGAAGATCATCAGGGCCTCATGGCCGCCGAACTGCCGATTGCCCACGTCGATCGTCCCCCCCTCTAACTTTCGCGTATCGCAGGACTGGCGACCGTATATGTAGAAGACACCTTCGGCATCCGCCGGCGCCACGAAGGAAAGGGCATAATCCGCGTCTTCCTTCGTCATCGTCAACGTCGGCATGACGAGGATCCAGTGCGAATTGACCGCCCCCGTCTGGTGTGCCTTCGCCCCGCGGACAACGATGCCGTCTGACCTCTTCTCTACCACCCGAAGAAAAAGGTCCGGGTCGGCCTGTTTGCTCGGGGGAAGACTGCGGTCGCCCTTGGGGTCCGTCATGGCACCGTCTACGGTGAGGTCCTCTTCCTGCATCATCAACAAAAAATTTATGAAACGTTCATGGTACCGAGTGCCGAGCTTCTCGTCCATCTCGTAGGTCACGCTGTCCACGGCGTTGATGGCGTCCATCCCCACGCAGCGCTGAAAGCACGCCGCCGTCTTCTGCCCCAAGAGACGCTGCATCTTGACCTTCTTGATCAGGTCCTCCGTGTTGCGGTGGAGATGACAGAACCGATTGATCTTGTTGCCTGTCAGATGAGAGGTCGCCGTCATGAGTTCCTCGTAAAGGGGATCCTGGGCGAGGGCGTAGGTCATCTTGACGGAATTCATCGACGGCCTGATGATCGGGTGGTCGACGGGATTTTCCACTCGTTCTCCCAGGAGATAAACCTTCAGATTGAGCTTCCTCAAGCTTTCTTCGTATTGTTCCGGGGTTTTTAGTGCCATTTTTGTCGCTCCTTTCTTTCAGTATGGGTAGAAAAAAGGGTTGCGCATCACTTGCCGCCGTCCACATAGGGGTAATAGCTCTGCGCCACGTCCAACCTCGCCAACTGGCCGCCGCCCAACCATATCTGGATGATCTTGCTGTCCCGTAGGTATTTCTCCACGTGGTATTCGCGGGCATAACCGTAAGAACCCATCAGTTCCATAGCGCGGTTGCAAACGCTCTCGGTCACGTCGCAGGCGTGCACCTTGGCGGCGCTCGCGCGGGCGAGGAGAAAATCCTCCCCGGGCGTGCCAAACTTCTTGCGGTTGTTGAACATGGCGGCTACGGTGAGATAGAAGGCCCGTGCCGATTCGATGCCGATGGCCATGTCGGCGATCATAGCCGCCTGGAGAGAATGGTTCCGGACGGCCTTCCCGCCGTAGGACCTCGACTTGGTGAATTCTATAACGGCCTCGAGGACGGCCTGGGCGTTGCCGAGCGAAATCGGGGCGCTCGTTAGCCGGCCCCAGCCGACATTCGCCCGGAAGAGCTGCCAGTCAACGCCGGGACCGCCGGCCCGATATTCCCTCGGCACCCTCACGTTGTCGAAGTAGATGGCGGTGTTCACGTCCGTCACCTTCATACCCATCTTTTCTTCCGGCTTTCCGAAAGAAAGTCCCGGGGTGTCCTTCGGGACATAGATGAGCGCCAACCCCTCTTCCTTCAAGTTTGGGTCGGTGGTGCAGACAACGCAATAAAGGTCGGCGATGCTCGCCCCGCTGGGCCACATCTTCTCGCCGTTGATGACCCATTCATCCCCTTCCAACCGGGCCCTCGTTCGAAGGGTCCGGGCGTGCTCCCCGTGGTCTTCGATGTTGCATCCGCCCGCCGGCTCGGTTATCGCCATGCAGCCGCAACGCGGCGTGTCTTCGCAGAAAAGAGGGATAAACTTGTCCATCAGGAGCTTGTTGCGCGCCCCCATCGCCGCCGCGAGACACCAGGGGATGATCAACGTGTGGAGGGACACTCCGCTGTCGCCCCTCGCGATCTCTTCCGAGATGGCACACACCGTGGGTCCGGAGCGGATTCCCAACCCACCGTAATCGGGCGAAAAACCCCGCTTCTGGATGCCGAGTTTGACGAGACCCGCATAGACCCTTTCAAAAACCGCGTAATCTTCGTCGAGTTGCATGCGGACCGGCATGATTTCTTTCTCGACGTAATTGCGAACCGTCGCCAAAAAGGCCAGTTCTTCCTCAGAGGTGATAAAATCCCCGTACCTCTTCATAGCATCCCCTCCTTGATAAGGACGTCATATGTATTACATCTTCTTCCCTTAAAAACCTGCAAGTCCCCCTCGGAAAACCCTCATTCCCTGCAAAGCTGAAGGATTTCAGCGATCACCTCTTTCGGGTACCCCTTCATTCGCCAAACGGCAGCCGTCTCCGCTGCATTTTCCGCGATCTTATCGACATCTCCTTCCGGGATTCCCGCCTCCCTCAGTGTCACCGGGGTGCCGATGGACCTGTACCACTTCTTCAGTAGGCCGATCCCCTCGACCGCCGCCTTAAGGTCGTCACCTTCCTTGACACCGAAAACTTCCCTGCCCAGACGGGCGAACTTGGCGGGGTTCTTATTCGCAGCGTACAACATCCAAGCCGGGAGCGTTATGCTCAGTCCCGCCCCGTGGGCTATGTCGTACAGGGCGCTCAACGAATGCTCCACCATGTGGGCCGGATAACCGACAAACCCCAAACCGGCCGTTATCAACCCGTTAAAGGCCAGGGTCGCCGCCCACATCATGTTTGCCCGGGCGTTGTAATTCCTGGGTTCCCGCAAGGCCCGGTCCGTGCTTTCCATCACCGTCTTCATCAGGCCTTCGACCAGCCTGTCCTGAAGCGGGCTTTCCGGCTCCTGGTTGTTGAAGTACCCTTCCAGCATATGGGTGATGATGTCCGAGGCGCTGTAAGCCGTATACGCCGGGCTCAGCGTGTAAAGCACAGTCGGGTCGAGGATGGATGTCTTCGGCTGGATGAAAGGTGAGCTTATGGTCAGTTTCTGCGCCCCCTCCTCCTTCGTGATCACCGCTCCGGGGTTCATTTCCGAGGCGCTGGCCGAGACGGTCAGCACGGTCAGGACGGGAAGGGCCCCGCGGATCTTTTTCTTAAAGGTGAAAAAATCCCACAGGTCGTCGCCGGGGTCGGCTTTGGCTCCCACGGCAATCGTCTTTGCCGTATCGATCACGCTTCCGCCGCCGACGGCGAGGATAACGTCCACCCGTTCGGCCCTGGCAATGTCTACTCCTTTGAGGGCGTGTGAGAGAACCGGGTTTGGTTTGACTCCCGGAAACTCCACGACCTCGACCCCGGCCTCCTTGAGAGAGCTCATCACCTGGTCGTAGATGCCGTGTTTCTTGATGCTCCCCTGGCCGTAGACAAGCAGCACTTTCGAACCGAACCGCTTGACCTCGCCCCCTATACGGGCGATCATCCCCCGGCCGAAGATGATCCTTGTCGGGTTTTCAAAAACGAAGTTCTGCATAGCGTCACCCCCTGTGAAAAGATTGGTTGCCCGCTCGTCTTGTGCGGTAGAGTCATGCTGGAAAATGCTACTTTTGTTGTCCGACATGTCACCCCGGTGAAAATCGGGGCGAAACACGGTGTATTCAATTTTGCGGGTTTTTCACGAGTGCGTTAGGAATAATCAATGCGATTGATCCATGAAAGACCATGGAAGAGACTTCGCTCGACTGCCGCCGACCGGAAGCGGTGCCTTACTTTTGCCTTGGGGTCTTGCCTTCAGCCTTCCCTGAAGATAGCGCCGGTACTGGCGGAGGTAACAAGCTGCGCATACCGTGCAAGGTAACCGCTCTTGACGGAGGGCGGCCGGGGTTTGAAAGCCTTTTTTCTCCGGGTTAATTCGTCCTCACTCACTTTGAGGGTAAGTTTTTTATTCGGAATGTCAATAGAAATTATGTCACCGTCCCTGACCAGGGCGATAGGGCCGCCTTCTGCTGCCTCCGGTGAGATATGCCCGATGGCCGCGCCCTGGGTACCGCCGCTGAACCTGCCGTCGGTGAGAAGCGCCACTGATTTGCCGAGGCCCATCCCCACGATGGCGGAGGTCGGTCCCAACATCTCGCGCATCCCCGGCCCGCCTTTCGGTCCTTCATAGCGGATCACTACGACGTCGCCGGACTTTATCTTGCCGCCCAGGATAGCGGCGATGGCGCCGTCCTCAGAGTCGAACACCCGCGCCCGTCCCTCGTTCACCTGCATCTCGGGCGCTACCGCCGATTGTTTCACGACGGCGCCGTCGGGGGCGAGGTTGCCCTTCATGACGGCGATGCCCCCTTCCTTCGAGTAGGGCGAATCGACCGGCCGGATCACCTCGCGGTTGATGACCCGGGCTTTTTTCAGGTTCTCCCTCACTGTCGTCCCGGTTACGGTCAGCACCTTTTGATTGATGACGCCCAGCCGGCTGATTTCTTTCATTACCGCCTGGATGCCGCCCGCCGCGTCGAGGTCTTCTATGTGATGTTCGCCGGCGGGACTGAGCTTGCAGATGTTAGGCGTCTTCTCGCTGATGCGGTTGAAAAGGTCAAGGCTCAGCCGGATGCCCGCCTCATGGGCGATGGCGGGGATGTGGAGGACCGTGTTGGTAGAGCATCCCAGGGCCATATCGACGGCGATGGCGTTCTTGAACGCCTCCAGCGTGGCGATGTCCCGGGGCTTGACCTTTTTCTTCACGAGGTCCATGACCCTCACCCCTGCCTCCTTTGCCAGACGGCGGCGCGCCGCATTGACCGCAAGAATCGTCCCGTTGCCGGGCAGGCCGAGGCCGAGCGCCTCGGTGACGCAATTCATCGAGTTCGCCGTGTACATCCCGGAGCAGGATCCGCAGCCCGGGCAGGCGCAGTCTTCCAGTGCCTTGAGTTCATCGACGGTCATCGTGCGGGCCTTGACCTGTCCTATGCCCTGGAAGACGCTGATCAAGTCGACCTTCTTCCCCCCCATATCCCCGGCCAGCATCGGGCCGCCGCTCACGAAGATCGACGGGATGTTGAGGCGCATGGCCGCCATCAGCATCCCCGGGACGATCTTGTCGCAGTTGGGGACGAACACAAGTCCGTCGAAGGGATGGGCCATCGCCATGACCTCGACGGAATCGGCGATCAACTCGCGGCTCGCGAGAGAGAACTTCATCCCCACGTGACCCATGGCAATGCCGTCGCAGACGCCGATGGCCGGAAACTCGACCGGCGTTCCGCCCGCCGTCCGGATACCCGCCTTTACGTCCTCGGCAATCCGGCCGAGGTGTACGTGCCCCGGGATGATTTCATTAGCCGAGTTCACAACCCCGATCATCGGCCTCGCAATCTCGCTGTCCGTGTACCCCATGGCCTTGAAAAGCGACCGGTGGGGCGCTCTCTCCAGGCCTTTTTTCATCAAGTCGCTGCGCATATCAGTCCCCTTTCCGCCGACGGCCGATCACTATTTGCTCGCCGCTTTCTTCCTTCTCTCAGGCCTCAGCGCCCGTACCGCCGCACCCGCCCGCCACATCTCACTGTTACGCAGCTCCGCCAGCTCCTCTTCCAGTCTCTCCCGGTAGTCGGGTGCACTATTAGCCTTCAGGACTATCCGTGTCTCTGTTCCGGCGACGACGCGTTTATACAGTTTTTCGAAGAGAGGGGCCACGGCGTCACGGAAAGGCCCCCTCCAGTCCAGGGCACCTCGCTGGGCCGTGGTGCTGCAACTGGCGTACATCCAGTCCATGCCGTTCTCCGCCACAAGACGGATCAGGCTCTGGGTCAGCTCTTCGACCGTCTCGTTGAATGCTTCACTCGGACTATGGCCGTGGCTGCGCAAGCAGTTGTACTGGGCCTCCATGACACCCGCCAGGCAACCCATCAGGACGCCCCTCTCGCCTACGAGGTCGCTGTAGACCTCATTTTCGAAGGTCGTGGGGAATAGATAACCAGAACCGATGGCGATTCCCATGGCCAGGGTCCTTTCCAGCGCCCTCCCGGTGTAGTCCTGGAAGACGGCGAAACTCGAGTTGATGCCGCTGCCGTCCAGAAAGTTGCTCCGCACGGTACGCCCGGAACCTTTCGGCGCCACGAGGATGACATCTATGTCCGGAGGCGGAACAACCTTCGTCAGCCTCCCGTACGTGATGGAAAAGCCGTGGGAAAAATACAGCGCCTTTCCCTCGGTGAGGTGGGGCTTGATCTTCGGCCACATGGTTTTCTGGCCGGCATCGGAAAGAAGATAGCAGACGATGGTTCCCCGTGCCGCTGCTTCTTCGAGGGGAAAGAGCGTCTCGCCCGGCTTAAAACCGTCCTTCACCGCCCTTCTCCAACTTTCAGTCCCCTTCCGCTGCCCGACGATGACACGGATGCCGTTATCCCTAAGGTTCAGTGCCTGTCCCGGCCCCTGGACGCCGTAACCCAGTACAGCCACTGTCTCGCCCTTCAGTACCTTCTGCGCCTTCTTCAGGGGAAATTCCTTCGAGGTGATGACATCCTCGACGACCCCACCGAAATCTATCTTTGCCATTCTTCTTACCTCCTTTTTATTTTATTCTCTCCAGGGCAACGATGCCCGTCCGGGCCAAGTCGTCGATCCCCAGCGGTTTGAGGCTCTCGATTGCCCTTTCGATGTCCGCTTTTGTACCCGTGATCTCGATGACGCAGCTATCTCCGTTCATCGTGACGACCCGCCCTCGGAAGGTATCGATGATGAGCGCAATATCCGCCTTGTTCTTTTCCGTGAGCCTCATCCTGACGAGCATCATCTCGCGCATGACGGTCTCCGTCTCCGTCAGTTCGCTCACGGAGTGTACATCGATAAGGCGGAGGAGCTGTTTCTCGATCTTCGTGATCGCCGCCTGGTCCTGGTAGACAGACAGGATTATCTTCGAAATCTTCGGGTCCAGGGTGGCGTCCACACAGAGAGTATCGATGTTGTACCCCCTACCCCCCAGGGTACCGGCGACTCTCGCTAAAACATCGGGCTTATTGTTCACAAGTAGCGACAAGATATGTTCTTTTTTCTGCTTTTCCATTTTCAGATTACCTCGCTCCGAATCAATTGATCATTTCCCGTCCCAGGGCCATCTCCTGGATCGACCCGCCCGGCCTCACCATGGGGTAGACGCACTCTTCACGGGCAACCCGGAAATCCATGATGACCGGCCCCGGGTGTTCGAGTCCTTTCCTGAGAGTCGCCTCCACTTCATCTGGCTTTACTGCCCTCACGCCGAGCATCCCGTA
The DNA here is from genome assembly GCA_964597995.1 of uncultured Syntrophaceae bacterium. Lineage (GTDB taxonomy): Bacteria > Desulfobacterota > Syntrophia > Syntrophales > UBA4778 > UBA2207. The sequence continues at coordinate 12,851 of CAZRAC010000036.1, read as the reverse complement.
GGCCTCCGCCACCTTGACGAAGTCCGGGGCGTAGGTCATGTCCGTCTGGGAATAACGCTTTTCGTAGAACAGTTCCTGCCATTGACGTACCATCCCCAGGTAGCCGTTGTTGAGAACGACGACCTTTACCGGGATATTGTATTGAACGGCCGTCGCCAATTCCTGAATGTTCATCTGGATACTCCCGTCACCGGCGATGTCCACAACCAGCTTATCCGGGAACGCAACCTGGGCGCCGATGGCGGCGGGCAGGCCGAACCCCATGGTCCCGAGGCCGCCGGACGAAATGAACATGTTGGGCTCGTCAAACTTGTAGAACTGGGCGGCCCACATCTGATTCTGTCCGACCTCGGTCGTTATTATGGCCTTTCCCTTAGTAAGATTGCAAAGAGTTTCAATGACAAACTGGGGCTTGATGACCTCATCGCTGGGACAATAAGAGAGGGGAACGTTCCTCTTCCATTCGTCAATCATGTCGAACCATTCCCTGCGGTCTTCGTCGGAAACGGTGAAGTTTTGATCCGCCAGCAGCTTGTTGAAACTCCGCAACGCCTCCTTGCAGTCCTGCACGATAGGAACATCGACCATGACGTTCTTGTTGATCGATGAGGCGTCCACATCCACGTGAACCTTCTTTGCCTTGCGGGCGAAGGTCTCGAGATTACCCGTGACACGGTCGTCGAAACGGCAGCCGATGGCGATGAGGAGGTCACAATTACTGAGGGCCATGTTGGCATAATAAGTTCCGTGCATGCCCGGCATCCCGAGCCAGAGAGGGTCTGATGCCGGGAACGCCCCGAGCCCCATCAGCGTCGACGTGACGGGTATCTTCGTCCGCCGCGCCATCTGTCTCAGTTCTTCCGACGCCCGGCCGAGGACGATGCCGCCGCCGGTCAGTAGAACGGGCCTTCTCGACTCGGCGATCAGGTCGAGGACGTACAGGGCCTTACCTGAAGCCGGTCTCGGCGGCTGAACCGGTTCCTCTTCCTTGGGCGTAGACGGTTCATAATCGGTCGTCGCCTGCATGACGTCCTTGGGCAGGTCCACTAGGACCGGCCCCGGCCGCCCCGAACGGGCGATGTGGAAGGCCTCGTGTATCGTCCTGGCTAATTCATCTACACGCCTCACCTGAAAATTGTGTTTGGTGCATGGTCGGGTAATTCCCACGATATCGGCTTCCTGGAAAGCGTCCGTGCCGATGAGTGCCGTGGGGACCTGCCCGGTAAAGACCACGATGGGAATGGAGTCGAGATAGGCGTTGGCTATGCCCGTGACGGTATTCGTCGCGCCCGGCCCGGAAGTCACGAGGACGACACCGACCTTTCCGGAGGCCCTGGCATATCCGTCAGCCGCGTGTACGGCGCCCTGCTCGTGCCTGACGAGGATATGGGTGATGTCGCTCCGGTGTAGCTCGTCATAGATGTCGAGAAGAACGCCTCCCGGATAGCCGAAGACCGTTTGAATGCCCTCCTGTTTCAGGGCTCTGATAAAAATTTCTGCGCCTTTCAGTTTCAATGAAAACACCTCCTTGTGGTATTAACAAAATCGCCCTCAGCGGTTTCCCGCTGCCCTTGGACCACGCCTCACGGCGACAGCCATCACAACAGACCGGCGGTCCCTGACCCTCAAGGCTTGGAGGGCATTTAATTCCTCGGTAAGCTACCCTGACGGGTACCCCAAAAAAAAACCGTCACCAGGGCTGGTAACGGTTTTTGGTTTTTTGCCGGAGAAAGATCAAACCATCACGCAGCCCCTGTCATCGGGGATCTACAACTACAGCTACGACTACGATGGTGAGCGTGATGATTTTTCTCATACGGATATACCGTTAGCTTCTACAAAAAAGAACATCGACCTGTCAAGTATTTTTTCAGTATTTTTTCAGTCGATGTTTTCAGTCCAGGTCTTCCTTTTCACTTTCTTTCGCCGGAGCGCCCCCGAAATTCTTCATAAACCATCTTTCCAGGTCGCTGGGTGCGTATTCCGTGGGTGCCGTCCCCTCAAGGAAACATTCCGTTCTGGCATCGGACGAAAAGGGGCTCGCGAGGAGTCCCGTCTTGGGGTCGATCTTCACAAAGACGATCCCCTCCGGGACGCGAAAGTTTTCCACGGGCTGCCCTGCCAGGGCCTTCTCCATGAAATACAGCCAGATCGGCGCGGCGGCTACGCCACCCACTTCCGCCTTGCCGAGCGGCCTGCCGTCGTCGTACCCGACCCAGACCCCCGCGACGAAGGAGGGGGTATAACCGATAAACCAGGCGTCCTTGTACTCATCCGTGGTCCCCGTCTTTCCCGCCACGGGTTTTCCTATAGCCCTCACCCGCCATCCCGTACCGCGCTGGACGACATCCTGGAGCACGGAAGTCGTGATGTAGGCCACCTTGGCGTCGATCACCGGCTCTACCCTCGGCGCGTGTTCTTCGAAGATACTGCCCGTACGGTCGACGATCTTCCTGATGAAATAGGGCTCGGCTTTTTTCCCTTCGTTCGCCAGTACACCGAAGGCCCTCACCATCTCCTGGACCGTGACGCCCGACGTCCCTAAGGCCAGGGAAAGATTCTCGGAAAGCGGCGATTCTATGCCCATGTTGCGGGCGTAATCGACGGCGTAACGCACACCGATGTCCTTGAGGACCTTGATAGTAACCACGTTGCGGGAATAGACCAGGGCATCCCGTAACGTAGTGGGACCATGGTATTTGGCGTCGAAATTCTTCGGCCGCCAATCAGTATCGCCGAGGGAATCCTTAAAGACGACCGGGGAATCCATCACGATGGTCGCTGGTGTGAGTCCCTTGTCGAAGGCGGCGGCGTAGATCAGCGGCTTGAATGCAGAGCCGGGCTGCCGCCGCGATTGGGTCGCCCGGTTAAATTCGCTCCGCCTGAAGTCCCGTCCTCCCACCATTGCCTTGATCTCGCCGGTCCTCGCGTCCATACAAAGAAGGGCGGCCTGAACGGCCGGATGAAGCTCGATGGAAAGCTCCAGCGGTTCCTTTTGGGGTTTTTCGCTCAGGCGGGCCTCAACCACATCCCCGGGGCTGAAGAGGCCGGCGGGGTTGTACATCTTGCCCATCTCGGCGGCCTGAACGGCGTTCGCTGCCAGGTGGATGTGGTCGAAGGACGCCACGGCCTTCCGGCGCCCCACCCGCAGATGGACGACCCTGTCGCCCTCGTCTACCGATTCGACAAGCGCCCTGACGACCTGCCCTTTTTCCAAAGGCTTCTTTGAAATCTCCTTCTCCACCTGGGCGGTGAACTGGTCAACCTTCGCCGCGGGGACCCTCCTGATGGACACCCTTGTCCCTTCTCTCTTTTCGAGCTCCTGCAACCCCCTCTCCACGGCTGCCGTGGCGGCCTGCTGCATCTCAAAGTTCAGCGTCGTGTAGACCTCGAGACCCTCCTTGTACAAGGCCTCACTACCGTACTTGGCGACGATGTAACGGCGTACGTTCTCCGTAAAATAAGGGGCCACCTTTCCCTTGGGACCGGCCGTGTTCAGCCTTATCGGCATCTTTTCCGCCCGCTCCTTTTCCGCCTCGGTTATGTAGCCTTCTTCCACCATCCGGTTCAGGGTGTAGGCTTGACGCTGCTTAGCCTTCTCGAGGCTCACGAAAGGGGAGTACCGACTCGGTGCCTTGGGAAGTCCGGCGAGAAGGGCGGCCTCGGCCAGGTTTAAGTCCCTCGCGCTCTTGCCGAAATAGCATTGCGAAGCAGCCTCGATCCCGTAAGTCCCGTGTCCGAGGTATATCTGGTTCAGGTAAAGATTTAATATCTCATATTTCTTCAGATAACGGTCCATCCGGTAGGCGAGGACGGCCTCTTTGATCTTCCTCGTCAGGCTCCTCTCGGGCGAGAGGTAGATGGCCTTCGCGAGCTGCTGGGTGATGGTGCTGCCGCCCTGGACGATGGCGCCGTGGGTCACGTTCTTGACGAAGGCCCGCACCATCCCGTAGAAATCGACCCCCTCGTGCTGGAAGAACCTCGAATCCTCGGCGGCGATAAAGGCTTGGGCGACGTATTTGGGTACTTTGTTTATCGGGATAAACCGCCTGTCCTCGAGGAAAAACTCGTCGATCAACCGGTCGTTATCGGAATAGATACGGGTCGTGATGCTCGGCCGATAGTCCTTCAGGTTATGGATGTCGGGCAGGTCGCGGATGATTACGTACAGATAGAGACCGGCGGAAACGACAAGGAAGGGGAAAAGGAAGAGGATAAAGAGAAAAAACCTCCTGAACCAGGGGCTTTTTCTCGCGCCGTTTCTGATTTTTTTCATCGAAAGATCGCCGTGCCGCCTCATGACAGCCCTTCAGGTGCCTCCTTCGCCTCGCCTCCCGCCGTCTTCTTCTCCCCCCACTTCGCCACTATAATCCCTACCTCGTAGAGAATCATCATGGGGACGGCCATCAGGGTCTGGCTAAAGGCGTCGGGCGTCGGCGTGATTAACGCCGCTACGATAAAAATCAACAGAATTGCGTATTTTCTCTGCTTCCTCAATAGAGCTGCGTTGACGACGCCTATCTTCGCCAGAAAAAAGATGAAGACGGGGATCTCGAAGACTATGCCGAAGGCGAGCAAGAGTTTGAGCGAGAGTGAAAGGTATTCCCGCAGTGTCAACATCGGCTTCAGGAAGTCGGTCGAAAATTCGAGAAAAAACTTGAAGGCCGGGGGCAGAGCGAGGAAATAACCGAAGAGAACCCCCGAAACGAAGAGGATCGTCGATGTCAACACAAAGGGAACCACGTGCTTTTTCTCGGAGGCGTAGAGCCCCGGCGAGATGAATTTCCAGATCTGGTACAGGATGTAAGGGCTCGCAACGACCAGTCCCGCGAAAAAAGATATCTTAAGGTAGTTGAAGAAGGCCTCGGGGAGGCTCGTGTAGATCATATAGCTGTTCTTCGGTATGGATTCAACCAGGGGCCTGGTCAGGACTTCGAAAAGTCGTTCCTTGAAATTATAGCAGATGCCGAAGGCGATGAAGGCCGCTATGAGGCTTCGCAACAACCTCTTGCGCAATTCCTCAAGGTGGGCCGTAAGGGGCATCTTGTCGTTTTCTGGATTGTCGCTCATATCTCTGCTTCTACGGAACGCCTTCTCCCGCCGTTCTTCATCTAAATCTTATGGGATTATGACCCTTCCGCAGAAGGCTTCTGACCGCCGGGTGAGGTCGATTGGGGGGGATGGGCTTCGTGACCGTCTTCACCGGAGTGAGTCGCAGTCACTTTTTCTTCTTCATGACCCTTCCTGAGGAGAGAGTCTTTCACGTCGTCTATGTCCCGCTTCACCTCGTCCACTTTCAGCTCATCTCTGACATCTTCCATCGCTCGCTTGAACTCCGCGAGCCCCCTGCCCAGCGCCTGAGCCACGTCGGGCAGTCTTTTCGGTCCGATGACGAGCAGGGCTACTATGAGGATGACTATCAGCTCCGGCAGGCCTATGTTCATGTCGAGTACTCACGAAAAATTTAGAGATTGCAATATATCTAATGAGAATGGTTTGTCAATGCATTTGAGGGCATCTGGGTTTTCGCGCATAACAGGTAAACCCTTTACTTTTCGTGATATTGTATGGTAAGTGAGGGCAACTTACCAGAGAAAGTTTTCTCCACCATAGAAAAACGAGAAAGAACGAGCGGAGGTGGGAGGTGCCTTTAAGAACGGGAATCGTCAAGGATGAAAGGTACATGCGGCATGAAACGAGTGCCTTTCACCCGGAATCTCCGAAACGGCTCGAAGCGATCTACAGGATGCTCGAATCTCCGGATATGAAGGGTAAATTCGTTCTGATCGAGCCGCGATACGCCAGTCCCGAAGAAATCGGGATGATTCATGAGCAATGGTACATAGAGGTGGTTGCGAAGACAGCGGGGAAGCCGCACACCTATCTCGACCCAGACACGGAAACATCTCCCGAGTCGTACGATACCGCCAGGTTGGCCGTCGGGGGGTTGTGCAATGCCGTTGACGCCGTCGTGAAGGACGAGGTCGACAATGCCTTCGCCTTCATCAGGCCGCCGGGCCACCACGCCGAAGCGGACCGCGGGGCCGGATTCTGCCTCTTCAACAACGTCGCTATCGGGGCCATGCATGCCATCAACAAACTGGGGATGAAAAAAATCCTGATCGTGGACTGGGACCTCCACCACGGAAACGGCACCCAGCACTCCTTCTACGACGACCCCCGCGTCGTCTATTTTTCCACGCATCAGTACCCTTACTACCCGGGGACGGGGAGCGTGCAGGAAATCGGCAGGGGCCAGGGAAAAGGCTTCACGGTGAATGTCCCCCTCCGGACGGGACCGGGGGACAATGAATACGTAAAGATTTTCCGGTCGATCCTTCAGCCGATAGCCCTCGAATTCAAACCGGACCTCGTGATGCTTTCCGCCGGGTTCGATATCTATTTCAAGGACCCCCTCGGGGGTATGAAGGTCACGCCGAAGGGTTTCGCCTGTTTGACTCGCATCATCCTCAACATAGCCGATGCCTGTTGCGACGGCCGGCTTGCTGTCACCCTTGAAGGCGGGTACCACGTAGGCGGCCTCACCGATTCCTGTAAGACGGTCCTCAACGAAATGAGGGACGACACCCATGTTACGGAGGACGAGTTGAAGCGGATGGAGGCCGAGGCGAATCCCTATATCGACAAGATTATCGAAGCGGTGAAGGATCAGCTCAGGCCGTACTGGAAGGCCTTGCAATAGGCGGCGACTCGAGACGGGAAAAGGAACTCCATCAAGGTGACCGGTGACGGTCGGTAGAACTGGGGGATTTTGTGAAGATAACGAAGGAAGAGGTCGAGTACGTGGCGCACCTCGCCCGTCTCGAATTCTCGGGGACGGAAACAGAAAAATTTACGTCTCAACTGAATGATATCCTGCTTTACATGGAAAAGCTCAACCGGGTGAACACCGACGGCGTGGAACCTCTCACCCATGCCGCAACCCTCAGTAACGCCTTCCGTGAAGACAGAGTCTTACCCTCGCTCCCCCATGACCTATCCCTGGCAAACGCACCCGACAGGAAAGCAAACAATTTCCGCGTTCCCAAGGTCATCGAGTAAAGAGCGCGATGAAACTCCACGAACTGACAGTCCATGAACTTCAGCAGAAACTGCGCCGCGGTGAAACGACGGCGGCCGAGGTTGTCGAGTCCGTCATCGGGCGGATCGACGAGGTAGAGGACAAGACCCGTTCCTACATCACGGTGCTGAGGGATTCCGCCAGGGAAGAGGCCCTTCGGGCCGACGAAGAGATCAGGCAGGGCAGGGCAAGACCGCTCACCGGCATCCCGGTCGCCGTCAAGGACATCATCTGCACCAAGGGCGTACGGACGACCTGCGGCTCGAGAATCCTGCATGATTTCATCCCGCCTTACGACGCCACGGTCGTCGAGAGGCTTCGTGGCGCGGGCGCCCTGTTCATCGGGAAGACCAACATGGACGAATTTGCCATGGGGTCTTCGACGGAGACGTCCTACTTCGGAGTGACGCGAAACCCCTGGGACCTGGAGAGGATACCCGGGGGATCGAGCGGCGGGTCGGCGACGGCCGTCGCCGCCGATGAGTGCATCGCCTCGCTCGGTTCCGACACGGGAGGGTCGATCCGCCAGCCGGCTGCCCTCTGCGGCGTCGTGGGGATGAAGCCGACTTACGGCCGCGTTTCGCGGTACGGCCTGGTGGCCTTCGCCTCCTCCCTCGACCAGATAGGCCCCTTCACCAAGGACGTGGAAGATTGCGCCATCATGATGAACGTAATCGCCGGGTACGATCCCCGCGAGTCTACTTCCGTCGCCGTTGCTGTCCCCGACTACACCGACTACCTCACCCGGGGGATCGAGGGATGGACGGTGGGGATTCCGAAGGAATACTTCATCGGCGGCATCGACCCTGAAGTGGAATCGGCCGTGAGACAAGCGGTCGCGGTGGTCGAAGGCCTGGGCGCCCGCTGCATCGACATCTCGCTCCCCCACACGGATTACTGCCTGGCCGTCTACTACGTCGTCGCCCCGTCCGAGGCCAGCTCCAACCTCGCCCGTTACGACGGCGTAAAGTACGGCTACCGCTCCCAAGAAAGTCGAGAGCTCATGGAGATGTACAAGAAGACCCGGTCGGAGGGGTTCGGCGCCGAGGTCAAAAGGAGGATCATGCTCGGGACCTACGCCCTTTCCTCCGGATACTACGACGCCTACTACAAGAAGGCGTCCCAGGTACGCTCCCTGATCAAGCGGGACTTCGACGAGGCCTTCAAGGCGTGCGACGCGATCGTGACGCCCACGAGCCCTACACCGGCCTTCAAGGTCGGGGAGAGGACGGACGACCCGCTCCAGATGTACCTCTCCGACATCTTTACCATCTCCGCGAACCTCGCCGGTGTCCCCGGCATATCCGTCCCCTGCGGTTACACGGAAAACGGCCTTCCCATCGGCGTCCAGTTCCTGACATCCCACTTCGAAGAGGGGAAACTGCTCCAGGTCGCCCACGCCTACGAAAAGAGCTCCGGGGTGGAAAAAAGGAGGCCGAACCTCTGATGGAATACGAAGCGGTAATCGGGCTGGAGGTACATGCCCAGCTACTCACGGATTCGAAGATCTTCTGCGGCTGCTCCACCAAGTTCGGCGCGGTTCCCAATGCAAATACCTGTCAAATCTGCCTCGGCATGCCGGGCGTCCTGCCGGTCCTGAACCGGAAGGTAGTCGAGTTTACGATGAAAATGGCCTTGGCGACGAACTGCCGCATCAATGCCGCAAACGTCTTCGCACGGAAAAATTACTTCTACCCCGACCTACCCAAGGGATACCAGATATCCCAGTACGCCCAGCCGGCGGCGGAGCACGGCTATGTGGATGTCGAGGTCGACGGCGCCAAGAGGCGGATCGGCATAACCCGCATCCATATGGAAGAGGACGCGGGGAAGCTCGTCCACGACGACGTGCAGCCATGGAGTTACGTAGACTTCAACCGCACCGGTGTTCCCCTGATCGAGATCGTCAGCGAGCCCGACATCCGCAGCCCCGAGGAAGCCGTAGCTTACCTGCGGGCCCTCCATGAGATACTGGTAAAACTTGAGGTCTGCGACGGCAACATGCAAGAGGGAAGCTTCCGCTGCGACGCGAATGTATCCATCCGCCCGAAGGGGTCGGATACTTTCGGGACGCGCACGGAGCTGAAGAACATGAACTCCTTCCGCAACGTTCAGCGGGCCCTCGAATACGAGATCAAGCGGCAGCAGTACCTCGTCGAGAGCGGCGGACAGGTGACCCAGGAGACTCGCCTTTGGGACGACTCCCAGGGCGTGACCCATTCGATGCGCGGCAAGGAAGAAGCCCACGATTACCGTTACTTCCCCGACCCGGACCTCGTCCCCGTCGTCATCAGCGAAGAGTGGGTCGAAGAAGTGAGGAAGACGATCCCCGAGCTTCCGATGCAGACGCGGGAGCGGTTCGTGAAAGAGTTGGGTATCCCGCCATACGACGCTGGTGTCCTGACCTCGAGCCCGGGCATCACGGCTTATTACGAGGAAACGGCCAGGCTCTGCGGAAAACCGAAGGTCGCCGGCAACTGGGTAATGGGAGAGCTTCTCGGGCACCTGAACGAAGAAAAAAAAGACATCAAGGAAAGCCCCGTCAAACCGGCCGACCTTGCGGAGTTGATCAACTTGATCGAAGAGGGCACCATCAGCGGCAAGATCGCCAAGGAAGTCTTCGAAGAGATGTACCGGACCGGGAAGGGCCCACGGCAGATCGTCGAAGAAAAAGGCCTGGTGCAGATAACGGACGAAGCGGCCCTGGCAAAGGTCATCGAAGAGGTCATCAGCGCAAACCCGTCTCAGCTCAAGGAATACCGCAGCGGGAAGGACAAGCTCTTCGGGTACTTCGTAGGGCAGGTGATGAGGGCGACCGGCGGAAAAGCGAACCCGGCCCTCGTCAACTCACTCCTCAAAAAAATGCTTGCAGGATGATCAGAACCGTCTACTGGGCCGATGACGCCGTCGGGATGATCGACCAGAAGGCCCTTCCCTTCGAGTTTCGCTACCTTACCCTCCGCCGTTACCAGGATGTAGTCTCAGCCATAAAGGACCTCACTGTTCGCGGCGCCCCGGCTATCGGCGTCGCCGCCGCCATGGGCATAGCCCTCGGTGTCCTCCACTCAACCGCCGGAAACCGCGAAGACCTGCAGAGGGAGTTCTGTCTTATTTGCGAGGAGTTCGCCCGCTCCCGCCCCACGGCGAGAAACCTCTTCTGGGCCATCGAGCGGATGAGACGCACCTTAGAAGCCAACCTCTCCGCCGGCACGGGCCTCGAGGAACTGAAGAACGCCCTGGTAGAAGAAGCCGTCCGGGTCGGCGAGGAAGACGTGGCCGTCAACCGCCAGGTCGGCCTGAACGGCCGCCGGTTCATCAAGGACGGCGCAAATATCCTCACGCACTGCAACGCCGGGGCCCTGGCCACGGCCGGGTACGGCACCGCGCTCGGCGTCATCCGGGCAGCGATGGAGGAAGGAAAGAAGGTTCACGTCTACGCGGACGAGACGAGGCCCGTCCTCCAGGGCGCCCGCCTGACCTGCTGGGAATTGAAGGAAGAAAACATCCCGGCGACGCTCATCACGGACAGCACAGCCGGTTTCCTGATGAGCAGAAGAAAAGTCGACCTCGTCATCGTCGGCGCCGACCGGATCGCGGCGAACGGCGATACGGCGAACAAGATCGGAACTTACACGCTGGCCGTGCTCGCGAAGGAAAACAGGGTTCCCTTCTACGTTGCGGCCCCCCTTTCCACGATCGACAAGGATACAGAAAAAGGGGAAGACATACCCATCGAAGAAAGGGACGGGGCGGAGGTCGTCACGATTGGCGGCGTGAGGACGGCGCCGGAGGGAATCGGAGCTTACAATCCCGCCTTCGACGTCACGCCCGCCCGGTACGTGACGGCCATCATCACCGAGGCCGGGGTCTTACGCAGGCCCTTTGAAGAAAACATAAAAAAGTTGCCGGAGGCATCGCCGTACCGAGGAAAGATTGCGTGAACCGGACATGAAAAGGCTCTTTCTCTTCGATTTTGACGGAGTGGTCGTCGACTCCCTGGAACTCTACGAGCACTCAGTCAATCTCTGCCTCGAGAAGCTGGGGTTACCGCCTTTCAGGAGCAGGCAGGAGTTCCTCCGAGTCTTCGAAGACAATTTTTACGAGGGGATCGGCAAGAAAGGGGTGGATGTCCCTGCCTTCACGAAGGTTTCGGCGGAGCTTGCGCCTTCGCTCAACTACAGCAAGGTCACTCCCGTGAGAGAGCTCGAACCCGTCCTCGAGAACCTCCGCAAAAGGCACACCCTGGCCATCGTTTCGAGCAACTCGAATTACGCCATCGAGCGCATCCTTTCGGGAATCGGCTACGGCCGTTTTTTCGACGAGATCCTGGGCAGCGACTTTATGTTCAGCAAGGTCGAGAAGATCCGCCACATCACGGAACGGACCGGTATTCAGGGTAACGGCACGTTCTACATCGGCGACACGGTCGGGGACATCCTGGAAGCGAAGCAGGCGGGCGTCAAAACGGTCGCCGTCACCTGGGGCTGGCACACAAAGGAGCAGCTCGCGGTTGCGAACCCCGATTATCTGATCGACTCTCCGGAAGAACTCCTCGATATCGGCTGAAGAGAAACCGTGTCTTCCGACCTTGCGCGAGTTCGTCATCCAATTCTTGATGGATTCATAAAAAGTCGCGAATTACGCGTTTCGTCATTCCGGCGAACGCCGGAATCCAGTATATTCAATATGTTCTGGATGCCCCCGTATCGAGTACGGGGCAGGCTTAATCAAGTCCGGCATGACGTTTTTGGACTTTTTACGGGGACATCTATTCTTGACGGTCAGGAGTCGGACAACTTATCGGCAAGATTCTTCATCGGCCTGATGATCGGCGGCTCATAGATTACATAGCTTTGCACAGGGTACCGAGTCCCCTTTTCATGGGTCTTCCTCAGGCCGTCCAAAAGCTGCTCGGCATATTCTGCCGGGAAGGTGAAGAACATCTCGCCCTCATCCGTGCCCGCCAAGATCCGTTCCCCCCGTCCGGGGATGACGAAGGCGGGTTTTTTGCTGAAATACGGCTTTATGGCCGCAAGGCATGAGAGTCCGAATGCCGATTTCAGTTCGATAAGCTCCCCCGAGCTGTGGATGTAACCGGCGGCCAGACGTGCCATCTGCGCCGGCGTCCCGTAAATCACGATTACGTCTGGGTCGATAGGCGCCATGTCGAGCGGGAAGTAGGCTACTGCGCTTATTTCCCCCGGTTTTATGAGTTCCAGTTCTTTCGCAAACTTTTCGGCCATATCGATGTCGTCGAAAAACCCCATCTCCAGAAAGTACTGCCCGAGGTGTCGGCGATCGTCGAGTCGTTTTAGGCCGAGCGCCGCAAGGCAGGCTGTGCAGTTGATGTCTTCCGCTGTCGCTCCGAGAACCCGCCCCCACCGCCTCGCCATCGTCGTCCACTGGCAAACCGCAATCTTAACGCCGAATTTTGCGGGTCTCGCCGCTTCCTTCGGAAGCTTGTCGGCGTCTTTGATCAATTTTACTCCGAGGGGAAAAGTCTGGGGACGGACCATCCGGGAAATTTCTTCGGAAAATGCTCTGTAATCCATGTTGACCTCCTCTCTGATGACGTCTTCTTCCACCCCGAAACCTTTTTCCAGATCCCGGTCGTGGGGAACATTATACTTCGACAACCCCGCCACCGTTCCCTTTACAGGCGACACACTTTCTACTTGACACGCAACATACCTTATATAAAGGTTTTTTTGCAATCTATTTGTCCGACCAAGTATCCAAAAAAACTCTTGACTGATACATGAACGGCGAT
>CAZRAC010000035.1:0-22557 GCA_964597995.1 uncultured Syntrophaceae bacterium | reverse complement strand
TCACGGTATGCGGCCTTGCCAAGGGTGCGGGCATGATCGAGCCGAAGATGGCGACGATGCTCTCCTTCCTTCTCACCGATGCAGCGGTCGACAGGCGGTCGTTGGCCGGTTGCCTGCGGAGGGCAACGGAAAAGTCTTTCAATGCGATCACGGTGGACGGCTGCATGAGCACTAACGACACAGTCATCATCCTGGCGAACGGCCGGGCCGGAAACAGGACGCTCAGGGCGGGGAGCGACGGCCTTCTGAGGTTCGATGAGGCGGTATTGTCCGTAGTCACCGAACTGGCGACGGCGATCGTGAGGGACGGGGAAGGGGCGACAAAAATCATAGAATTGACCGTCGAAGGGGCCGGATCCGCGGGAGATGCAAAAAAAATCGCCTTTGCCGTCGGTCGGTCGAACCTTGTCAAGACGGCCTTCTTCGGGAAAGACCCGAACTGGGGGCGAGTATACGCCGCCGTCGGGGCCTCCGGTGTGCCTGTCAAGGAAGAAGAGCTCGAGATTTACTTCGGGGGTATCCCGATCTTCAAAAGGGGACGGGGAATCGAAAAGGCGGACAGGCCTCTCCTCGAGGTTATGGAACGAGACTCGGTGGCCGTCCTGGTCAGGGTCGGGAGCGGCCCGGGGTCCTTCACCGTCTTCGCCGCCGACCTCACCCACGATTACGTGACAATCAACGCCCATTACCATACCTGATCATCACCATCCGGCGCAGGGAAACGAGCCTTAAACCTGAAACTTTCGTCGCGAAGACTTTTTTACCTTGAAAATACATAGGGTATGTGTTAGAAGCGCTCGCTATTACACACACCCCCTGATCGTTTCGGGGTTGCTTCCAGAAGGAAGTCCCGGGGCGGGACGACGGGGGTGGCGGACAAAACAAGCGGAGGGATAGTTTATGGCGAATATATCTATGAAATTGCTTCTAGAATCAGGGGTCCATTTCGGCCACCAGACGAACAAATGGAACCCCAAGATGAAGCCTTACATCTTCGGCGCCCGGAACGGCATATACATCATCGACCTGCAACAAACCGTTGAGCTCTTCAATGTGGCGTACAGGTTCATCGTCGATGCCGTCGCCGAGGGTAAGGAGGTCCTTTTCGTGGGGACGAAAAAACAGGCACAGGAATCGATCAAGACAGAGGCGGAGCGGGCGGGGATGCCTTACGTAAACCAGCGTTGGCTGGGCGGTATGCTCACTAACTTCTCGACGGTGAAGAAGAGCATAGACCGCTTGAACCAACTCGACAAGATGTTCGAAGATGAAAGCGTCATGGCCTTTCCCAAAAAAGAGATACAGGGGCTGAAGAAGGAGAGGGAAAAGTTAGAAAAGGTGCTCGGGGGTATCCGGAAGATGGGAGACCTGCCCGGCGCCGTTTTCGTCGTCGACCCGAAAAAGGAAGGCATCGCAGTCAGGGAGGCAAGAAAGCTCGGTATACCTCTGGTAGCTATCGTAGACACGAACTGCGACCCGGACCTCATCGATTACATCATCCCTGGAAATGACGATGCCATCAGGGCGATAAAGCTCTTTGCCACAAAAATGGCCGACGCCGTTCTCGAGGGCAAGGCCAAACGGGAAGAGAAACTGCAGGCGGAGAGCGACAAGGTGGTCGAAGCGGGCAACAACGAAGATACCGAGTCCGACGTACCCGAGGCCGTGGAAGCGAAAGGGGCTGAGGGGGGAGAAGCGGGGGCGTCGGTCAATTCTGCAGAATAATCCGAAGAATATCAAAGACGACGAGGAGGTATGTTAATTGGAAATTTCTGCCGCAATGGTCAAAGAGTTGAGAACAAAGACGGGGGCCGGCATGATGGACTGCAAGGAGGCATTACAGGCCTCAGCCGGCGATTTCGATAAGGCAGTTGAATACTTGAGAAAAAAGGGGATGTCGGCGGCAACGAAACGGTCGTCCAAGGCGGCAAAAGAGGGTACGGTTACTGCTTACATACATATGCAGGGAAGGCTGGGGGTTCTGGTCGAAGTCAACTGCGAAACCGATTTTGTTGCGAAGACCGACGACTTCAAGACCCTGGCGAGGGACATCGCCATGCAGGTAGCGGCGACGAATCCCATGTACGTCTCAGCCGACGAAATACCCCAGGAGGTCATGGAGCGGGAGAGGGATATATACAAAAGCCAGGCCGCCGCGGAAGGCAAACCGGAGAAAATCTGGGACAAGATCATCCAGGGGAAGCTGAAGAAGTATTACGAAGAAGTCTGTCTGTTGGACCAAAAGTTCATCAAAGACCCGGAAATCACGATAGGTACCCTCGTCAATAACCTCATCGCCAAAACAGGAGAGAACATCGTAGTCAGGCGGTTCGCACGGTTTCAGCTCGGGGAAGAATTGAATAAAAAAGAGGTTCAATAGCCAAAAGCCAGGACGCCATGGAGAAGGCGGTTTACAGCAGAGTTCTGCTCAAGTTGAGCGGCGAGGCCCTGCAGGGTCGGGGACATGGCGGCATAGACTTCGGTTTCATGAATTATCTGGCTGCCGAAATAAAAGAGGTCGTTGACCTCGGTGTTCAGGTCGGCATCGTCGTCGGCGGCGGCAACATCTTCAGGGGGGCAGCCCTGGAAGAGGGGGGGGTAGACAGGTCGTCGGCGGATTACATGGGGATGCTGGCCACCGTCATCAACAGCCTGGCCCTACAGAACATCCTCGAAAAGACCGGGCTGCCGACCAGGGTACAATCGGCCATCGAGATGCGCCAGGTCGCCGAACCTTTCATCATCAGGCGGGCTGTTCGACACTTGGAAAGAGGAAGGATCGTGATCTTCGCGGCGGGAACGGGAAACCCCTTTTTTTCCACGGATACGGCTGCTGCCTTGCGGGCGATGGAAATCCGAGCCGAGGTCTTGTTGAAGGCGACCAAGGTAGATGGGGTGTATGGTCGGGACCCCAATATTTATCCCGACGCTGAGTATTATAAAAGTATCAGTTTTACCGATGTATTATCGAAAAACCTTAAAGTAATGGATTCGGCATCGATTTCTTTATGTCGAGACAATGATCTGCCGATTGTCGTGTTCAACCTTGAGAAGAAAGGTAACATCAAAGGGGTCGTCTGCGGTGAGTCGATCGGTACGGTTGTGAGAGGCTGAGAAGATGAACGACAGGATCGGGAAAGATTTGAAGGCCCAGATGGAGGGGATTCTCAACTCGTTGGAGAAATCATTGGGAAAGATCCGCACGGGACGGGCGTCATTGTCTCTCCTGGACGGTATCAAAGTCGACTATTACGGGTCGCCGACGCCGCTCAACCAGGTGGCTTCTTTTTCCATCCCGGAAAGTCGGCAAATCTTGATCTCTCCGTGGGATCCCGGTGCACTGAACAGCATCGAAAAGGCGCTCCTGAAGTCTGAGCTTGGCCTGACGCCGAACAACGACGGGAAGCTCATCAGGATAAACATACCGCCCTTGACAGAGGAAAGAAGAAAAGAACTCGTCAAGGTGGTAAAAAAAATGGGTGAGGACGCCAAGATCAAGCTTAGGAACGCAAGAAGAGACACGAACGAACAGCTTAAGGCACTCAAGAAGGAAAACTCGATCTCCGAAGACGAATTGTTCAAGCAGCAAGGTGAGGTCCAGAAGCTGACCGATGAGTACATCAAGAGGATCGATGAAATCATCGTCGCAAAGGAGAAGGAGATTATGGAGATATAGGGGTCGAAGACTGCCGTAATCTATCGAATCAGGAGCCCAGGGCTCCTTTTTTGTTTGGTATACCGCCGCGATGTTGAAAATGTTCATGGCCTATGGTACGGAGAAATAAAAGAAATGGTCAGAATAGACGAAAAAAGGGTACCGAGACATATCGCCATCATCATGGACGGCAACGGCCGGTGGGCCAGGCAGAATGCCCTGGGGAGGATTTCGGGCCATCGTGAAGGTGCAGAATCAGTGCGCGTCGTCGTCGAGGCGTGCAGAAAAATCGGCGTTCCTTACCTGACCCTTTTCGCTTTTTCCGTCGAAAACTGGCTGCGGCCGAACCCCGAAGTCAGGGCCCTCATGAGGTTGCTCGTGAGGTACTTACGGAGCGAACTCAAGACGATGCTGAAAAACGACATCCGTTTGAGGACGATCGGAAACGTTGCGGACCTGCCGGAAAACGTTCGCACCGTTCTCAAGGGGGCTGTAGATGCGACAAAACACTGCAAGGGGATGGTCCTTAACCTGGCGCTCAGTTACGGGGGCAGGGACGACATAATCGGGGCGGTAAAAAAAATCATGAAAGATTCAGCGGCCGGGAAGATCAAGGCGTCGGAGATCACGCGGGAATCCTTCGAGAAATACTTGAGTACGAGGGATATACCGGACCCCGACCTCCTGATCCGTACGAGCGGCGAGTTCAGGATCAGCAATTTTCTGCTCTGGCAGTCCGCCTACACAGAGCTCTATTTTACAGACGTACTATGGCCTGACTTTCGCGAACCCCAGCTCGTCGAGGCCATCCTGGACTACCAGAAGCGGGAAAGGCGATTCGGGAAGACGAGCGAGCAACTACCGAAAGAATCTAAAGAATGACGCCTCACCGGAAACGCTGGCTGACGGGGATCGTCGCGGTACCGCTGCTCTTTGCCGTCCTCATATACGGGTCCAAAGAAGTCTTTCTCGTTCTCGTTGTCCTGCTGTCGATTGGTGGTATCGCTGAGTACGGGCAGCTTTCCTTCGGTGAGGGTCTGTGCATAGAGAAGATCGAAGGTTACGTTGCAGCCCTCATTCTACCTTTGGCGGCCTATGCCGGCGGCCTGGAGATGATGGCGGCCTGGACCGCCGCCTTGTTCATGGCTGCCTTCCTGATCTTTCTCGGCGGCCTGGAGGGACCGGCATTCGATATGGGTCGGCTCTACAAGGTCGCATTCGGTCTGCTGTACGTTCCGCTGATGATTTCTCATCTCGTCTTGCTCAGGAACGACGACCGGGGGGTCATCTGGGTTTTTTTGATGATCGTGATCGCCTTCGCCGGCGATTTTACCGCATTCTACGTTGGGCGGAAACTGGGCAGGAACAAGTTGATGCCCCATGTGAGCCAGGGCAAAACGGTGGAAGGCGCGATCGGGTCAATCGCCGGGAGTATAGTCGGTTGCCTGATCTTTCGTGCGTGGTTTTTCCCCGAGTTGGCCGTGCATCATGCGATGATCATGGGACTCGTTGGTAACATGGTGGGCGAGCTCGGCGACCTATGCGAGTCGGTCCTCAAGAGGTCGGCGGGTGTGAAAGATTCGGGGACTATATTCCCCGGACACGGAGGGGTACTGGACCGACTGGACTGTATCCTGTTCATCGGGCCTTTTATCTTTTACTACCGCTGGCTGACGACGGGTTGATTTGTCGATGGGCGAATCGGAGGCAAGGCAGGGCACGAGGATGAAGAATATTTCCATACTGGGTTCGACCGGGTCGATCGGCGTGAGCGCCCTCGAAGTAGTGCGGCGCAACCCCGCGCGGTTCAGGGTGCTCGGACTCGCCGCAGGCCGGAACGTCGAGCTCCTGTCGCGACAGGTCGAGGAATTCAGGCCGATGTACGTTTCCCTCTTCGATAAGGAAACAGCGGCGGAATTCAAAAAATTGGCCGGAGCTACTTCGACCGCCATTCTGTGGGGAGAGGAAGGGTACAGGGACATAGCCACTATCGAAGGTGTAGAAATGGTCCTTTCGGCGATGGTGGGGGCCGCCGGGTTGTTGCCGACGGTATGCGCGATCGAGGCGGGCAAGGACGTGGCGCTCGCGAACAAGGAAACACTCGTCATGGCCGGGGGCCTTGTCATGGAAAAGGCCTCACGAAAGGGAGTGCGGATCCTTCCTGTGGACAGCGAACACAGCGCCATATTTCAGTGCTTGGAGGGAGAGCGCAGGGAATACGTGAAGAAGATCATCCTGACGGCTTCGGGGGGGCCCTTCAGGACGTTGCCGCCCGAGAAGATGGCTGAGGTGTCGGTGGAAGATGCCCTGAAGCACCCCAACTGGAAGATGGGGAAAAAGATAACGATCGACTCGGCCACGATGATGAACAAGGGACTCGAAATCATCGAGGCCCAGTGGCTGTTCGGCGTCGACGTCGACAGGATCCACGTAGTCGTCCACCCGCAGAGCATCGTCCACTCCATGGTCGAATTCTGCGACGGTTCGGTCATCGCCCAACTCGGAGTGCCCGACATGAAAGGGCCGATAGCTTACGCCCTTTCGCACCCAGAAAGGCTCGAACGGGAAGAAGGGTTCCTCGATTTCTATGCGATCGGCACCCTCGACTTCGCGGCACCGGACATGGGTAGATTTCCCTGCGTGAGACTTGCCTATGAAGCAGGCAGAAAAGGTGGTACAATGCCGGCTATCATGAATGCTGCGAACGAGGTAGCCGTCGAGGCCTTCCTCGGCGGAAAGATAGGATTCACGGATATCGCGGCGGTTATCGAAAAGACTATGCAGGGTTTGGAGAGCCGCGAGGCAGGTTCGGTCGAGGACATCCTGGACGCAGACCGGAGGGCGAGAAAGTTTGCTGCGGCTTACGTCGAGGGGGCGGCAAGAAGGACATGATAGGCATCAACATAGTTTCAGTCACCATTCTCCTGGGCATCCTGATCTTTGTCCATGAACTCGGCCATTTCCTGGCGGCGAAGATGTTCGGGGTGGGGGTATTGAAATTTTCTCTCGGCTTCGGGAAAAAGCTCGTCGGTAAGAAGGTGGGCGAGACGGAATACATGATTTCTCTGATACCGTTGGGAGGCTACGTCAAGCTGCTCGGCGAATCGGAAAGCGACGTCATTGCCCCGGAAGACGAAAGGCGCTCCTTTCTGAAACAGCACGTACTGAAGCGCATCGGCATAGTTTCGGCAGGGCCTTTGTTCAACTTTCTTTTTGCCGTCCTCCTCTTGGCAGCTTTGAACATGGTCGGCATTCCGACCCCCTCGTCCGACATCGGCGATGTTCAGAGTGGTTCGGCGGCCGAAAAGGCGGGTTTGAAGCCCGGTGACCGTATCCTGGCGATCGACGGGAAAGAAACCGTTACCTGGGGCGATGTAGCCAAGATAATCGAGAAGAGTCAAGGCAGGGCTGTCCCTGTGCGCTATCTGAGGGGCGGCGAAGAAAGGGAAACCACGGTTCAGCCACAGCTTACCATGGCGAAGAACATCTTCGGCGAGGATGTGGAGGCTTACAAGATCGGGATCATAGGTTCGTCGAATGTAGTCGTAAGAAGCCTCAATCCCCTAGCGGCACTGTGGGCGGGTACGGGACAGACATGGGCTATGACAGAACTGACCGTCCTCAGCGTGGTCAAGCTGATCCAGGGCGTAATCTCTCCCTCGACCCTCGGCGGGCCGATATTGATCGCCCAGATGGCCGGTGCCCAGGTCAAAAAGGGGATCATGCCCTTTGTCTTATTCATGGCGATCCTGAGTGTGAACCTGGGGGTCCTCAACCTTATGCCCATCCCGATACTCGACGGCGGGCATCTCCTTTTCTTCTTGGTCGAACTGGTGACCGGCAGAGAAATCAGCGTCAAATGGCGGGAATGGGCCCAACAGGTCGGTTTTGCCATCCTGATTCTCCTCATGCTCTTCGTCTTCTACAACGATATCATGAGAATTTTCAGTTGATGAGTCGATTCTATGCTTACCCTGGCCGTTGACACGTCGTCCGCTACCGAAAGCGTTGCCCTGTTAGCCGACAGAGAGATACTCGCTGAAAGGACGGCCCGGGTATTGACCAACCATGCGGCGTCTCTGATCCCCTCCATAGACAGTATACTGTCGTCCTGCGGAGTGAAGATCTCGAATATCGACCTCTATGCGTTGACAGTCGGTCCCGGTTCCTTCACCGGCTTGCGGATCGCCGCAAGCACAATAAAAGGGCTCGCTTTTTCTTCCGGGAAACCGATGGTGGGCGTTTCGACCCTGGAGGCCCTTGCCTGCAATGCCGTGCCGACGCCTTATCCTGTCTGTCCTTTGATGGATGCGAGGAGGAAAGAAGTCTACGCCGCCCTTTACCGGATTCGCGATAACGGCTACCCCGAGCGGCTACTGGCCGACCGGGTCGTGGCCCCGGAAAAGTTCATTGCAAACACCCCGGAAAGGACGCTGTTCCTGGGAGAAGGCGCCCGAAAGTATTCTCAAGTCATCGCCGACCTGAACCCCTCAGGTGTTGTCTTCGGCAAACCGGGCAGCGAATTCGTCAGGGCGGCGAACGTCG
Organism: uncultured Syntrophaceae bacterium; assembly: GCA_964597995.1. Classification (GTDB taxonomy): domain Bacteria; phylum Desulfobacterota; class Syntrophia; order Syntrophales; family UBA4778; genus UBA2207. Next base: position 14,357 of record CAZRAC010000035.1, on the reverse strand, counting down.
GTTTGCTCGGGGTCGACCTGTATTTTAGGGGGCAAACTTTGGACCTGATCACCTTTTCGCCCGCTTATCTGCGGTTGCCCCAGGCCGAGGAGGAGAAGGTGGGAAGAAGTCCGCAATATTCGTAGAAAGCCATAAAACTTCATATCTTATGAATGCTTGAGGTTGACAATCGGACGTATATCTAATATAAGTCGAAACATGCAGGAGGATGGGTGTATGGAAAAAAGTGACGAAGCCTTGATCGCCCGATATGTCGATAGGGACGAAGAACTCAGAAAGTACGTAGACGAGCACAGAAAATACGAGGAGGCGCTGGAAGCCTTCAATAAGAGGGTCTATCTGACGCCGGAAGAAGAATTCGAAAAGAAAAAGATCCAGAAATTGAAACTCCAGGGAAAGGACAGGATACAGCACATCCTCGCCCGGTACCGCGAAAGATAGACAGTCGGCGCCGCCGCATGGCCTTTTATGAAACGTAAAGACAGCATGATCGTCGGGGAAGGCTATCCGTTCATCGTTCCTCCGGCAGCACTGACCGTCGTTTTTGCCTACGCGGGCCTTTTCTGGCTTACCACCCTGTGTTCCGTGCTTACTCTGTTCGTTGTCTGGTTCTTCCGGAATCCCGACAGGGCGGCGCCTTCCGGCGAAGGCGTTTTCGTTTCGCCGGCGGACGGACGGGTGCTGAAGGTTGAGGATGTGCCTCGGGGGGAAAACCTCACCGGCCCGTTCCGGAAGGTCAGCATTTTCATGAATGTTTTCGATGTCCACGTCAATCGGGCGCCCTGTTCCGGTACGGTGACGGCGATCCATTACCACAAGGGAAGGTTCCTTTCCGCCAACCTGGACAAGGCATCCGAGTTGAACGAAAAGAACACGGTCGTCATCAGGAGGGAAGAGGGCGAAGACGTATTGGTCTCCCAGATCGCCGGGTTGATAGCCAGACGGATCGTGTGTTGGGTCGGGGAAGGGGTTCATGTCGAAAGAGGAGACAGAATAGGTATGATCCGTTTCGGTTCGAGGGTCGAGGTCTTTCTCCCACAGGACGCGAAGGTCTCCGTCGAAGCGGGTACCAGGGTAAAGGCCGGTGAAACTATAATAGGATGGCTGAGATGAAAAGCAGGCAACGGTTTGCGGCCAGGATGAGGGGCAGGAGACGTTTCAACCGTGACAGGATGAAGAAAGGTATATACGTGCTGCCCAATCTGTTCACCACGGCTTCGCTGTTGGCCGGGTTCTACTCGATTGTGATGGCCATGTACGGGAAGTTTACCCGTGCCTCCGTGGCCATCTTGATCGCCTGGGTCCTGGACGGATTGGACGGAAGGATGGCAAGGCTGACCAACACCACTAGCAAGTTCGGCGCCGAGTACGATTCCCTGGCAGACCTGGTAGCTTTCGGTGTCGCCCCCGCTATCCTCGTTTACGTTTGGTCTTTATCCCCTTACGGGAAGTGGGGCTGGATGGCGGCCTTCCTCTTCGTGGTTTGCGGGGCGCTGAGGCTCGCCAGGTTCAACGTCCAGGTGAACATCATCGACAAGAGGCTCTTCAACGGCCTCCCGATCCCCGCGGCCGCGGTCGTAGTGGCTTCGACGGTCATCCTGTTCCACCACCTGGGGGTCGAGGGTCGGTTCAACCACGTGGGAATCCTCTTTGCCGTAGCGGCCGTGTCGTTGCTGATGGTGAGCAGTGTAAAGTATTACAGCTTCAAGGACCTGAATTACTTCACCAGGAAACCTTTTATCTCCTTTGTCCTGATAGTCCTGATCATGATGATCGTGATAGCGGAGCCGCAGATCACGATCTTCACATTTTCTCTCGGTTACAGTCTTTCCGGGCCTGCCTGGTTCATTCTGAAGCTGATAAGGCGGAAGGGCGGTGCCTTTGCGAAGGAAGAAGCCAAAGACATCGAGGCGGGTGCCAAAAGTTGACGTCCTGGTAAAAAGTCCAAAAACGTCATGCCGGACTTGATTAAGCCTGCTCCCCGTATCGGGTACGGGGCAGGCTCCGATACGGGGGCATCCAGAACATATTGAATATACTGGATTCCGGCGTTCGCCGGAATGACGAAGCGCGTAATTCTCGACTTTTTACGAGTCCATCAAAAGTTAGCATACAGTTAAATCGGAAGGGGTAATGAGTTTACTATGAGAAATTATCATGTTGCCGTCGTCGGCGCGACTGGTGCAGTGGGTAATGAAATGATAAGCGTCCTGGAGGAGCGGAATTTTCCTGTGGGGAAATTGACCCTGTTGGCGTCGGAACGGTCCATCGGCAAGAGACTCGATTTTCGGGGCGAGTCATATCCTGTCCAGGTCCTCAAAGAAGATTCCTTCAAAGGCGTCGAGATAGGGCTTTTTTCCGCCGGGGGCGGGATAAGCCAACGATTTGCGCCGATAGCGGCCGAGGCGGGCTGCGTGGTCATCGACAATACCAGCGCCTTCCGGATGGACCCGGAGGTCCCCCTGGTCGTCCCGGAGGTTAATCCGACGGACATCGGCGATTATAGGAAGAAAGGGATCATCGCAAACCCCAATTGCTCGACGATCCAGATGGTCGTCGTCCTGAAGCCTATCCACGACAGGGCCAGGGTCAGGAGGGTAGTCGTCTCGACATACCAGGCGGTGTCTGGAACAGGGAAAAAGGCGATGCAGGAGCTGGAAGACCAGACGCGCAACATTCTCAACTTCCGGGAACCGGAGATAAGGGTCTATCCCCACCAGATTGCTTTCAATTGCCTCCCCCATATCGACATCTTCCTGGAAAACGGCTACACCCGTGAAGAGATGAAGATGGTGAACGAAACCAAGAAGATCATGGGAGACTATTCGATAGCAGTCACGGCGACGACGGTCAGGGTCCCCGTTTTCCGGGGCCACTCGGAATCCGTCAACATCGAAACGGAGAGGAAGATAACCGTCCAGGAGGTGCGGGGGTTGATGGAAAAGGCGCCGGGGGTCAAACTTGTGGACGACCCCGCACGAAACGTCTATCCGCTCGCCATCGACGCCGCGGGAAAAGACGAGACCTTCGTCGGTAGGATAAGAGAGGATGAATCGATACCCTACGGCATCAACCTCTGGGTCGTATCGGACAACCTGAGAAAAGGTGCAGCCCTCAACGCGGTGCAGATCGCCGAGGTCCTGGCAAGGGACTACTTGAGATAGGGTGGACGGCCGTCCAAGGAAGTCAGGATGAGAGTGATCGGGGGCAGTGCGAAGGGGCATCGGCTGGCGAAACCGCCCGGCGTCGTCCTCAGACCGACGGCGGACATGGTCAAAGAGGCCCTATTCAACATACTTGCCGATGTGACGGGCAAGAGGTTCCTCGACCTCTTCGCCGGCGCGGGGGGCGTCGGGATAGAGGCGGCAAGCAGGGGCGCCGCAAAAGTAGTCTTTGTCGACAAAAACCGCAGGTGTACCGAGACTGTCTTCCGGAACCTCCGAAGTTGCGGGATAGAAGGGGGCCATGAATGCCTGGCCATGGAGGTCGGCAGGGCACTGAGACTGCTTTCAAAGAAGGAAGAGCAGTTCGACGTCATTTTTCTCGACCCGCCTTACGAAGAGGGATTGGTCGAGAAAACTCTCCAGGACATCGTCCGATCGAACATCCTCCGCGAAGACGGTTGTGTATCGATTCAGCATTCTGTTAGGGAGCCTGTCGAAGAGAAGGCGGGCGGGCTGATTTCGGAAAGAGAAAGAAGATACGGCGATACGGTATTAACCTTTATGAAATTCGAGCAGAGAAGGTGCGTTCATGGAAAGAGTTGCGGTCTATCCCGGTTCGTTCGACCCCATCACGAACGGCCATCTGGACATCATCAGGAGGGGTTTGAAGTTTTTCGACAAGATGATCGTCCTTGTCGCCTATAACCCGAGCAAGGCAGGGCTCTTCACCGTCGAAGAGAGGATCGCCTTCATAAAGACCGTGATCGGTGACGAACCAAGGATCACCGTCGACAGCTCGGCGGGCCTTCTCGTGGAGTACGTGAAGCAGTGCAAGGCTAATGTGGTCCTGAGGGGACTCCGGGCCCTCTCCGATTTCGAGTACGAGTTCCAGATGGCGTTGATGAACCGCAGGCTCAACCGAGAAGTAGAGACTGTCTTCCTGATGACGGGGTTCAAGTGGTTCTACACGAGTTCGAACCTTATCAAAGAAGCGGCAAGTCACGGCGGGTCCGTCCGGGGACTCGTGCCGGACATCGTCCTTCGCAGTCTCGAAAAGAAATATGGAAGAAGGCTGAACAATAATGAAGGGGAAAAACAGCGATGAGGCTCTCAGAAAGGGTAAAATGTATAAAGCCGTCTCCGACCCTGGCCATCACGGCGAAGGCGCAGTCCATGCGGGCGGCCGGTAGAAACATCATAAACTTCGGAGCCGGGGAACCCGATTTCGACACCCCCGACCACATCAAAAAAGCGGCGATCTCGGCCATAGAAGCGGGGTTCACAAAGTATACGCCGGTGGGCGGCATCGATGAACTCAAAGACGCCATCATCGCAAAACTCAAGCACGACAACGGACTCGAATACGGGCGGCCCAACATATTCGTGTCCTGCGGGGCGAAGCACACGCTTTTCAACCTTGCCCAGGTCCTCTTCGAGGCCGGCGACGAGGTCATCATTCCCGCGCCTTATTGGGTCTCCTATCCCGACATCGTCGTCCTCTCGGGCGCGACCACGGTGGTCATCTCCACGACAGAAGAAGACGGATTCAAGCTGAAGGCCGACGACCTGGCACGAGCGGTCACAAGCAAGACAAGGGCCGTCATCATCAACAGCCCCTCGAACCCCACCGGGATGGCCTATTCGGAGGCCGAATTAAAGGCCCTTGCCGAAGTAGTCCTGGAAAAGGACCTGATCGTCATCTCCGACGACATCTACGAGAAGATCGCCTACGAAGGCTTCAGGTTCGCAAACATCGCCATGACAGGCAAAGAGATAAAGGAGAGGACGATCGTGGTGAACGGGGTGTCAAAGGCCTACTCCATGACGGGATGGCGGATAGGCTATGCGGCGGGACCGCAGGACGTCATCTCGGCAGCCACCGATTATCAGAGCCAGAACACGTCTAATCCCACCTCCATCTCCCAGAAGGCCGCCGCCGCCGCTCTCAAGGGGGACCAGACGCCCGCGGCGACGATGGTGAAGGAGTTCCAAAAAAGGCGGGATTACACAGTCGACACCCTGAACGGAATAAAGGGGATCCGATGTATGAAACCCCAGGGCGCCTTCTACGCCTTCCCGAACACCGCCGACCTGTACGGGAAGTCCTTCAGGGGAAGGCGGGTGGAAGGCTCGGTCGACCTCGCCGCCTATCTGCTTGACGAGGCCGAGGTGGCCGTAGTCCCCGGAGAACCCTTCGGCAGCGACGAACATATTCGACTGTCTTTTGCGACCTCGATGGAGAACATAGAAGAGGGATTGAAGAGGATAAGACAAGCCCTCGAAGGTTGAGGCCACCCGCGACGACAGTGAAGGAAGAGCAAAGGACAAGAAAACACACCAGAACCGTCCTCTTGGGCGACCTCCCGATAGGCGGGGAAGCCCCTGTCCGCGTCCAGTCCATGACGACCACCGATACCAGGGACGTCGAATCGACCATCGCCCAGATTAAAGCCCTCGAAGATGCGGGTTGCGAGGTTGCGAGAGTCGCCGTTCCCGACCGCGAGTCGGCCCTTGTGTTGCACAGGATAAAGGAGGGTATTTCTACTCCGCTTATCGCCGACATCCATTTCGATTACCGCCTCGCCCTTAAGGCAATAGAAGAGGGTGTCGACGGCATAAGGATAAACCCCGGGAATATGAAGGCCGACCGGGTGAGAGAAGTCGTCTCGGCCGCCAAGGACAGCCCGGTAGTAATCCGCCTCGGAGTCAATTCCGGTTCGTTGGAAAAAGACATCCTCTCGAAGCACGGGGGGCCGACGGCGGCAGCCCTCGTCGAGAGCGCCTTGAGGTCCGTCCGTTTTATCGAAGACCTGGGGTTCGATAGGTTGAAGGTCTCGCTCAAGTCGTCCCATGTACCCACTATGGTCGCCGCCTACCGCGGCCTGGCGGAAAAGACGGACTACCCCCTCCATCTCGGAGTCACCGAGGCCGGGACGCTCCTCAGGGCAGCGATCAAATCTGCCGCCGGAATAGGGTCGCTACTGATAGACGGGATCGGCGATACGATCCGGGTATCGATAACGGGCGATCCCGTACAGGAAATACCGGTTGCCTTCGGGATACTCCGCGCCCTGGACATAAGGAGGGTGGGGCCGGACATAATATCCTGTCCTACCTGCGGAAGATGTGAAATAGACCTCCCGTCCCTCGTCGATGAATTCGAAAGGCACATGACCGGCGTCAGCGCCGACATAAAGATCGCCCTCATGGGGTGCGTCGTCAACGGACCGGGGGAGGCCTCCGAGGCGGACATCGGAATCGCCGGCGGCCGTGGTGAGGGGTTGCTGTTCAAGAAAGGAAAGATAGTCCGAAAGTTGAAGGAAACCGAGTTCTTGAGTGTGCTTCTCGAAGAAACAAGAAAATTGATCGCCGAAAGGGAGAGGGGAGAATAATGCGCTATTCCGAGATGTTTCTGCCGACTGTCCGGGAAGTCCCATCCGATGCGGAGATAGTCAGCCACCAACTGATGATAAGGGCGGGAATGATCAGAAAACTGACGAGCGGAATCTACTCCTACCTGCCGCTGGGACTGCGTGTCGTCAGGAAAGTCGAGAATATCGTCCGCGAGGAGATGAACAGGGCGGGGGCCCAGGAGGTCTTCCTGCCGGCGGTTCAACCCGCCGAGTTGTGGCAGGAATCGGGGAGGTGGAAGAAGTACGGCAAGGAACTCCTGCGCTTCAAGGACCGGCACAACAGGGACTTCTGCATAGGGCCGACCCACGAAGAGGTGATCACCGACCTCGTTAGGAATGAAATCAAGACTTACAGGCAACTGCCGAAAAATCTTTACCAGATCCAGACGAAGTTCCGCGACGAGATAAGGCCAAGGTTCGGTGTTATCCGTTGCCGCGAGTTTTCGATGAAGGATGCCTACAGTTTCGACGTCGATTGGGAAGGTTGCGACGTCAGTTACCGGAAGATGTACGATGCCTACTCGCAGATATTCACTCGCTGTGGTTTGAAGTTCAGGGCCGTTGAGGCCGACACGGGCAATATCGGCGGTAGTTTTTCCCACGAGTTCATGGCCATCGCCGAGACTGGCGAAGACGCCATGGTATTCTGTAGTAACTGCGACTATGCGGCGAATATCGAAAAGGCAGAGGTTGCGAGGCCGGAGAGGTTGCCGGTGGATGAGGCGGAATTAAAGCCCCTCGAATCGGTCCACACGCCCGGGGTGAGGACGATAGAGGAGGTATGCTCTTTCTTCGGTGTGACGCCGGACCACATCGTAAAGACCCTCATCTTTGTCGCCGACGGAAAGCCGGTCGCCGTCCTGATAAGGGGCGACGAGGAGGTGAACGAGGCCAAGCTCAGGACGCACCTAAATTGCGATGAGCTCGAACTGGCGACAGACGACGTGGTTCTCGAAGTCACGGGTTCACCCAAGGGTTTCGCCGGTGCTCTGGGAATAAAATCCCCTGTCATCGCCGATTATTCGCTCATCAACATGAAGAACTTCATCATGGGTGCGAACAGAGAGGACCACCACGTCGTGAACGCCAACATCGGCCGTGATTTCAAAGTCGAAACCTTCGCCGACTTGCGTATAATTAAAGAGGACGACTTGTGCCCGCGGTGCGGCAAGCCTATCCGCTTCGCCAGGGGCATAGAACTCGGCCATACATTCAAGCTCGGGACGAAATACAGCAAGGCGATGAGGGCGACCTTCCTCGACCGTGATGGGAAGGAGCTGGAGATGGTCATGGGTTGTTATGGCATCGGTATTGGCCGTACGGTAGCGGCATCGATCGAACAGAACAACGACGCTAAAGGCATCATCTGGCCGATATCGATCGCCCCGTACCACGTCATCGTGACGCCCGTGAATGTCAAGGACGGCGCGGTCATGGAGGCCGCCGAAAAACTCTACTCCCGGATGCTCGAGGCATCCGTCGAGGTGATACTCGACGACAGGGACGAAAGGGCGGGCGTAAAGTTTAACGACGCGGACCTAATAGGTATACCGATCCGGTTTACGGTCGGCCCAAAGAGGGTGGCCGAGGGGAAGGTCGAGGTCCGGATGCGGAAGACGGGCGAAGAAAAGGTCATCGACCTGGACAAGGCAGTCGATTTCGTCAGGCCTATGGTAGAAGAAGCCACGTAGGACGTATGCTTCGGATAACGGACATCCTCGACAAGGTGCAGGGCTACATGTCATCGGAAGAGATAGAGATGATAGAGAAGGCTTACATCTTCTCGGCCTCTGTGCACCAGGGCCAGGTCCGGCTCTCCGGTGAGCCCTATCTGACGCACCCGATGGAGGTTGCCGGTATCTTGGCGGACATGAAGCTCGACTGCGCGACGATCGTGACGGCCCTTCTCCATGACACGGTGGAAGACACATTCACGACGTTGGAGCAGATCGAGGAGTCCTTCGGAAAAGAAGTGGCCTTCATCGTGGACGGTCTGACCAAGATCAGCAGGATCACCTTCGGAAGTCAGGAGGAACGCCAGGCGGAAAACTTCCGCAAGATGATGCTGGCCATGTCGTCCGACATCAGGATCATCCTCGTCCGTCTCGCCGACCGGGTCCACAATATGAGGACGCTCGAATACCAGCAGCCGGAAAGAAGGGAATACATCGCCAAGGAAACGCTCGAAATATACGCCCCCCTCGCGAACAGGCTCGGCATCAACTGGATGAAGACGGAACTCGAGGACCTTTCCTTTAGACATCTTTACCCCGAGGCTTACCGTGACCTGGCGGCGCGGATCGACATGAGGCGCGAGGAGCGCGACCGGTACACGGAGGAGATCAAAGAGATCATCCGTAAGCAGGTCGCCGAATACGGCCTCAAGGCTGAAGTCGAGGGTAGGGCGAAGCACTTCTACAGTATCTACAAGAAAATGAAGGAACAGCACATCGAGTTCGACGAGGTCTACGACCTGATGGCCTTCAGGATCATCCTTGATTCGAACAAGGAAAAGGAGTGTTACGAGGCCCTGAGCGTCGTCCACGCCCTCTGGAAACCCGTGCCCGGACGTTTCAAGGACTACATCGCGATGCCCAAGGCCAACAACTACCGTTCCCTCCATACGACGGTCATCGGGCCCTACGGGGAGCGCGTCGAAATCCAGATCAGGACGCGTGAGATGCACGAATGGGCCGAGGAGGGGATCGCGGCCCATTGGCGTTACAAAGAAAAGGGCGCCATACCGGGACGCGACGAGCTCCAGATCAAGAAGCTCCGGGAACTCCTCGATTTCCAGCAGGAATCGAAGGACCCCCGAGAATTCATGAAGAACCTAAAGCTCGCCCTCTTCCCCGACGAGGTATACGTCTTCACGCCGGCGGGCGATGTGAAGGCCTTCCCAAAGGGCGCCACACCCATCGACTTCGCTTACAGCATCCACACGGACGTCGGCGACCAGTGCGTGGGGGCGAAGGTAAACAGGACGATCGTGCCGCTCAAGTATGAGCTCCAAAACGGGGACACGGTGGAGATCATCACCCAGGCGGGCCACCACCCGAGCAAGGATTGGCTGAAGTACGTCGTCACTTCGAAGGCCCTGTCGAAGATAAAAAACTGGATCAAGACGGAAGAGCGGAGGAAGAGCGTCGCCCTCGGTAAAGACATCCTGGAGAAGGAGTTCCGCAAACATCAGCTCAAGTTCAATCAGGTCGTTAAACTCGAAGAGTTCAAGAAATTGTGCGCCGAGCTCTCCGTCAACTCCCCCGACGACCTGCTGGCGATAGTAGGTTACGGGAAGGTCTCCCCGAAGCACATCGTAAACCGCTTCGTCGAGGACGAGGAGAAGAAGAGAGAAGAAGAGGAAACCATCCTCGACAAGCTGAAGAAACGCTTTTCGCGGCCCTCCGCCGCCGGGGTGTCCATCACGGGCGTCGAAGACGTCATGGTGCGGTTTTCCAAGTGCTGTGACCCCCTTCCCGGAGACGACGTCGTTGGGTACATCACGCGGGGGAGGGGCATAAGCGTTCACAGGAGCGATTGCGCCATGATACAGGATGCCGACCCCGAGAGGAAGGTCGACGTCCAGTGGAACATCAGGGAAAGACACACCTACCCGGTACACATCCGCGTTACCTGTCGGGACAAGAAGGGGCTCCTTGCGGAGGTCAGCAATGTCATATCGGCGCACGACGTAAACATCGGACACGCCACGGTGGAGACGACGCCGGACCAAAGCGCCATATGCGACTTCAAGCTCGACGTCCATGACCTGCGCCACCTGAACGATGTCGTCGCCTCCCTGAAAAAGCTCAAGAGCGTCATCGAAGTCGAAAGAGTCCGGAGGACCTGAAGCCGGTTGACAGAGTAGCAAGCGGTGGGCTATAAGTTCCAAATTTAACGGTCAGCAGGAGAATCGGATGAAGAGACTCTGTCGGTTATTCATATTCCTTGCCCTCCTAATACTGCCTGCGGCCTTGGCGACGGCATACGAGAAAGGGAGCCAGGGAAAACCCGTCGTCGTCATCGACCCCGGTCACGGAGGCGCGGACACAGGAGTGATTCTGACGAAGGACCTTCAGGAAAAGGGCCTGACGCTGGCGATCGGAAAACAGGTGCAAGAATATCTTGGAAGCAAGGGAAAAATCGACGTCGTGATGACGAGGGACGCAGACCGGGACGCGGGAATGGAGGAAAGAGTCCGGTTGGCCGTCAAAAGCAGGGCGGACCTCTTCGTCGGCCTTCACGTAAATGCCGGGTTCGCAAGAGATTCGTCCGGCTTCGAGGTTTATTTTCCTGGATTCAAGACGCCGACGAAAACGAGCGACGACTCCGGCGAAATCGTAAAAGATATGATCAGCACCAGGTCTCTGAACGAAAGTGTCCGTTTTTCACAACTCCTCCGCAAGCAGATGGAGGCCGTCTTCCCCAGAAGGGATAGGGGTCTGCGTACGTCCCCCGTGAGGATCCTGACGCATCTGGCGGTCCCGGCCGTGGCCCTCGAGATGGGATTCGCCACCAATGAGCGGGACAGGAAGGACCTGATGGACGCGAAAAGGCAGGGAGAGATCGCCCAGGCGGTCGGGAAGAGCATCGAAGAGTACTTCTTCGGAGGGGGGGCGCCCTGATCAGGATCGTGCTGGCGACGAGGAACGAAGGCAAGGTCAGAGAGGTCCGGTCCGTGCTCGAAAACACAGGTTTGGAGATCCTTTCGCTCGCGGCCTATCCCGGGGCTCCGGAGGTCGTGGAGGACGGCAGGTCATTCTTTGAAAACGCATTCAAGAAGGCAAAAGCCATCGCGGAATTCACGGGAGAAACGGTGCTCGCCGACGATTCGGGTCTTGAAGTCGACGCCCTGGACGGCCGCCCCGGCGTCCGTTCTTCCCGTTACGCAGGCCCGGAGGCAAACGACGATGAGAACATAGAGAAACTCCTCCTCGAATTGCGGGATGTGCCTCAGGAAAAACGGGGGGCCGCATTCCGCTGTACCCTCGTCATGTACAGGCCTGACGGCAGATACGATACCTTCGAGGGTTCGTTGCGGGGGTTGATCACAACGGAGCCGCGGGGCAAACAGGGGTTCGGGTACGACCCCGTATTCTTTGTCCCCGAAATAGACAAGACGGTCGCCGAGATGCCGCTGGAGCTCAAAAACAGTATAAGTCATCGGGGCGCGGCTCTTCGAGCGCTTAAGAATCACTTGAAGATTGGCGGATAACATACCGGAATACGGGGCGTAGCGCAGCCTGGTAGCGCGCCTGCTTTGGGAGCAGGATGTCGGAGGTTCAAATCCTCTCGCCCCGACCATTTCCGGGGCAAACGGGTCGAATGTGATGAATTCACCGTGTTAAGATGGGCGGATGAAGGCGGTTGTGCAGCGCGTAGAATCAACTAGGGTGGTCGTCGACGGGAGAGAGGTCTCCCGGATAGGAAAAGGGCTGCTCGTTTTTTTGGGGGTGGCGAAAGACGACGACAGAAAAGACGCGGACTACCTCCTGGACAAGATCATAAACCTGAGGATTTTCGAGGATCCGGAAGGCAAGATGAACGCCTCCCTGCTCGACCTCTCGGCGGAATTGATGGTGGTCTCGCAGTTCACGCTCCTGGCGGATTGCCGTAAGGGCCGCCGTCCCTCTTTCGGTGAGGCGGCAGACCCGGCCATAGCTAAGCCCCTCTACGAGTATTTTGTGGAACAGTCACAGAAGAAGGTCCGGGCGGCCGGAGGGATTTTCCAGGCCATGATGAGGGTGGAGCTCGTCAACGACGGCCCGGTGACAATACTCCTGGACAGCAAAAAGGCATGACAGAACATGAGTGAATCTAAGATTGTAGAGAAGAAAGTTGAGGAGATACCTCCCTGTGGAATCAGGGTCGACAAGGAGGGGGTTTGGTACTTCGAAGGAAAGGAGATGTTCCGCAGGGACATCGTCAACTACTTTTATCAGAACCTTATAAAAGATGGGGCCGGTCGCTACATCATCGTCCAGGGGGACGAACGGTGCTACCTGGAGGTCGAGGACACCCCGTTCATCGTGAAGGCCGTTTTCAGCAAAGGTTCCCGAGAGAGGGGAGACGAGGAATTGGAGCTCCTCCTGTGCGATGACACCGTCGAGACCCTTGACCCCACGACCCTCTGGGTCGGTCCCGAAAATGTACTCTACTGCCTCATAAGAAATGGGACTTTCAAGGCGAGATTCTCACGGCCCGGCTACTATCAGTTGGCCGAGTACATCGACCATGACCAGGAAGGGGGCTGCTACGTCCTCACCCTGAACGGCAAAAAGTATGCAATCAGATAAACTCCATAGACCCACGGAAGAGAGACTCAATCGCGGAGGTGCGTATGTTGGATGATAACCCTAAGGTATGCCTTACCTTTGACGACCTTCTGCTCGTTCCCGCCGAATCCTCTTTCCTCCCGAAAGACGTCGACACGACCACGTGGTTGACGAACAACATCCGTTTGGGCATCCCGATAGTGAGCGCGGCGATGGATACGGTGACGGAGTCGAGGACGGCCATCACGATGGCCCGAGAAGGCGGCATAGGGATCATCCATCGTAACATGAGCATCCAGAGACAGGCGATGGAGGTCGACAAGGTAAAAAAATCGGAGAGCGGGATGATCGTAGACCCGATAACGATAGAGCCCGAGCAGAAGGTGAGGGACGCACTCGAGCTCATGAGCCGCTACAAGATATCCGGTGTTCCGGTGGTCAAAAAACGCCGTCTCGTCGGGATCCTGACGAACCGGGACCTGCGGTTCGAGACGAACATGGACCAGCCCGTGGCCGACGTGATGACGAAGGAGAACCTGGTAACCGTTTCCTCGTCGATCACCCTGGAAGAATCGAAGAAGCTTCTCCACAAACACCGCATCGAGAAACTGTTGGTAGTGGACGACGAGTACAACTTGAAGGGGCTCATCACCATAAAGGATATCGAGAAGATCGAGAAATACCCGAATTCCAGCAAGGATTCGTTGGGAAGGCTGCGGGTAGGGGCGGCGGTGGGGATCATCGACCGGGAACAGCGGGTCGAGGCGCTCCTCGCAGCAGGGGCCGACGTCATCGTGATCGATACCTCCCACGGGCATTCCGCCGGCGTTATCAACGCATTGAAAGATACGAAGGCGAATTTCCCGAAGTGCGAGGTCATCGCGGGAAACGTGGCGACTGAAGAGGGGACCGAGGCCCTGATTAAGGCGGGGGCCGATGCCATAAAAGTCGGTGTCGGTCCGGGTTCCATCTGTACGACACGGATCATCGCCGGCGTAGGGGTACCCCAGATGAGCGCGGTGCGTAATTGCAGCCGTGTTGCCGGCCGTTACAACATCCCAGTGATAGCCGACGGGGGCATCAAGTATTCCGGCGACATCACCAAGGCCCTCGCCGCCGGTGCTTACACGGTCATGATCGGCGGGTTGTTCGCCGGCACCGAGGAGAGCCCGGGCGAGACCGTCCTGTACCAGGGCCGGAGCTACAAGGTTTACCGGGGAATGGGTTCCTTAGAGGCCATGAAGGAGGGGAGTCGCGACCGTTACATGCAGGACGACATCGAAAGCACTTTGAAACTGGTGCCGGAGGGCATAGAGGGGAGGGTACCCTTCCGGGGTTCCCTTTCGGCAAGCCTCTACCAACTCATCGGGGGGTTGAAGGCCGGTATGGGGTACGTGGGCTGCCGGACGGTGGAAGAGCTGCGCAAGAAGGCCCGCTTTGTCCGCATAACCTCGGCAGGCCTCCGAGAAAGCCACGTCCACGACGTCATCATCACCAAGGAAGCG
>CAZRAC010000034.1:16453-23505 GCA_964597995.1 uncultured Syntrophaceae bacterium | reverse complement strand
CCCGGGATTCTTCTTTACAGGGGATATCTTTTTCCTTAAAATGAAATCGTTCACTTGCGGGTTCTTTTGAAGGATGCTTGTCGTGGTATGGATGCAGTGAAGGCTGGGGGAAGAAGAGATGTCTGAAGACACTACAAATTTTGCAGGCGTAAGCGGAAACGGAGGCCCCGATGGGCAGGACGCTGACACAGAAGATCATCGAGGACCATCTTATCTCAGGTCGATTCGAGCCGGGAACTGAGATCGGGATACGGATCGACCAGACCCTTACCCAGGATGCCACCGGCACGATGGCCTATCTTCAGTTCGAGGCGATGGGATTGGAAAGGGTGGCGACGGAGTTGTCGGTCAGCTACATCGACCACAACACCATCCAGGTCGGCTTTGAGAACGCCGACGACCATCGTTACCTCCAGAGTGTCGCGACAAAGTACGGAATTTACCTTTCCCGTGCCGGGAACGGGATCTGCCACCAAGTGCATTTAGAGAGGTTCGGTAAACCGGGAAAGACGCTCCTTGGCGCGGACAGCCATACCCCGACGGGCGGTGGGCTGGGGATGATCGCCATCGGTGCGGGAGGGCTCGATGTAGCCCTCGCGATGGGCGGAAGGCCCTTTTATCTTATCTGCCCCCGGGTCGTCCAGGTGAGGTTGGCTGGAAAGCTCCAACCCTGGGTGTCTGCGAAGGACGTAATTCTCAAGGTTTTGGAGATTTTCACGACGAAAGGCAACGTCAACACGGTTTTCGAGTACACCGGCGAAGGCGTAGAGGGTCTATCTGTCCCCGAGAGGGCAACGATCGCAAACATGGGCGCCGAATGCGGGGTCACGACCTCCATCTTTCCGAGCGATGAGGTCACGAGGGTATTCTTGAGGTCCCAGGGCCGGGAGAAGGACTGGAGGGGGTTGGAACCGGATGGTGACGCAGTCTATGAGCGTGTCGTCGACATCGACCTTTCTCGCCTCGTCCCGCTTGCCGCCTTGCCCCACAGCCCGGACAACATCGCCGCCGTTAAAGACATTGCGGGCGTTCCGGTGGACCAGGTCTGTATCGGGAGCTGTACGAACGCCTCTTACCGCGACCTCGCGATCGTGGCGGAGATGCTCAGAGGGAAGACGGTCCACCCTGATGTTAGTTTTGTGCTTTCGACCGGGTCGAGGCAGGTTCTTCTTAACCTCGCCCGGCAGGGTTACCTTGAAATTCTAGCCGCAGCGGGGGCCCGGATCATGGAGAGCGCCTGCGGTTTTTGCATCGGCAACAGCCAGAGCCCGATGTCGGGGGGCGTTTCTCTGCGGACATCGAACAGGAATTTTATGGGCCGCTCGGGGACGAAAGACGCGCGGGTGTACCTGGTCAGCGCCGAAACGGCGGCGGCGGCCGTGATCACGGGACGGATAACCGACCCGAGGGAACTCGGCATTCCCTACCCGAAGGTGGAGATGCCGGAGACTTTTATCGTCGACGACAGGATGATCATCAGGCCGGAAGAGGCGGGAAAAAGCCGTTTCAGAGATGTTTACAGGGGGCCGAATATCGGGACCCCTCCGGTCAACGAGCCGCTTCCCGACCGGATCGACGGCGAGGTCACGATAGTTGTGGGGGATAAGATAACGACAGACCATATAATTCCTGCCGGGGCAAGGATGAAATACAGGTCGAACATCCCGAAATATTCCGAGTTCGTGTTCGAATCGGTCGACCCGGGTTTCGCCGGCAGGGCGGCGAAAATAAAGGAAGAAGGGCGGCATAACATCATCGTGGCGGGCCTTTCTTACGGCCAGGGTTCGTCGCGGGAACACGCAGCCCTTTGCCCGATGTATCTTGGGGTGAAAGCCGTCATCGCGAAATCATTCGAGCGGATTCATGCCTCGAACCTCGTCAACGTCGGCATCCTGCCGCTGGTTTTCCGGGACGAAGGCGACTACAACAAAATCCGGCAGGGAGACCGTTTAGAGATCGACAACTTGAGGCAGGCCCTCGAGAAGAGGGAAGAGGTGAGGGTGAAGAATCTGACCGGGGGGTCTGAATTCAAGACGTTTTTCGAACTGACGGACCGGCAGGTGGCGCTTGTGCTCGCGGGCGGGGCCTTGAACTATGGAAAAGGCCGATGATCAATCCGGTACAGGGCCGATATTGAGAAGAACAGGAAGATTAGGAAGACTATGACTAAAATCTGGAACAAGACGCCGATAGTGGAGATGGACGGCGACGAGATGACGCGTGTGATGTGGCGGATGGTGAAGGAAAAACTGCTTTTGCCGTGGGTCGACCTGAATACGGACTATTACGACCTCCACATCAAACACCGTGACGAGACAGACGATCAGGTGACGATAGACGCCGCCCGGGCGATCATGAAATACGGGGTAGGGGTCAAGTGCGCAACGATCACGCCGAACCAGGACCGGGTCATCGAGTACGGGTTGAAGAAACAGTGGAAAAGCCCGAACGGGACGATCAGGGCAATGCTAGATGGGACGGTTTTCCGCAAGCCCATCATGGTGAGGAACATCAAACCGCTCGTTTCCACGTGGAAGAAACCCATAACCATCGGACGGCATGCCGCCGGTGATGTTTATGAAGGTTCGGAGATGTTGGTCCGGGAAGGGGGAAAGGCGGAGCTCGTCTTCACGTCTTCTTCAGGGCAGGTCTCGCGGCAGACGGTCAAAGACTTCAGGGGCCCGGGGATCGTCCAGGGAATACACAACACCGACGATTCGATCAGGAGTTTTGCCCGGGCATGTTTTGCCTACGCACTGGACGAGAAGGTTGACCTGTGGTTCAGCACCAAGGATACGATATCCAAGGTCTACGACGCCCGCTTTCGGGACATCTTTCAAGAAGAGTATGAGACGAACTGGAGACAGAAATTCGCCGATTCCCGCATTTCCTATTTCTTTACCCTGATCGACGATGCCGTGGCGAGGGTCGTGCGTTCGGAGGGTGGGATGCTCTGGGCATTGAAGAATTACGACGGGGACGTCATGTCCGATATGGTGGCCTCGGCCTGCGGAAGCCTGGCGATGATGACGTCGGTCCTCGTGTCTCCAAAGGGATGGTACGAGTACGAGGCCGCCCACGGGACGGTCCAGAAGCACTACTACAAACACCTCGCCGGCGAGGAGACGTCGACGAACCCCATGGCGCTCATCTTCGCCTGGTCCGGCGGGCTCAGGAAAAGGGGAGAGATAGACGGGACGCCGGATGTCGTGAGGTTTGCCGACGCCCTCGAGGCGGCGGCCGTCGAGACCGTCGAATCGGGGGTGATGACCGGTGACCTCCTTGCGGTTGCCGAAAAAAGTCAGGCCGACAGAAAAGTAAACACCGAGGATTTTATCGATGCCATTGCCGAGAACCTTCGAAGAAAACTGGAAGATCGATCCGACCGTTCGTGACCTCCCGAACATCAAGGACATGACCCCGGAAGAGCTCGAAAGGTTCGTTGCCTTCACCGGGAAGGAAGGCTACCGGTCTAGGCAGATCATGAAGTGGGTCTATCGGTTCGGCGTCAGGTCCTTCGAAGAGATGACCGACCTTTCCAAGGCCTTCCGCCAAGAGTTGAAGGGCCTGGCCAGGATAAGCGAACTCGAGATCAGAAAAGTCCAGGATTCAAAAGACGGGACGAAGAAGGTCCTCTTCCGCCTCGAGGACGGCCTTCATGTCGAGAGCGTCCTCATCCCGGGGAAACGGCACCGCACGCTCTGCGTCTCGACGCAGGCCGGTTGCCGGATGGGGTGTCGATTCTGTCTCACCGGTCGGGGCGGTTTCAAGAGAAATTTAAGGGTGTCGGAGATCACGGACCAGATAACGGTGTGTCGGTTCAGGTTGCCCGAAGGTAAAGAGATCGACAACATCGTCATGATGGGCATGGGAGAGCCCCTCGACAACTATGAGAACGTCGTGAGGGCGGTGAGGGTCATCACCTCCGATTGGGGGCTCGCGATCTCGAACCGGAAGATAACCGTCTCGACCTGCGGCATTGTCCCGATGATCGAAAGGCTGAGCAACGACGCACAGGTGAACCTCGCCGTCTCTCTGAATGCGACAGACGATGAGACGAGAGCAAGTCTCATGCCTGTCGGCAGACTCTACCCGCTGAAGGCCTTACTCAGTGCCTGCAGGAAGTATCAGATGCCGCGCAGGAGGAGGATCACCTTCGAGTACATCCTGATAGACGGCGTCAACTCATCCCTTGCAGACGCGGAAAAGCTGGCCCGGTTGCTTCGAGGGCTCCGCTGCAAAGTAAACCTTATCGCTTTCAACGAGTATCCGGAGTCGGAATTCCGGCCACCGCCCGCGGAAGCGGTCGAAGCCTTCAGAAGCCACCTGATAAAGAAGGGATTCACTGCGATCCTACGGGCGAGCAAGGGATCCGACATCCTGGCGGCATGCGGCCAGTTGAGCGCCTTGGAAAGGGGTGACGGCAGATGACCCATCCCGGGCTCGTCGAGGCGATGGCGGACCCCCGGTTTTACCCCCACAGGCCGGACCGCGTTGAACTCGTCCAGACGCATATATCGTACATCTTCATCGCCGGAGACCTCGTCTTCAAGGTCAAAAAGGCCGTGGACTTCGGGTTCCTCGACTTCACAACCCTCGAAAAGAGGCGATACTACTGCCGGGAAGAGTTGCGGCTGAACAGGCGTCTCGCCCCGGAGGCGTATCTCGAGGTGGTGGAAATACGAGAGGACGACGGCCGTCTATTTCTCGGTATGGACAGAGGGGAGGTTGTGGAATACGCCGTCAAAATGGTGCGACTGCCCCGGGAGAGGATGCTGAAGAAGCTGCTCGCGGAGGGGCGGGTGACTTCTTCTGTGATGGACGCTGTAGCGAATAAGATAGCTGACTTTCACGCGGCGGCGGATACGGGCGGGAAGATAGACGAAATAGGCGGGGTCGACACGGTCCGGCGGAACAATGAGGAGAACTTCGAACAGACCCGCAAGTACATTGGCCGTACGATCAGGAAAGACCAATATGATTTCGTAGAGGTCTATGTCTTCCGGTTCATGGAAGAGCAGAACGAACTCCTGCATAAGAGAGTCAGAGACCATCGGATACGGGACTGCCACGGAGACCTCCACCTGGAGCACATCTGCCTGACGGACGGGATCGTCGTCTTCGACTGCATCGAATTCAACGAGCGTTTCCGGTACGAGGATGTGGCCGCTGAGGTCGCGTTCCTTGCCATGGACCTGGACTTTAACGGCTACCCCGATTTCGGCGATCGGTTCGTGGAGTCCTACTGTCGATACGCCCGCGACCCCGAAGTCAAGATACTCCTCAATTTCTACAAATGTTACTATGCCTACGTCAGGGGTAAGGTGACGAGCTTCAGGAGCGACGATGAGGTGGTCACTATCGATGAGAGGAAAGAGGCCGGGGAAACGGCGTCGCGATACTTCGACCTCGCCTACCGTTACGCGGCGCGGCCGGAAAAACCGGTTGTCGTGGTGATGACGGGTCTCATGGGGACGGGGAAGAGCGTGCTCGCCGGAAACCTCGCACCCCTCCTGGGAGCCGAGGTCATCAGGACCGATGTCCTGAGAAAGGACCTGCTGGAGATCAAACCGACGGAACGTCACTACGAGGCCTTCGGCGAGGGGATCTATTCGGAAGAACTAACCGAAAAGACCTACGAGAGGGCGATCGAAGACGCGAGGCGCAAGCTGAGGGAAGGCAGGTCGGTCATCATCGATGCATCATTCAGGCGACGACACGACCGGATGAAGGTCAGGGCCATGAGCCGCGAAGAAGGGGCGGATTTTTTTGTCATTGAGTGCGTATGCCCCGAAGAGGTCATCAAGAAACGGCTGGATGCAAGGGTGAAGGAGAGGGAAGAACCGTCCGACGGCCGGTGGGAGCTCTTCGCCGAACAGAAAAAACGATTTGAGCCCGTGGAGGAATACACCGCTAAAGAGCATATAGTCATCGATACGTCCGGGCCTGTGGAGTTGACGGTGGGCAGGGCTATTCGGAGAATCAGGTTCGGCAGCGACAACTAACCTTTCTTTTTGTCTTTTCCACTGTCTGTCTTCTTCTTATTTTTCAGCGTCTCTTTTTCCTTTTCTTCCCGCTCTCTCGCCAGTCGTTCCCGTTCCTCGACCTCGATCCGCCTCCGCGTCTCCGCCAGAAAATAAGCTACCTTGTAATCAAGTCCGAGGTTGGGATATTCCTTTTCTATTAGCTCGAACCTCTTCAGCGCCGCCTTGTACTGCTTCATCTTGAAATAGAAGTGGCCGACGTAGAATTCATGCTCGGCCAGTCGCTTTTTACATTCGCGCAGTTTCTGCTGTGCGAGAGCGGCGAATCTGCTCGCGGGGAATTGGGAGACGAGCCTTTCGAACTCTTTTTTTGCCTTCAGCGTCTCCGTCTGGTCTCGGTCTATAGTCGACATCTGCTTGTAATGGCACATACCTAACTGGTAGATGGCGTAAGGTACGTTGGGATTGGTCGGATGGAGGTTGATGAACTCGGTGTAATTCATCTCCGCCTCGACAAAAAGGCCGGCGCTGAAGTAGGAGTCCGCTATTCCGATTTCGGCCATAAGGGCGTGCTTGCTTAACGGATATTCCTCTTTGACGCGCTGGAAGAGCTCGATTGCCTTTTTGTAATCCTCCTTGTGGTAATACCAGACGGCCCTGTCGTACAGGGCCTCGGGGCTGTTGAGGGGCATTTGCGAACGGGTAAAGAAGCCGCAGCCGTATATCGCAATTAGGACTAGGATCGACAAGAAAAAAGCAGTCCTGAACCTTCTCGAGCTTGCTTGTCTCAAATCAGAGCACCTTTTTTAGGAGATTTTCGAGGCGGTCCTTGGAAGTCAAACCGACGACCGTTTCGACGGCCTTGCCGTCTTTGAAAAGGATGAGAGTGGGTATACTCCTGACATTGTACGAAGCGGCTGTCTTGGGATGATCGTCGATGTTGATTTTCGCGATCTTTACCCGGCCTTTGAATTGCGAGGCCAGTTCTTCGAGCGTGGGTGCGATGGCCCGACAGGGGCCGCACCAAGGCGCCCAGAAGTCCACGAGAACGGGTTTGTCACCTTTAAG
>CAZRAC010000034.1:0-16353 GCA_964597995.1 uncultured Syntrophaceae bacterium | reverse complement strand
AGGGGCCGCACCAAGGCGCCCAGAAGTCCACGAGAACGGGTTTGTCACCTTTAAGAATGTTAGTCTCGAAATCGTCGTCACTGATATGGATCACAGGACTCTCTTCTGCCATGAAAGGCCTCCCCGAATATTTTCGAAAAATATGCCACAGGATGACGGGCGCTGTCAATCCGAATCGAAAAGCCGCCGGTCATCTATGGGTTTTGACAGTGATTTTTTTATCTGCTATAAGCGCGTCAATCGGCAGGCGGGAGAGGGCATGGAGCGGTTGGGGATCATCACAGGAACGCTGACTTTAAGAGAGAAAGTGTTCCTCGAAACCACTGAGAAGAAATCGGTGGAGAATGAATACGGCAAGGCCCTCGTTTATCTTGGTAGGGACGTGGTGCTGGTTCCGAGACACGGGGAAGCGGGAAAATACGTACTACCTCATCTGATCAACCATCCTGCGAACATGAAGGCACTGAAAGACCTCGGCGTCGAAGAGGTGATCGCCGTAAATTCGACCGGGTCGCTGAAGAAAAATCTTGCTCCGGGGATGATCGTCCTGCCGGACGATTTCATCTTCCTTGCGGGAGGACCGACCGTTTTCAGGGAAGAGGCGGTTCACATCACACCCGACCTCAGCCCGAAGGTGCGCCTCAGATTGGTGGAGGCGGCGGCCGATGCGGGGGTCACCGTTATCGACAAGGGAGTTTACTGGCAGACGATAGGGCCGAGATTAGAGACGAAGGCGGAGATCAGGATGATGGCCGGCTATGCTGATGTCGTCGGTATGACGATGGCAAGCGAGGCAGTCGTGGCAAAGGAGCTTGGCATGGAGTATGCGTCGCTTTGTTCCGTAGATAATTATGCCCACGGTGTCGAAGAGAGGGAATTGAGCATGGAGCAGATACTTCGGCAGTCCCGCGAGAATGCGGAATCCGTGAGCAGGGTGGTTTCTAAGTACGTAGAGAGGAGAAGGGGATGAAGTTTTCGAAAAAAGGAGACGGGGGGGAGACGAGCCTGTTGGGGGGACAACGGGTTCCCAAGTACGACCCGAGGCCGGATACTTACGGAACTCTCGACGAAGCCAGCTCCGCCCTCGGCGTGGCGAGGGCAATGACGAAGGACGTCAGGATCAAGGAGATCATCCTGGAGGTACAGAAAGACCTTCTTGTTCTCGGGGCCGAGCTTGCAGCCTTGCCCGAGGACTGCAAAAAACTCGGAAAATTGGTCGGCCTTGAGCACATCAGACGTCTGGAAGACACCATCGATGAACTTCAGAAAAGCGTCAAACTCAAGAACGAGTTCATCTATCCAGGGGAAAGCCTCGCGGCGGCTCAGATTGACCTAGGCCGCACCATCGTCCGCAGAGCTGAAAGGAAGGCGGCGAAGCTGAAAAACGACGGCCTCATCGACCGGCCGGAGATCAATCAATACCTGAATAGGCTGGCGGACATGCTGTTTACGCTCGCCAGGTATGAAGAAGAGACCTCCCGCGTGAAGGACTAAAAGGCGCCAAGCTGGCAGGACGAGACTTTCAGCTTGAGGGCTTCGCAGGCCGAGGCGACCTTGATCTTCGCCATGCGGAAATTCTTGGCGATTTCCCAGGACGCGGCACAGGAGAGGCGACCGTCAACCAGGGCGCATTGGATCGCCTCCGCGAGGGAGTGATCGACTGTTTCGGCCGGCTTCAGAATCCTGCTCACGGGACGATAACCGAAAAGGCCGAGCTGGCACATAGAAATCCTGATGCCGAGGGCGTCCATGGTGAAGCCCACTTCTTCCGGATTTACGCCTATCGCCGCGGCGATACCGAGGGCCTGAGCACAGGTAAGCTCGCCGTCCTTTGCCGTCGACCTTATCTCCCCGGCGAGCATCTGGTCTATCTTCCGGTCCGGCGGATGTTTCTTCGAAAGTTTTTTGTCCTTTTTCATCATACCTCTTTGAGCTGAACCCCTTATCTCAGTATTTTATGTAATGAAAAGGCTCGAGTGACGAGAGCGCGTCCGTGTCGAGCATCTTAAAGCCCTTCTGCTTCAAGACCTCAACCGTCTTTTCTTTCTGGTCGACGTCGAGGACGAAAACGGCGGTCTTCCAACTTTCAAGGACGAACCCATAGGCGTTGTTGATGTTGATGTTTTCTTTGAAGAGGCACTGCGTCAACTTGTCCAGGCCGCCCGGTTTATCGTCGATGACGACGGCGATAACGTCCTTCATCGTGGCCATGACCCCCTCTCTTGTCAGCGCCTTGAACGCTCGGTCAGGGTCATCGACGATCAGGTTGATGACGCCGAAGGTGTCGGACGTCGCGATCGTGGTTGCCCGGATGTTTATCTTTTCTCTCGCAAGGATGCCCGTGACCCGGGCAAGACTGCCCGGTTTGTTTTCCGCGAACACCGAAATCTGGCGGGTTATCATTTTGTTCGATGCCTCCTCATTCCTTCCTGTTGTCGATGACTCTTTGGGCCTTCCCCTCGCCCTTCGGGAGGGTGTTCGGTTCCACGAGTTCGACCTTAGGTGTTATCAGGATGTCGCTCTTCAATTCTTCGACTATTCTGCGCTGGAGGCGCTCAAGGTGCAGGATGTCTCCGTCGAAGTATTCCTTCTCTACTTCCACTCTAACGATCATGTCGTCGTTGAAGCCTTCCCTTTCCAAGATAATCTGAAAGTTTCTTCCGACTCCCGGTATCTCCATGAGCTTTTTCTCGACCTGGATCGGGAAGATGTTGACGCCCTTGATGATCAGCATGTCGTCGGTTCTTCCCTTGATCCTCTCGATCCGGCGGTGCGTTCGGCCGCAGGGACAAGGGCCGGGCATCACCCGAGTAAGGTCCTTCGTTCGGTAACGGAGGATCGGCATTCCCTCCCTCGTCAAGGTTGTGAGGACGAGTTCCCCTTCTTCGCCTTCAGGTAACGGTTTCAGCGTGTCGGGGTCGATGATTTCCATGAGAAAATGGTCCTCCCAGAGGTGCAGCCCGTTCTGGAAAGGGCATTCGAAGGCCACGCCGGGACCGTTCATTTCGGAGAGTCCATAGGAGTTGAACGCCTTCAACCCGTACAGTTCCTCTATCTTCAGTCGTGTTTTCTCGGAGTGCGGTTCTGCGCCGAGAAAGGCGAACTTCAGTCTCGTGTCCTTCTTAGGGTCGATTTTCATTTCCTCAAAGGTGGTGTAAAGATGCAGGGCATAGCTCGGTATGATATGGATCGTCGTCGTGTCGAAATCGCGCATGAGCTGGATCTGCCGTTTGCTGTTACCCGTCCCTGCCGGGATAACCAACGCTCCGACCTTTTCCGCCCCATAGTGAAACCCCAGGCCGCCGGTAAAGAGGCCGTAGGTCATCATGTTCTGGAAAACGTCGCTCCTCCTGACCCCGGCCATGTACATACACCTCGCGATGAGGTCGGCCCATCCTTGGATGTCTTTGAGGGTGTGAAAGACGACGGTCGCCCGTCCCGTAGTGCCGGATGACGAGTGCATCCTAACGAGGTCGTCCTTGGGGACGGAGAGAAACCCGTAAGGCCAGTGTTCGCGAAGGTCGTCTTTTGTGGTAAGCGGTATGGATCCAAGGTCTTCCAGTGAACCGAGGGAATCCGGGTCGAACTTGATTTCGTTGAACTTCTCCCTATAATGAGTCGAGGCCTTCGCCCGGTTGAGCGTCTCCTTCAACCTGGAGAGCTGCAGCGCCTCGAGTTCCCGCCGGGGCATGGCCTCGATTTCTTTTTCCCAGTACATGTTTGATGAACACTCCTATGGAGAATTTCCATCGATTTCTACAACCCGCCATGAAATTTATCAAGCTAAATCTGCCCGTAGGAATACCGTTTGTCTTCGACCGCCGAAAGGGTTATATCGAGGCATCATCGATTACGGCCAAGGAATGTTGACGAGAGGATACTCAGGAAGACGAGAATGACCGGCATAGTGCTGTGCGGCGGCAAGAGCAGCAGGATGGGCACGAACAAGGCATTTCTTGAGGTTGAGGGCGAACGCCTTATTGATAGGGTGGTATGGGTTCTTGGGCGGCATTTTGCGGAGGTCGTCCTGGTGACGCGGACTCCTACTGATTATCAAAGCATAGATGCCGTTATCGTTAAGGACATGATTCCCGAAGGGGGTGTCCTGGGAGGCATCTATACGGGGTTGTTTTTCTCCTCTGCGGAGATTGCATTCGTCGCCGCCTGCGATATGCCCTTTTTGGATGATCGGTTCATCGATCACATGATTCGGAGGGCAGAAAACTATGACATAGTCGTCCCAATGACAAGAGAGGGCTTTCAGCCCTTGCACGCGATCTATTCGCGGCGATGTCTCCCGGAAATGTTGCGGATGATCGAGAGGGGTACATTGAAAGTGAGCGAACTGTTCAACCGCCGCCGTACCCTCGTCATCCGGGAAGACGAGATCAATAAATTTGGCGCAGCCGGGAACCTGTTCCTTAACATAAACACGCCGGATGACCTCACTGGACTATCCTGATTACACGGCGATAAACAGTGTTGCAATAACAGTCTATGTCGATAGAGTGGGGGGCCGGTTTTTTCTTGACGTAAATCATACTTCCCTGTTAGAAAGCAGCCGCCATAAGGTTGGCAAATCCAATATGAGTGGCTGCGTATATGTGGGTAGTGGGTACATTAAGTGCGTTAATTTAATCATGAAAGGGAGGACATATGGAAGGAAAGCTTGCTAATGTCGGGCCGCTTGGTCTTATGGGATTCGGGATGACAACGGTGCTTCTGAACATTCACAACGCGGGGTTTTACCCATTGGGGTCGATGATACTTGCGATGGGGTTGTGCTATGGGGGTTTTGCACAGATAATCGCAGGCATCCTTGAGTTCAAAAAGGGCAATACCTTCGGCGTGACCGCCTTTACTTCGTACGGGCTTTTCTGGTGCAGTCTTGTATTTATCCTGGTTTTTAAGGAGTTACCGGCTACCCCGGTGGGATATATGGGGTGGTACTTCTTTATGTGGGGACTTTTTACTTTTTTCATGTGGTTCGGCACCTTCGGTAAAAACAGGGCGATACAGTTCGTGTTCCTAAGCCTTACGGTACTGTTCTGGCTCCTCGCCATAAGGGATTGGACAGGCAGTGCAGCGATAGGGATACTGGCAGGTTGGGAAGGTATCGTGTGTGGACTTTCGGCTATATATTTGGCGATGGCGGAAGTGTTGAACGAGTCCCTGGGAAGGGTCGTGCTTCCGATAGGTGAGATAAAAAGATAGTACCGGCCTTACCGATCGAAAGAAGGGGGGAAATCCCCCCTTCTTTTTAACCGATGACGAGACGCTCGCAAAAAACAGAAAGTCGGCATATCGGCAGAGAGCTTTTTCGGACATCGAAGTAGGATAGGGCTGGTATACGATAGGGCGTATGTCAACACGCCGGATGAACTGACTGGACCTTCTTGATTTTCCCTCCGTTTTTGATTTTCCCTCTTTTTGTCGCCCGCGCTTTTTGTTTGACAATCGGTTTGAATTTGGATAAGGAACGAAAAATTTTGCCTGCCGATTCAGAGCGGAAAATCGTTGGAATTATTTATAGAATCATCATGTCGAAAAGGAGGAACGATTGTTTATGGCAGAACAGAAGACGTTTAACAGGTGGCTTGTTGTTGTCGGCGCTCTCTTGATTCAGGTAAGTCTCGGTGCTGTTTATATTTACAGCGTTTTTAAGCCGGCCCTTGGCGCCAGATTTCCCGATTGGAGCGCTACGGACCTCGCCCTTCCCTCGCAGATCATCCTTGCCTTTTTTGCCCTCAGCACCATCTTCGCGGGCAGAATACAGGATAAGATAGGGCCGAAGAAGGTTGCAACGGTGGGGGGTATATTGCTAGGCCTGGGATTGGTCCTATCTTCTTTTGCACAGAATCTACTTGTCTTCACCCTGTGCTTCAGTGTTCTCGGCGGAATCGGAATCGGTACGGCCTATGTCTGTCCTATTGCGACCTGTGTGAAGTGGTTTCCCGACATGAGAGGCCTGATCACCGGCCTTGCTGTGGCGGGATTCGGAGCTGGCGCCCTGGTCTTCACACCCGTGGCGAAGGCGCTGATCGCCTCACAGGGTATAATGGCCGCATTCCTCTGGCTGGGAGTGATTTTCCTGGTAGCAGTCGTGCTTGGGGCCCAGCTTATGGTAAATCCCCCGGCCGGTTATAAACCGGCGGGATGGAATCCGCCTGCATCGGTTGCCGGCGTCTCGTCACAGGGAAGTGATTTCACATGGCAGGAGATGCTGAAGACATCTCAATTTTACTTGCTGTGGTTGACTTATTTCGCCGGCTGTACGGCCGGGTTGATGATCATCATGAATGTTCTCAACATCTGGCAGTCCGTTTCCATCCTTGGTCTGGCGGGTACGGGTACGACGATACCGAAGGACGTCTTCAAGGGCATCACGGACCAGGGCGCGACCGCTATAATGGTTGTGGCCATATTGAACGCACTGGGCCGCATCGTCTGGGGAAAGGTTTCAGACAACCTCGGACGAAAAAACACACTCGCCGTCATGTTCCTATTCAGCGGTATAGTGATGCTTGCGCTGAATTATATGTCCTCCTTTACCCTTTATTTGGTCGGGGTGTCCTGTATCGGTTTTTGTTTCGGAGGATTTCTTGCGCTCTATCCGGCGGTAACGGCGGATTATTTCGGTACGAAAAACGTCGGAGCTAATTACGGCTGGATGTTCACGGCCTACGGGGCAGGCGGACTTTTCGGCCCTTGGCTTGCCCCCAAACTTATGACGGTTGTGCAGAAAGTTCCCTATGAAGCGGTGGAGAAAGGAACCATCGTGATTAAACAGTATGCCGCAGGCAACTTTTTGACATCGTTCATCATCTCCGGTATCATGTGCCTCATCGCCGTCGCCGTGGTCTGGGCTATAAAACCACCGGTCAAGAAAGCGTAACTGCTCGACGAGGAAAGGGGGCAATAGAAGTTGCCCCCTTTTTATCTACTCCTTATGACACATAGAACAGGCAGGTCTGATTCGACCCGGATGCTAGTATTGACGGCTTCTGTGATCATAGAGGTATGTCTGGGGCTCATCCTTGCCTGGCCGACCATACTGACTGAAAGGGTGACTTCAGCTCACCTCGACTTCTCCGTTCAACTTAGATGGATTCATGCCCTCACCCTGGTTGCATTCGCGTTCTCCACCGTGGCGGCGGGGAAACTCCTTGACAGGGTCGATCCCGGGCTGTGTGTCCGCGCTGGGGGGGTGGCCCTCGGCGTCGGCCTTGCGGCGGCGGGGATGGCCGGAAAAATCTCCGTGATGTGGCTCTGTTTCGCAGCAATTGTTGCCGGGAGCGGGGCAGGTTTTGCGTATTTAGTCCCCGTTATCCTTGCCGTCAGGCTGTTTCCCTCCGAAAAAGGGCTGGCGTCGGGGATTGTGGCGGCGGGTTTTTTATCGGGCGTTATTATATGGAGTAGAATAGCTGTTTACCTTGTCAACGTACATCTCTTATCTTGGAGTGTCGTCCATATACTTCTCGGATTGACTGTTTTGGTGTGTTGCCTTGCGGGAAGCTTTTTTGTAACTCGCTCGGATACTGACCGAAGGGAGGAGGAATGGCACGCGCTGTCCGATAACTTTACCAGGCCTAAGTACATGCCCGGAGGCCTTGGAGACAAATTAGCGTCATATACTTTCTATGCAATATTCTTCGTTTTTTTTGTTTCAGCCTTTTCAGGGCATATCGCATCTGGAATAATTCAGCCTTACGGCATCGAATCCCTCCGGGCGAGAGGTCTTGAAAACAAGATTGCCATGAGTGTTTCCGCTTTGGCCGTGTTCCTCTTTCAACTGGCGAGCGTGGTTGGCCCCCCGGCTTGGGGTATGATTTCGGACCGGATGGACCGGAGATGGGTTATTGCTGTACTCTGCGGAATTCAGGGCGTGGTGCTGTTTCTGATGGCATACACGGTGGGTTCACCACAGTCCGTCATCCTCTTTGCCTGCCTGACGGGGTTCAATTATGGGGGAAATTTGGGTCTCTTTCCCGCCGTGACCGCCGAAAACTTTGACGACCGCAGCCTTACTTGGGTTTACAGCCTTATTTTTCTCGCTTTCATTGCCGCGGGGGTCGCCGGTCCTGAAACGACGGATTATTTTTTCGGCGAGGCGGGAACAGGCGAGGCGTCGCTCGGAAAGACGCCGCTCGTTGTCCTCGCGGCTGCTTGTCTGGGCGTCTCTGTGCTTGCGCTGTTTTTCAAGGGCAGATGATACTTTTGCAGAGCATTGATCGGCAAATTCTTATTTTTTCTTTTTTGAAAGTGTGGTAGTTAAAGAATATTTTCCGTGTCTCCACGTCTAAAGTCTTATCGAAGGAGCGTCTTCAACGAATGTACAGTGCCGCCGATTTGAGGAAGGGTCTGCGAATAAAACTGGACGGTGACCCTTACACGATCACAGAGTTCAACTTCGTAAAGCCCGGGAAAGGCCAATCCCTTTACCGGTGTAAACTCCGCAACATGATAACGGGGGCGCAGTTCGAGCGCACTTTCCGCGAGGTCGACACCTTCGAGCCGGCGGACCTCCAGCAGAAGGCGATGCAGTACTTATACAAAGAGGGAGATAATTATGTGTTCATGGACCTTGAGTCCTATGAGCAGGTTTATCTCACCGACGATCAGGTAGGGGATGCCAAGAATTATCTCATCGACAGCCTCGAGGTGGAGATTCTTCTCTTCGAGGACAGGCCCATCGGGGTCACGCTCCCTAATTCGGTCGATCTCCGCGTCGAACATGCCGAGCCCTGGGCCAAGGGGGATAGCGTCTCCGGAAATTATAAACCCGTCGTCCTGGAGACAGGGTACAGGATATTGGTCCCGCCGTTCATCGAAGAAGGCGAGAAAATCCGTGTCGACACCCGGAGCGGTGAGTACCTTACGCGTGTCAAGGAATGATCTTCTGACTCCGGAAGATTGGCGCATAGCGAGGCGGAGGGATTTTCTCAGGCGGCGGGCTTTGGTCGTCAACAGCGTTCGCGATTTCTTTGTCGGCCGGGGGTACCTCGAGGTAGAGACCCCCCACCGCATACCAGCTCCTGCACCAGAATGCTTCATCGAAGCCGTTCCTGCCGGTGATTGGTTTCTCCATACCTCACCGGAGCTCTGCATGAAAAGACTCCTCGCGGCGGGCCATGCCCGGATATTCCAGATTTGCCGGTGTTTCCGGCAGGGCGAGCTCGGCAGTCGGCACCTTCCCGAATTCACCATGCTCGAATGGTACCGAGCGGGGGCGGATTATCGAGAGCTGATGTCGGAATGTGAGGACTTGGTGACAACCCTGGCACAGGACCTTGACATGCCGGGAGGCCTCGTACGCGGGGGCCGAACGATCGACCTCCGCAAGCCCTGGGAACGGTTGACGCTGAAAGAAGCCTTCGAGAGGTACGCGCCGGTACCTCTCGATGAAGCCCTCGCCGTCGGCACTTTCGACGAACTGATGGCCTTTGAGGTCGAGCCAAGGTTGAGCATGGATAGGCCGGTGTTTATTCACGACTTCCCGGTTTCGCTGGGCGCCCTTGCGAGGCGCAAGTCCGGCAATCCCGAAGTCGCGGAACGTTTCGAGCTTTATATCGGCGGCCTGGAGCTCGTGAACGCCTTCTCGGAATTGACGGATGCCGGAGAGCAGCGGGAGCGCTTTCTGAAAGAAGAGGCGAAGCGGCGCGCCATGGGCAAGAGGCCTTATCCGGTGCCGGAGAAGTTCTTACGCGACCTCGCGAAAATGCCCGAATCCGCCGGAGCGGCGCTCGGTATGGACCGGTTGGTGATGCTTTTCACCGGGGCGGAAGAGATAGGCGACGTCGTTGCTTTCAGGCCCGAAGAACTGTGAACTCGAGGATAGGGCCCATCTGTTTTTCTGACAATGGGCCCGGGATTTGAAGACATCCGCTCCGGTACTCTAAGATTTGCTTTTTTTCAGGGGAATTCGGTTATGATGGTGACCGGGAAAGTAAAAGGAGGAGAAAGGATATGAAAAAAAAGAGAAGTTCAAGCTATTTTATCTCCGTCTTTCTTTTGGTGTTTCTAATGACGATCGTCGGCAATCAAGCCGGCTGCTCGAGCTCCAGCAAGAAAGAGACCGAGGTCATCGGTTATCCTCAATCTTTTGTGGAGCTTGCCGAGAGGGTCAAGCCGGCCGTCGTGAATATAAGCGCCACCAAGACTGTTCGGGTCCCCGGCAACCCCTTCCGGCATTTCTTCGGCCCACAGGGGAGCCCCTTCGACGATTTCTTCGGCCGTTTTTTCGGTGAGATACCGGACAGAGAATTGAAGCAACAAAGCCTGGGTTCAGGTTTTATCGTTGACAAGGATGGTTATATCTTGACCAATAACCATGTGGTGGCGGGTGCGAACGAGATCAAAGTCAAGCTTGCCGACGGGCGCGAGTTCAAGGCAAAGGTCATCGGGAGGGACTCCAAGACGGACATCGCCCTGATCAAGATCTCTTCGCCTTTCCGAGACCTGCCGACTCTGCCGCTCGGTGATTCCGACAGCGTTCAGGTCGGTGAATGGGTAATCGCCGTGGGTAACCCCTTCGGTTTGGGGAATACAGTTACCCAGGGAATCATCAGTGCAACCGGCCGGGTAATCGGTGCGGGGCCATACGACAATTTCCTCCAGACGGACGCCCCGATAAACCCTGGCAACAGCGGTGGGCCGTTGGTGAACCTGAAGGGTGAAGCGGTCGGCATCTGCACGGCGATAGTTGCCGGCGGTCAGGGTATCGGATTTGCCATCCCCATCAACATGGCCAAGACGGCAGTACCTCAGCTCAAGGAAAAAGGGAAGGTCGTCAGAGGGTGGATAGGCGTGTCCATCCAGACCATCACGCCCGAGATTGCTCAATCCTTAGGCCTGAAGAGCGAAAAGGGAGCGCTCGTGGCGGACGTCGTTCCTGATGGGCCGGCAGCAGCGGCGGGAATAGTCACGGGAGACGTCATCGTTTCCTTCGACGGCAGGGAAGTCAAGAACTTCTCAGACCTTTCACGGTACGTGGCCGAGACGGCTGTAGGCAAAACGGTGTCCATGAGGATCATCCGCTCCGGCAAGGAAACGGAGGTCAAGGTGACCGTAGCCGAGATGACCGAGGAGAGGATGGCGGCTCAAAGGGAAGGAGGTGTCAGGAAGGACATCGGTATCGCCGTGGAGAACATAACTCCGCAGTTGCAGCGGCAGCTCGGCCTCAAGGATCGAAGGGGTGTAGTGGTTGTCGATGTCGAGAGCGGCAGCCCTGCCGACATGGCGGGCATCCAGGTCGGCGACGTGATCAGGGAAATAAACCGTACAAAGATCGGAAGCCTGAAAGACTATGAGAAAGTCATGGCGGGGGTCGAAAAGGGGAAACCCGTGCTGTTCCTGATCACGAGGGAAGGGCAGACCTTCTTCGTCTCGATCACATTTTAAAAAGGGTTCAAAGAAGGTCGAGAGTCGTCGCCTATGCGGCAGGCCTTCACTATGGTTCAGATGGGAAGACAGGGCGTGGCAATGGGCATGTTATTACCACGAAAGCGGGAATCCAGAGTTTTTGCTGGGTTGATTCCGGGTCGAGCCCTAAAGGGCAGGCGCTGCTTTTTACTGGGAACAGTCATCCTGTTTTTGTGCCTTGTCTCACCTGTCTTTGCCGGGCCGGCCGACCGGGTATCCGAGTCTGTCCTTCCGAACGGTCTCAAGGTAATCCTCCTCGAGAACCACAAGGTGCCGCTCGTCACTTTCCAGGTCTGGTACCGGGTCGGTTCCAGGAATGAAAACTGGGGCAAGACAGGCCTCTCTCATCTGCTCGAGCACATGATGTTCAAAGGGACCAAGAAGGTAAGCGGAGAGAGGTTTGTCCGCATCATCGAAGAAAACGGCGGCAACAACAATGCCTTCACATCCCACGACTTTACGGCCTATTACGAGAACTTGAGCGCCGACCGTGTCGGGGTGGCGATCGATCTCGAGGCCGACCGGATGCGCCACTTGGTCCTCCGGGAGAAGGATTTTCGGACCGAGAGGATGGTGGTGATGGAGGAGCGGAGGCTCAGGACGGAAGATAACCCCCAGGCTTATCTTTTCGAGCAGGTGTACGCCGTCGCCTTTGCCGTCAGTCCTTACCACTGGCCCGTCATCGGCTGGATGGAGGATTTGCAACGCCTGACCCTCGACGACCTGAAGGCCCATTACCGGACTTACTACAGCCCAGCTAACGCCTTCCTCGTAGTGGTCGGAGATTTCAAGAAGGAGGAGGTACTCAGGATGATCAGGAAGGCCTTCGGCTCCTATCCGAAGGGTGCGAGACCACCGCAGGAAAGGAATGCCGAGCCTCCGCAGTCGGGGGAGAGGAGGGTTTGCGTCGAGAAGGAGGCAAAGCTCCCCTTCGTGGTCAAGGGTTACCACGTACCGAACCTCTCCGACCCCGACAGTTACGTCTTGGAGGTGATCGAGGCCTTACTTTCGAGGGGAAAGAGCTCCCGGCTTTACCAGAACCTGGTCCGGGAGAGGCGGCTCGTCCTCGAGGTAGATGCCGACCATCCTCTCTTATCCCATGATCCTGGACTCTTCTACCTCTCCGCCGTGCCTATGCCTGGCAAGGACGTTGCCGAGGTGGAAAAGGCGGTTGACGGGGAGCTGGAGCGTTTGCAGAGGGAACAGGTGGGGGACGATGAGCTTGAGAAGGCAAAGAATCAGCTCGAAGCCGCTTTCGTGTACGGCCAGGATTCCCTTTTCAGTCAGGCGATGATGTTGGCGCGGTTTGAGATGGCGGGGGGCTGGAGAAGGCTGGACGATTATCTGCCCGCGATCAGGAAAGTAACGGCAGCGGATGTCCGCAGGGTCGCCGGAAAATACTTCACACGCCAGAACTCGACAGTCGGCATCCTCATCCCCCTGCCGCCGACCGAGGGAAGGCCGGCGCCGCAGGGGGTACCGGGGCCGGATCAGATGATACGGTGATGATACGGTATGGAGGCACGGACCTCGGACACAGTGTTTAATCGGTTTTTAGGGTCAAAGTCAGGATAGGGAAAATGACTGCTCGCTTTTTACTGCAACTGCTCCTGCGGCCTTTTTGGAAGGTGCGGAACATTTTTCATGGCTTCGAATCGGGAACCTTGAATCTTAAACCCGGTACAGGCCTGACGGTGACCTTTATAGCAGCTTCTATCACGGTCGCGGCGCCGGCTTATGCCTTCCCGCCCGTGGAAAGGTTCGTCCTGCCGAACAAGCTGAAGGTTATCGTAGCGGAGGAGCATTCGCTCCCCTTCGCGACCCTTCAGCTTCTTGTCGATTCGGGGTCCCGCAAGGATCCGCCCGGCAAGGAGGGCCTTGCCCGTTTGACTGCCCAGGGACTCCTCCTCGGTACGGAGAAGAGGACGGCAGAGGCCATCAACCGGGAGCTCGATTTTCTGGGGGCTTCTCTCGGCGCCGCGGCGGGGCCCGACTATGCGGTCCTGAGCCTCCGCGTGCTCAAGAAGGACCTGGACAGGGGCTTCGACCTCTTCATGGATGTCCTGACCCGTCCTGTCTTTCCGGCCGATGAGGTCGGGAGAGAAGTGGAAAAAACGTTGGCCGCGATCCAGTCTGAAGAAGACCAGCCGGACATGGTTGCGGAGAAGGCTTTTCAGAAAGAACTCTATCTCAGCGGTTACGGCCATCCCGTGGAAGGGACGAAGGAATCCCTTCCCGCCGTTGCGAGGGGGGACGTAGAGCGCTTCTACCGGGAAAACTATTGCCCGAACAACGCCATCCTCGTTGTGGCTGGTGATGTGACCGTCGCGGAAGTGCGCGCAAGTTTGGTACCCCTTCTCGATGCCTGGAAGGCCGGAGATGGCGTGGCCGTTCCTTTCAAGAGCGCCTTCGCGGAAGGACCGAAGACGGTTAAGATAAACCGCTCCATCACCCAGGCGAATATCGTGATCGGCCATGCGGGGGTGAGCAGGGATAACCCGGATTATTATGCCGTCGTACTGATGAATTACATCTTAGGGGGCGGTGGTTTTTCTTCTAGGCTCTTCGACGAAATCCGCGTCAAGCGGGGTCTTGCCTATTCCGTCGGTAGCTTCTTCGACGCCCGTCGGTATCCGGGGTCATTCCAGGTCTCGATCCAGACCAAGAACAGCTCGGCTCGTGAGGCCATCCGGATCGTCCTGGACCAGATGAAACTGATACAGGCCTCTCCTGTAAAGGTCAAAGAGCTCGACGGTGCGAAGAAATACCTGACCGGAAGCTTCCCGATGCGGATGGATACCCAGGCTAAGCTCGCCGGTTTTCTCGCACAGGTGGAATATTTCGGCCTTGGCCTTGACTACCCCTCTAAATATCCCTCTCTCATTCTGGCGGTTGCCCGCGAAAAGATTCAGGACGTTGCGAAACGGTATCTCTACCCCGATAAATGCATCGTCGTGATCGTGGCGGACCTGAAAGAGGCGGGGCTCGACGCGCCCGGTTTGCCCTGACCGTCCGGTCGTCATCTGGGGCCGACCGTAATTCTGTTTCTGTAATCCTTGAAGGATCGCCGGACATCCGGTATACATAGACATTACCGAGTGTGTGATTCGTTGCGGAGGGGGTGTCGACGATGGTGAATGCGTTTCTTCTTGTCCTTCTGGGGCTTTTTGCCGGGATAATGAGCGGCCTGATAGGCCTCGGCGGTGGGATCATCATCGTTCCCGCCTTGGTGTTTTTTTTCGGCATGTCGCAACATCTTGCCCAGGGCACGACGCTCGCGCTTCTCGTGCCGCCGGTCGGGATACTGGCGGCGCTGACTTATTATCATCAGGGATATGTTGACCTGAAAGCGGCCGGGTTGATTTGCGCGGGGCTTTTTACGGGGGGATGGTTAGGTGCGAAGATTGCCGTGAGCCTGTCGGATGTAACATTGGGGCGTATCTTCGGAGTTATTCTGTTTCTTGTTTCGTTGAAGATGATGTTTGCAAAGTCATGAGAGCCGGTTCTCAAGGGTCGAGTTTACTCATCTGTCAGGAAATCTATTGATGAGAACGGAAACCGGAAACGGGGGTTGAACATGCCCGCAAATCTTCCACCGGAATATTTCGAGGCCGAAAAGAAATACAAGCAGGCCGCCACACTGGCGGAGAAGCTCGCGGCCCTTGAAGACCTCATCGCCAGTGTCCCGAAGCACAAGGGAACGGACAAGCTGCGGGCCGACCTGAGGCGCAGGGCCTCCCAGTTGAACAAAGAGGCCCTGGCACTAAAAAAGTCGAAGAAGGGGGGTCGCGACAGCCTTTACAACATTCAGAGGGAAGGCGCGGCCCAACTGGCCCTGGTGGGTTTCCCTAATACGGGGAAATCGTCTCTGCTCGCCTGCCTGACCAACGCCCAGCCCGTCATCGCCGATTATCCTCTTTCGACGGTACTACCCCTGCCCGGGATGATGCCCTTTGAAGACATCCATATCCAACTCGTGGACCTGCCGCCCATCGGGAATGATTCGACGGACGGTTGGGTGTCGGGGATCCTCAGGACAACAGACGCACTTCTCCTGGTCTTGGACCTGGGGGATGAACCGGATACCCAGGCGGCGCTTCTCCTAGAACAAATTGAGCGTTGGAATATCCACGTGACGGGCCGGGGTCTCGATGGCCGGCCTGGGCTTTACAAAAGGGCGCTTATCGTCGCCAACAAGAAAGACCTCCCCGGTGCCGATGAAGGCGTCGAAGCGCTGAAGCGGAAATGGGGAGCGACGCTCCCGGTCATCACCGTTTCCGTCCACAGGAAAGAAAACCTGGAAGAGCTCAAGAGGGCGATCTTTGATGTCTCGGGGATCATCCGGGTCTACTCCAAACCGCCCGGAAAGGAGCCGGACTACTCCCTGCCGTTCACCATCCGTTCCGGGAGCACCGTGATCGAACTGGCGGAACGGATCCACAAGGACTTTGCGACGAAACTTAAATACGCCCGCATCTGGGGTTCGGCGAGGTTCGAGGGCCAGAAGGTCGAGAAGAATCACGTACTGAGAGACGGGGATGTTGTCGAACTTCACGTCTGAGTGTGGCCGAGGTGAACGTCTAAATCGCGGTGCATGGCCTTATCGGCCGTTCCCAAAATAAAAAAGGCGCCTGTTTGGTGCGCCCTTTTTTTGAATTCTGGAGCCGATGAGGAGATTCGAACTCCTGACCTAGCGATTACGAATCGCTTGCTCTACCGGCTGAGCTACATCGGCATCACGATTGTCCGGTGGAGAAAGAACCTATATTAAGACCTTAAAATTGTCAAGAACGATCCTTAAGTTTTATATCGCCGTTGTTCCCCTTCGGAATGTCCCTCCCGGGCCGTAAATACCCGCGCATCGCCTTGACATTCGAGTCAGGTTTGATAGTATTTGCCCGGCCTTAAACAGGAAAGGACGTTCATGAAGGA
>CAZRAC010000033.1:0-23619 GCA_964597995.1 uncultured Syntrophaceae bacterium | reverse complement strand
GGCATGCCCGCCGTCGTGATCGACCCGCCGAGCACCGACGAGTTCGAGCCTCTCGCCAGGGTCTCCGGCATCCCCGAGATAGAGCGGAGGAGCATCGCCCACGCCCTGAACCAGAAGATGGCGGCCAGGAGGTACGCCGCGAAGTTGGGGAAAAAATACGAGGAGATCAACGTCGTTGTGGCCCACCTCGGGGGCGGTGTTTCTATCGGCGCCCATCGGATGGGCCGGATGATAGATTGTACTCACGGCCTGAGCGAAGGCCCGCTGACTCCGGAGCGGGCCGGTGCCCTCCCCACCCTGGAACTCCTCGACTTCGCAGCGTCTTCTAAACTGGACAGGAAACAGCTCCAAACTAGGCTCGTGGGGCAGGGCGGCCTTGCGGCATACCTTGGCACCACGGACGCGAAAAAGGTCGAGGAGATGATCAGGGGAGGGGATAAAAGGGCGGAACTGATTTTTGAAGCCATGGCCTACCAGATCGCCAAAGACATCGGCGCCATGACCACGGTCTTGAAAGGTAAGGTAGACGGCGTCATCCTCACCGGGGGACTCGCGTATTCGGAGATGCTTAAGGGCCTGATAGAAGAGAGAGTCGGCTTCCTGGCACCCTTGTTTGTGTATCCCGGCGAGGACGAGATGTTGGCCCTTGCCGAGGGCGGTCTGCGCGTCCTCCGGGGAGAGGAGGAGGTCAAAGCTTACCAATAAGTATTTAAGCTCTTTCTAGTATTTCCGCTGAAAGATGGCAAAATGCCGGTACGGGTAGAGGTGTTCGGAAAGCGTTTTGGCAGCGGTCAAAATGAATCGAGGAGGAAAAAATGGCGAAGGAGCACCTTTATCTTGACGATTACACTATCGGCGAGAAGATGGTATCACCGGCGAGAACAGTCACCGAAGCGGACATAGTCAGTTTTGCGGCATTCACCGGAGACTGGCACCCTCTCCACACGGACGTGGAGTATGCCGCCGGGACACCTTTCAAGGGCCGGATTGCCCATGGGATGTTGACATTGAGCGTCGGAATGGCCTTACCATTCAGGTTGGGGCCTTATTCGAGTTATCTTCCCAAGTCTTTTATTGCCTTTTATGGCATGGATGAGGTCAGATTCACGGCGCCCACCAGGATAGGCGACACCATTCACTGCGAGGTCGAGGTCATCGACATAACCGATAAGGGCAACGACAAGGGGATACTGACCGTCCGCAACCGGATCAATAATCAGCGGGGCGAAACGGTGGTTTCCTTCGTGATGAAGTTGTTCTGCGGGAAGAGGGTCGGTTAGACGGGCCTGGCACGAAGTCTATTGCGAGAGCGTCTTATTTGACCTTGGCGACCAACAGGGTGATGTCGTCGAACTGAGGCAGGGTGCCGGAGAAGGCAAGAACCGCGTCCTGTATCCGGAGGATGATCTCCCGGGCCGTGGCGTAGCGACTCTCGCGGATGGCATGTTTGAGCCGCTCTTCCCCGAAGGCCTCGCCATTTTCGTTGACCGCCTCGGTTACCCCGTCGGTGTACAGGACGAGAGTGTCGCCGGGCCCGATGTCGATGACGTTTTCTTCCAGGCGGATGTTTTGTTTTACCCCGAGGGCTATCCCCTTGCCCCTCAGGGCGACCATCTCATCGGATCCCTTTCTGAGCAGCAGCGGCGGGTTGTGCCCGGCGTTGACGTACCGTAGTTTTCTCTCCTCCGGAATCGGGACTGCATAGAAGAGCGTTACGAACATGCCCGAGGTGGAATCCCGGCAGATGAGGTCGTTTGCCTGTTGCAGGGAGGATGATATGTCAAGGGTTCTCGTCATGGTGGCGCGGACGATCGTTCTTGAGAGACCCATGAAGATGGCCGCCGTTATGCCTTTCCCTGAGACGTCGGCGATCACGAACCCCCACCGGTCCTCCGTCATGGGGATGAAGTCGAAGAAATCCCCGCCCACTTCACGGGCGGGCAGGTTGTCGGCGGCGATATCGTATCCGGGTATACTGGGCGGCCGATCGGGTAGCAACCTTCTCTGGAGGCGGCGGGCGATCTCCAACTCTTTGCGGAAACTTTCCTTATCGGCTGTCGTGCGCGCCAGTTCCGCCATGTGTTCCTTGAGGTCAGAGGCCATCCTGTTGAAGGCCCGGGCCAGGGTTCCGAATTCGTCGTCGGTGGTCACCTCGACGCGGTAGTTCAGCTCGCCGCGGCCTATGGCCTTCGCCCCCTCCGTCAGGGCTACGATAGGTCTTGTGATCGTCCGGGAAAGCCAGAAAGAGATGACAAGGATAGCGATGACCATGATGATGATGAAGTGGATGAAGGTGACGTAGATACCGTCCAGCATCTGGTTCACGTGGGCGTTTATGCTGCGGGTAGCCTCAGAAATCTTCTTTTTTGTTTCCTCCATAGGGATGGAGAATTCATGTATGTAAGTCGTCGCAGCCACCATGTAAGGCGTCCCGCTCACGGGCACGATTGCCATGAATTTACGTCGGATACTGCCGTCGACATCCTGCCAGTCGTAATATCCACTGTTGGGCCTTCCGTCGAAGGTTTTTTCGAAGATGTGCCAGAAGTCGGGCAGTTTATCCCTCCAGTTGTGCATGTCGAAGTTTATGAGCTCCGGGTTGAGGTGAAACCGCATTATTCCCGATTTCTCATAGAGGATTGTGTAGCCCGTCTTCCCGACGGGTTGCACGGCTATCTTCCGGAATTCACGGTTATGCTGGAGGTCCTCGATGGTCATCCCGGGGTGGGCGTCTATGAAGATCTTACACTGAAGCGCTACATCGGCCGCTTTCTGCGCGATGATCGTTTCACCGAGCTGCTCCAAGGCCCTTGAACTGTCGGTTGCCGCGCTCTCTCCGAGGACGGTGCTGCTCAGGAGGGCGTATTCACCGATTTTCCTGATGTCACTGAGCGCGAAATAGCCGAAGGCGGCGATGGAGACGAGGGGCAGCACGATGAAGGCGATCAGTACTTTTGTCCTGATCCCGATTGTCGGCCTCCACCTCCGCTTTTTGGGTCGGTTTTCCATTGAAGACCATCAAAGGTCCAGGGACTGAAATTTGGTCTCCCGCTCCAGTCTATAGAACGGCCTTCTTCGCCCGTCGGGTTCTTTTTTCACGACGAAACCCCTGACCACGTAACCCCTCGCCAGATAATGCATAAAGAGGCCGCGGATCCTGTCCCTAAGGGCTTGCGCCTTCGCACGGTCGGCCTTCAACAGTTTGTCTTGGTTGAAGGGAATCTCGATGAAGAGCGGCGACGTCTTCAGGTTGAAGAGCATTTTGTCGCCTGGTTTTTCCAGGCCTTGCTCGTCGATCTCGATTTCGTTGACGGTGTTTTCCTCTGTCATCTCGGATGTGTCGTGAAGGGGGGGCAATATCCCCTTTTCGAACCTTTCTTTGACCCGTGCCGAATCTACCTGCCATTCTACGATCAGCCGGTCCGTCGAGATGCCGCGGTTGAACTCATCGCTCGTGAAAACCGCGCTGTAATAATCGAAACCGATCTCGCTCACCGTCGCCCCCATCTTGTGGATGTAAATGTAGCCGTTTCTGGATACCAGCGGGTCGTAAGTCCAGCGGATACGGCCGATGTCTCTCTCCAGGGCGCATTCGTACAGTATCTTGAGCAGCGCGTCGGCGACGTCCTTATCCCAGTACCGGCGGTCCACACCCATCCTCGCGCCGTACCAAAAATGACCTCGTTTGTCGAAGTCCGCGAAGCAGGCCAGAAAACCGATGGGATGGTCGTCTGCGTACCAGGGGTCGGCCTTCGCCATCTCGGCCCGTTCTTCCTTCGTGTAAAGGCCTTCGTCAAAAGCGGTCAGGACCAGGCCGTTCGTGAGGTAAGCGAGTTCGAAATACAGCATCGGTGCATTCACTTCTCTGTAGCCCTGCTTATTCCAGACGCGCTTTTCGAGCTCGACCACGTCGTTTAGGACCGACCCTCTTAGATATTTTTCTACCCTTACTTTCGGTTTATCGCCCATACCGTGTTTTTCAGACCCTTCTTCCATGCTGCGACAAAAATGAACTCCGGTCGGGTCCGCCGCATGTCCGCCGTTCCGGATAGACGATGAGGGTCAGGATGTTCCGGTCGCCTTCGCGCCGGTAATGGACTTCGTTTACCATCTTTCGGATCAGAAATATGCCGAGACCGCCGACATTGCGGTTTCTGATGTCTGCACAGAGCCTTGGCTCCGGGATGGAGGTAATGTCGAACGGAACTCCCGTATCCTCGATCTGGATCACAAGCTGTCCGTCATCATTCATTTCACATCCCAGCATCACGTCTCCTGCCTTTTCCGGATAGGCGTATCGGAAAATATTGACCATCGCCTCTTCGACGGCTAACTCGACCTCACGGACCTTTTTCCCCGACAGGTTGTGGCTTTGAGCAAAGTCGGAAATGAACCTAACGAAACTTCTCAGGTTTCCCATGCCGGAAGGCAATTTCAACCTTAGCATGACTCATCTCTCCCAAAATGGGGCGTTACCTCTCAGCGAGCGCGGCATCCACAGACTCATAGATCGGAAAGATGGAACTGAACCCCGAAATCTCGAAGACTTCCCGGACCATTCCCTTCAGGGCGGCAAGCGCAATCTGCCCCTGTTTGGGTTCAAGTTGTTTCGCCGCCGCGAGGATACACTGGAGACCGGCGCTGCTGATGTATTCCAGGTCGTTGAAATCCAGGATGAAGCGTGTCTCTCCGGCCGCCAACCGGTCTTCTAATATTTTTTCGAAATCCGCGGCGGAGACGGAGTCCATCCTGCCCTTGACTGAGACGACCACTGTATTATCCTCTTTGCGTAGCGCCACTTCCATTTCCAAACCTCCCGACCCAGTGGTTTTGCTTGGAAAGACTGGAGCATCAATCGACAAAAAGCTATCACGGAATGAAATAGTCGGTCAAGGACATTAAAGGGTTACGGTTCGGGCTTCAATTTTCAAGGTCGAAAAAACACGGGATTTTTTGTCCGGTCGCTACACGACAGGCGGACAGGTCATTCTCGGACAAGCTCATAGAGCGTCACTTCCGGCGGGGATAGGAGGCGGATCGGCGGACCCCAGGTCCCGGTTCCGGGGCTCACGTACAAATGGGATCCCTTGCCGAGGTCAAACCATCCCGAATTGTACCGAAAGAAAATACCTGTGATGAGGCGGAAGGGAAATATCTGACCTTTATGCGTGTGACCGGAAACCTGGAGGTCGAACATGCCGAGGGCCTCTTCCTCGACGAGGGGTTGGTGTTTGAGGAGTATGGTGAATCTCTCCTGGGGGAGATCGGTCAGCAGGTCTCTTTCCGGCACATGCTGGTAGAGACCGAGGACCTCGCCGGCCGGGTCA
This sequence comes from uncultured Syntrophaceae bacterium, assembly GCA_964597995.1. Classification (GTDB taxonomy): domain Bacteria; phylum Desulfobacterota; class Syntrophia; order Syntrophales; family UBA4778; genus UBA2207. The sequence continues at coordinate 18,292 of CAZRAC010000033.1, read as the reverse complement.
TCGACTCCGACAAGATTGACCACCCCACCGGGACTGACGGCCTCACCCCGCAAGACGGTGAATCCGGCCTGTGTCGTGAATTCAAGGGCCTGAGGGAGTCCGGCGTAAAACTCGTGATTGCCCATGACGGCGTATTTCCCGTATCGCGGGTTAACCCGGGTAAAGGGTGCCGCAAGCCCGGAAAGACTGTTGGTCTGGCCGTCCACCAGGTCACCCGTTGATATCAAGATGTCGGGTCGCGTCCTTTCCACTTCTTCTATGACCTGCAGGAGACGTTCCTCCCGTATGATCAAGCCAAGATGAACGTCGGAAACCTGCGCGATTCTCATCTTGTCTACACCCTTCGGGAGTTTGGATGTCCGGATGGTGATTTTTTCGGTCCGGATGTCTTTCGCCTCAAAATACCCGTAGGTCCCTAGGGAAAGGGCGCAAAAAAGGGGCAGCAAGAAGCACATCCGTGGAGATGGCATCAGCGGCACGACGTCATAACGTAAGACGACCCCGATGCCCTGTATGGCCAGGCGGTAAACGTCGACCGCGAGGCCGGTGGAGAAGAAGAGAAAGATGAAGCCCATCCATAGGTACCCTACATGGGACAGTAGGCGTGCCTGGAGGTCGTAACCGTGTTTTTCTAGCAGACGGATTAGGATCGGGGCGACTGTCATCAACGCCATCCAGACACCCAGGAGGAGGGAACTGTGGAGGCCGATCGCAAAGGCGGCTTTCACCTTCGCAAAGGCGTAGACATGCACCGCTCCGTAGAGCACAAAAAATATAGACAGAAGAAGAAGCATAAAATTTCCACGGTGACTTTAGGGGTTAAGCAAGTGAAAGTCAACACTGATGTTTTTTTCTTGACCCCAGATGCGACGATTCATTATGATTTCATATGATTAAAAGATGCGCAGAATTTAATCGGCGAGGAAGCGTATGAAGATCAGGGTGGAGAGAGATAAAATCGTCAAGGCGGTCAAAAAGCTCGACGGAATCGAAATCGTCCTTGAAAACCCTTCCGACGCCAAGGAAGCGATCAACCTTATCATCAGAAAGATCGACCTGTCTCATCACGACCTCATCGATAAGCTGAAGGACATCGTCGTCACGGCGACTCAAGAGTATAAGACATCCGCCGTGGACTACAACATCGTCTTTACCCTGGAATTCCTGTTCGAGGATGGTGTTGACCCGGACATGAAAGTCTCGTTCATCCGGGAGCTCCAGGAATTTTTCGGTAAGTTCTGACCCCCCACCAGTTGTTTTCCTGACTTGATCCTTCGGCACGGTATCCACCACCTCACATGTTGGGTATGCGCAAAAATCTTCCCACTGCGAAGACCGTTACGCGGTCACAAGCCGGCCTCGGGGACCCTTGACGTCTGTCCGATCTCTCATTATCAGTAAAGTTCAGTACTTGGAATAGATTAACCCGTGTGCTTCCTCTGGCACGGATTATGATTACCTCAGTCTCAGGCCGTTATCCTAAAATAAACTGGAGGATGTCATGGCAGAGGAAAAGTCAACGAAAACCAAAGGAGCTTTCATTGGGCGGAGTCCCGAAGCAGCCGGGGAGCAAGCGGCTCGCCGGTGGCGGGAGGACCTTACCAGGTTTTTCGACGAAAACGACGTGGGACTGGATGCCCTCTGGCTTGGAAAAGATCTCGATGACTTTGACTATTGTTACCTCATGAGCGGTTATGAGGTCTACAGTCTGTTTCCCGGCCTTCCGGAAGCGGGCGTATCGGTTATGATGGACGCAAGTCTTACCCGTTTTCTCCGTTCGGAAGAGGGTCTGGTCAGCTTTGCCCATCTCTATGGAGGGAGTGGAAGTTTTCGGTATGCCCTTCCGCACGAAAGCGACCTGGCATAGGAGAAGGCACGGGCTAAGGGGTCAAAGACAGGGAGTTTTTCTTTTCCCCTACTGGTGCGACGAATTTCACGCCGGCGTCCTTGAAGGCCTGGTCGATGAAGCTGTTTACCTTCTTTTGTTTTGCCTCCTGGAGCGTTTTGGCCCGGGCTTCTTCTTTTACCTGGTCAAAGGGCGCAACAGAGGCCTTCTTTTTCTCTTCCACCTTGATGAGATGAAAGCCGAAGGCAGTCTCGATAGGACCGCCGACTTCCCCGACTTCCAGCGCGAAAGCGGCATCTTCGAGTTCCGGCATCGTAGTCTTCCTTGTGATGTAACCCAGGTCGCCGCCCTTCTGCCTTGAACCGGGATCTTCGGAATACTCTTCGGCCAGTTTGGCAAAATCCGCTCCCCTTTTGGCCCGCTCCAGGATGTCCGTTGTCTTTTTCTTGGCTGCGTTCTTCTCCCCTTCGGACGCCCCCGGCTTGACGGTGATCAGTATGTGCCTGACGCGAAGTCGTTCCGGACTTTCGAAGGCCGACGGGTTGACTCTGTAGTATTTTTCGATTTCCTCATCGCTCACCGTCACTCCGCCCAGGATTTCTTGTTCGACGTAAGCCCGGGCGAGGTATTCGTTCATGATGAGCTCGACCTGCTTTCCTATGTCTCCCTTTTTATCGAAGTTCTTCTTCTTGGCTATGTCGGAGACGACGATGACGGTGACCATGTTCTTCAAGAGCACCTCACGGTACTCCACGCTTCCCCTGAGTAGGGCCTGCTCGTTTTCAGGGTACAGCGCTATGAGATATTCGATGTCTTTCTGGGTGACCACTCTGTTTCCGATGCGCGCGAGGACTTCGTCCGCCGCGGAAGCGGCGCCGGCCGAGACGAAGAGGACAAGCAGCGCTGCAACCATCATCTTTACGGTGTTGTTTACCATCGCACCTCTCCTTTATTGACTACGAACAAAAGCCGTCAGAACCGTGAGAGGGATGTCCCGATTCTCCAAAGGCATCTTCCCCACGATCGCTCTCCCGCCGTCGTTAATATCCGACCTCGAAAAGCTCCCGGGGGCTTTTCGTCAGGATTTCGTTTCCTTCTTTTTTGATCAGGATCATGTCTTCGAGTTTGACGACACCGAGGGCTTCGTCCATCATGTGGATGTCGAGGGCGATGACGTAGTTTTCCGCGATCTCGGATCGGTCGTATTCGGATGGGATCGGTGGTTCATTCAGTTCCAGGCCTATGCCGTGGCCGATAAGACGCCCTCTTTTCCCGGAGCCGAAGCCCTGGAATTGACCGGAGCGTCCGAGTTCTTCTGCTTTTGCGAGGGCAAGCCGGTATATCTCGTCGCATCTCATACCCGCCCTCATCTCCTGGATCAGGAAATCGGCGATCGCCCTCAGGTCGTCGTACATGGCATGGACGGCCTCGGGCGCCTTCCCGAGACAGTACGTCCTCGTCTGGTCCGCGTGGTATCCATCAACGTGGGTGGGGATGTCGACCATTATCAGGTCCCTGCGTTTGATCTTTCTTCGAGAAGGTCCGGCCGGAACGGAGGCGCTCAATCCTACCCCGGTTATGGTGTACACGACGCCGCTCACCTTGAAAAGATTGGACCCCGAAGAGATAGGCCCACGGCTCATGAAGAAATCCGGTTGTCTCATGAAAAAGATCCCTTCGTGACCGGCCAACCGGTGTGCGTTCTCGACGATTGCCGAAAGCTCCAACTCCGTCATGCCCTCGCGCAGGTTCGCGAGGACGGCCTCGTGGCCTCTATGGACCGCATCGCATGCCTTCCGTATGCATTCGACCTCCCCCGGTTCTTTTGCCATTCTCTGCCCGAGGACCAGCGGCGAGACGTTGACAAACTCGCATCCGGGAAAGGCCTTCCTGAACTGGTGCCATTGTTCTACGGTCAAGACGTCCGTTTCCGTCGCGACCTTCGTTCCTTCCCGGATATCGGGGAAGAACTCCCGGCGGATGTTTTCGAGCCGCCGCTCCTCTTTCATTTTCTCCGGGTCGATGAAAACATCGTTCAAAGCAAAGTCAAAGCCGCTCCTCACGAACAGGCGGTAGTCCACCGTCGAGACCGCGAGGTAGGAAGGCTGCGCCGTCCCCGTGTAATAGAAGATGTCCCGGGAATAGAAGAGAAGGACGCCGTAGAGGCCAGCTTCTCGCATCTTGCCCTGTAAGACCTTTATCCGTCCCCTGCGTTTCATCGCCTGTTCCCATCCCTAAACAACCGGTTATCACTCATCATCTATCACTGTGTAGTTTGAGCATCTCCACAGAGTTAACCATGGATCGCCTTCTCGTGCAACCTTTTCCACGACTCCTTGGGCATTGACTCGCCCGCGGGCTTTGAATATAATCCCGCTGCAACAGTCTGAGCTATTCCCTCTGGATTCAATCATGGGAGAAGAAAACGAAAAACGATCGGCGGACGAAAAAGGAGAGGCAGACGTCGCCGGGAAAATCTGGACTGAAGGTCACAAGGTCCGCTCTTACGAGGCCGACCCTCACGGGAATATCACCGTTCTTTCCCTCTACAATTATCTTCAGGAGGCGGCGGCGAATCACGCCCGTGCCCTTGGCGTTTCGATACATGAGATTATCTCTGATAACATCACCTGGGTCCTTTCCCGCCTCGCGTTGAGGGTAGATGCCTATCTGAGTTGGGGAGACCGTATCAACGTCAGAACCTGGCCTTCCGGCGTCCGCGGGCCCTTCGCTCTCAGGGACTTCCTCGTGACAGGCGAGGACGGCTCCTCCGTCGCCGCCGCGGTAAGCGCCTGGCTTCTGATCGATGCAAAGACAAGGATGCCCTTGCGGCGCGTCCGTTCGGTCCTCGAGCGGCTTCATCCCCCTGCCGTCAACCCTCCCCTCGACAATCCCCTGGGCAAACTCGAAAGAATCGACGGCTGTGACCGGCAAGAGATTTTCACCGTACAGTACGACGACCTCGACATCAACCGTCACGCCAACAGCGCCTGCTACATCCGCTGGATTATGGGGAGCCTGCCGCCGGAGATACCGGAAGGGGCGGTGTTGGCAGACCTGGAGGTCAACTACCTCACTGAGGCCTTTTTGGGCGAGGAAATCGTAGCAAGGTCCGGGAAGGCGGCGGGAGATCCCCTTTCCTTCTTTCATCTCCTCTTGCGGAAGCGGGACGGTCAGGAGCTTCTGCGGGCGAGGACATCCTGGAAGCCGAGAAAAGAAAGGACGGCCCGGTCCTCTGGAATGTCTTGACGACCCTATCTTTTCCCACCGTACCGTACCGAATACGCCGGTTTTTTTATTCAGCACGGTGGGGCCGGGGCTGTCTCACCTTCTTTCCATCAACCCCCTGTAGACTTCCTCGTGGATGGGAGTGGCGATCCCCAATTCCTTTCCGGCATTCATGATGTATTCCATGAAGATATCGATTTCCGTCGGCCGCCCCTTTTCGTAGTCAAGCTGCATGGAGGTCTTGGTGGCGTAAGGGAAGCTCGCCCCCTTCCGGAGCGACTCTTCCACGATACCCGTAGGCAGACGCACCCCCTTCGCCTTCGCGACTGCTTCGATCTCGGCCATAAGCCCCTGGAGCATTTTCCTGTCTTCGTCATTTTCCAGGACGGCGCCGAAGGTCTTCCCCCGTAAGGAGGTTATCCCTGCAAAGGAACTAACGAAGATATACTTCGTCCAGACCTGAACGGCAACATCCTCCACCAGGTCTGCCTTGATCCCCGCCCCGCGCAGGAGATCCTCGAGGTAACGGAATTTTTCGATGTCCTCTTTCCGGTCAGGGCCGAAAAAGAGCTGGCCGGTGCCGCCCTTGTGGTGAACGACACCCGGTCCTTCGATGTTCGAGCCGATGTAGACACAACCGTTTAAAACCGTGCAGCCGGGAAGCACTTTTCTCAACCGTTCTGTGATATTTACGCCGTTGAGAAGGGGAAGGACGACAGTGCCGTCGTGGACATTCTCTGTGATCATCCGGGCCGATTCTTCGAGGCCATAGCTCTTTGTGCAGAAGAGGACTATGTCGAGGGTGCCGACCTCTTCCGACCTGTCCGTTGCTAGGGTCGGTACGACCGTCAATGTTTCCCCTTCGGGGGTTATCAGGCAAAGGCCTTTCTTCCTGATTGCCTGGAGGTGTTCTCCTCGGGCAATGAAGATGACGTCGTGCTCCCCTTTGCCCGCGTATGCCAGTGCAAGCTTTCCGCCGTAATACCCGCCCACACCGCCGATTCCGACTACTGCGATTCTCATGAGAAATTTCCCCTCCTGATTTCGTATCGAACCTTGGACAACTTTATGAGGCAGGTTCTCTGCATTATCTGTCCCCCTTGTAATACCTCATCGCCTCGGGCAGTAGTGACTTGATGTTCTCGATGCGCGTTTCCGGGACCGGGTGAGTGGACAGAAATTCAACAGTTCGGCCACTTTCCCTGCGGCTCATCCTTTCCCAGAGAGCAATAGCCTCTCTCGGGTCATAGCCGGCTTTTGCCATGAGCACGAGTCCGATGCGGTCCGCCTCTGCCTCCTGCAAGCGGCTGTAAGGCAGCACGTACCCGACCTTGGTTGTGATGCCGTAGGCTTCCTGAAAGATCTGCCGGGTGATCGCCGGTTTCTGGGTAAGGGCAAGAGAAAGGCCGATGCCGCCGAGCTGCACGAGCATAGCCTGGCTCATCCTTTCATTGCCGTGTTTGGCGATGGCATGGGCGACTTCATGTCCTACGATAACGGCAAGACCTGTCTCGTCCTTCGCAACCGGAAGAATCCCCGTGTAGACTGCAACCTTTCCCCCCGGCATGCACCAGGCATTGACGACCTTAGGGTCATCGATGAGGTTAAACTCCCACTGATAACCCTGAACGTCCGCCTCTCGTCCCGATTCCCTCATGAATTCTTCGGCGGCCCTCGCGATACGCTCGCCGACCCTCTTCACCATCTGGACCTTCTCTTCGTCTTGAGATAGTTTTGACTTCCCGAGAACCTCCTTGTACTGCTGAAGGCTAAGGGCAATGATTTCGCTGTCGGGCACTAGGTTGAGGCTGCGTCTCTCGGTCAGCGGAACCGTGGCGCAGGCAAAAAGACAGGCCATCAGCGATACGATGAAAAATCTGTTCATTCTTGCCATTTCTTCACCAGCACCTTTGTACCGATGATCTGATCGGGCCTTTTCTTCAGGCCGAGATGCTCCGACGCCCGGCCCTGATTCACCGCAATCTCAAGGTGAGAGCTGCTCCCGTAAAGGGCAAGCGGTTCACCCTCTCCTGCCATGGCGTACACATGTCTTATCTCCCGGAGCGTCCATTTTCCGACCCTGACCATGGGTTGAGCGGGGCCGAGGAAAGATTCGATGTCGGACCTATGGATATTGGTGATAAGATTGCCGAAATGGTCTACGCGGACCACCTGCCCGTAGAGCACGTTCTTCCTGACGTATGGCCTCGGTATGTCGATCATGACAGGGTCTTTGATGGGTGTGCCCATCCTGCGAGGGTCGATGCCCCGGGAGATGTGGGCGGCAACGGGCGCAAAGACGTCGCGCCCATGAAAGGTCGGGCTTACATGGGGGAGGAAGAAGCGACTATCAGTGATGTGGATGACCTGGGGAGAGGTGACGTCTTCCACCAGGGGCCAAAAGATGCCATTATCGGGTCCCACGAAGAAATGCTTCGACCGTTCTACGACGATGCCGCGACGCTCGCTCCCCACGCCGGGGTCTACGACTACTAAATGGACGGTGCCTTCGGGGAAGTAGGGAAAGACGTCTAAGATGGCCGCCGCTCCCTGGAAGACGGCCCCGGGGGAAACCTGGTGCGTAACGTCTACAAGGCAGGCTTCGGGGTTGATCGAGAGGATGACCCCTTTCATCGCCGCTACGTAAGGATCGCTCAGGCCGAAATCCGTTGTTAGCGTTATGATGCCTGAAGTTCTCACGAATTTGCTAAAGCATCTCCAGGGCTGTGGCCATGGAAACCCCACCTCCGCCGCAGAGTGTGGCGAGGCCGAGCGTCTTGCCCCTTTTTTTCATGGCATGGATCAGGGTTACCATGATCCGGCAACCGGTTGACCCGACCGGATGGCCGAGACCGCAGCCGGAGCCGTTCACGTTCGTGATTTCCCGGTTGAGGCCAAGCTCCTTTTCCACACCGAGATACTGGGCCGCGAAGGCCTCATTCACTTCGATCAGCTCGAAATCCGAGAGTCTCAGTCCGGACTTCTTTAAGAGATCGCGAACCGCCGGGGCAGGGCTGAGTCCCATGACGGAGGGATGACATCCCCCGTACCCGACGGCTTTGACCTTGGCGATCGGCTTTACACCCAATTCCTTCGCCTTTTCGGCCGACATGATAACCATGGCGCTTGCGCCGTCGTTGATGCCCGACGCATTGCCCGCGGTTACCTTTCCGACCTTCGGAATAAACGCCGGCGGCAGCGCCGCCAGTCTGTCCATGGTCAGGCCGGGGATGAAGTGCTCGTCTTTATCGAAGATGATGGGAGGCTTGCCCTTCTTCTGAGGAACTTCAACCGGCACGATCTCTTCCTTGAAGTCTCCTTCCCGGGTGGCCCTCTCGGCGTTGTTGTGGCTCCGGAGCGCCACCGCGTCCATCTCTTCCCTCGTTATGTTGTACATCTGGGCGACCAGTTCCGCCGTGACGCCCATGATGTAAGGCTTGCCCCGGAACAGATCCACGATGGGTCCTTCCTTGACCGGTCCCTTTTCCAGGCCTGGAATGATGTGCGACCCGGCGTAAAGGGCGTGGATAAGGGCATCCACAAAGACGCTGTCCTGCAAACGGCATCCCCAACGTGCTGCCGGGGCGGTATAAGGAACGCCTGACATGTGCTCGACGCCGCCGGCCAGGATGACATCGGCCAGACCTGACCAGATCATCGCCGCGCCCGAAATGGCGGCTTCCATACCCGAAATACAGACCCGGTTGACCGTTACCGCCGGAACCGTTTCCGGTATGCCCGCGAGCAGGGCTCCGACCCTGGTGACGTTGAGGTTGTCATGATGTTCGACGCAGCATCCGAACCTAACATCGTTGACCGCACCGACATCGATGCCGGCCCTCTTCACAGCCTCCTTCATCACCACGCTCGCAAGCGTTGGGCCGTTCAAATCCTTTAGGGTTCCTCCGAAAGTACCGATCGCGGTACGGCAAGCAGAAACAACCACAACGTCTTTCATCTTCGTCTATCCTCCTTACTGTAGAGTTATCTTTAGATGGCCGGCAAGCATTCCAGTGCCGGAAAGTTGCCGTTTCACCTCAATGGACAACTCTTATAATTCAAGTCCGGTCCGGAGTAAAGAAATCTTCTTTCTTGACAGGAAATCCTGCCTTCTTATAACCTCGAAGCGAATCTGTGTTTACACCATGCCCACACGACAGAGGATCCCACCATACATGAAGCGAGGGCTCAAAAAAATTAAATTTTCACTGGCCCTCTTCTTGTATCCTGTAAGACCGCTGCTGGAAAAGGTCGGCATCCGCTATGACCTGGTGAAGATCGGGAACGATTTTTATCGGGAAGAGTTCTGTCGCATTCCTGCCCCGGGTTGTGCCGTCATCCTGCCTCACTGCCTGATTCACGAAGAGTGTCCGGCAAAGTTCTCCAAGGAAGAGGGTGTCCTGTGTATCAAATGCCGGCGCTGCAAGTGCGGTGAGATCAAGGCGTTCAGCGAAGAGAGGGGGTTGCAGTTTTTCATCACGCCCAGCGTAGGGTTCACTAAACGACTCGCGGAGAGAAAGAACATTCGAGCCGCGGTGGGTGCGACCTGCATCTACGAAATAGAAAGGGGACTCAAGAGGGTGAGGGTGAGCTTGAACGGGGTCACCTACAACAGGACCAGGATCATCCCCCAGATGGTCATGACTGCTAAATACGACTGCACCGACAACGACGTTGACTGGGACCTCCTGAAGGAAATCATCCTCTCCCGGAAGGACCGGGTTTCGGTGAAAGACGTTCGTCCCCGCTGAGGTGTGTCCTGGTCAGAAACGCCTCATCACCGCTGAGGCGACGGCATGACGTCAAAGTTTGCTGTCAAAGTTTGCTTGAAATGGAGGGCCTTTTCCGGTATAGAAAAGGAGACCAGAGGAAATTTTTCATAGGAGTCCGAGACCATGACGACGATCATGCCCGAAGGAGAAGAAGTACAGAAGGCCATCAAGTGGATTTCCCAGAACCTCGAAGAGAACCCTAATCAGCCTTTGATTCCGCTGGTTGAAAAAGCCGTTTTCAAATTCGACCTGTCCCCCAAGGATTCAGAGTTTCTCATGACTTTCTTCCGCAAGAGAAAGTCTGGAGGTCAGTAAGCCTCCGTTCCATTCCGCTCCACACTGCTAGTGTGAAGTGTGGCATACCACATCGCTTTTTGGGCATTTGCTCTTTTCGGCAAATTCCATGAAGGCGGAACGCATTGAGAGAAGCGCTCCTCTACGAAAAACTTGAAGACGGGAAGGTATCCTGCTTTCTGTGTAGTCATCGCTGCCTGATCGGCGACGGCAAGTACGGCATCTGTAACGTGAGAGAAAACCGCGGTGGGACGCTGTACACCCATTCTTATGGAGAGTTGATCGCTCAGAACATCGACCCCATCGAAAAAAAGCCCCTCTACCACTTTCTTCCCGGCAGTGCCTCCTACTCCATCGCAACCATCGGGTGCAATTTTCAGTGCTCCTTCTGCCAGAACTGGGAGATATCCCAGGCCCGGGAGGCGGAAAGACTCGGCCTCCGCGGCCGAAAAGCGGAACCTTCTGAAATCGTAAACCGGGCCGTCCAGTCCGGCTCAAAGAGCATTTCCTATACCTACACGGAACCTACCATCTTCTTTGAGTATGCCCTCGACGTCTCCAGGCTGGCAAAGGAGAAGGGTTTGTACAACGTCTTTGTGACGAATGGCTATATGACCGGGGAGATGCTGGAGGCGATGCACCCACTTCTCGACGCCGCCAACGTAGACCTCAAGTCTTTCAGCAAAGACTTTTACCGCCGGTTCTGCAAAGGAAACCTTGACCCGGTACTCAGGAACATAGAAAAAATGAAGAAACTGAACATCTGGGTCGAGGTGACAACTCTGGTCGTGCCGGGTTTGAACGACTCGGACGCCGAGTTCGACGGTATCGCCGGTTTCATAGCCGGCATCGACAAGGCCATCCCTTGGCATATCAGCCGCTTTCACCCGCAGTATAAAATGGAGGACCATGCGAGTACACCCATGCAGACTATGGGTCGGGCATTAGCGGCCGGAAGGAAGGCCGGCCTCCATTACGTCTACCTCGGTAACGTGATGAGCCGGTGGAACCACACTTACTGCCACCGATGTGACGAGTGCTTGGTCGAGCGTACGGGTTTCTCCATCGCAAGCTACCGGATCAAGGACGGAAAATGTCCTTTTTGCGGCAGTGCCGTAGCCGGAGTCGGTCTCGGCTGAAAGATCCCGAATTAAGTTTCAATCAATAGACGTACGGAAAGAATACCACGGGGTGGACGGTTGTGATGAATGCCTTCAGTCTTTTCACTTCTTCGGTCGGTTCCGGGTAGTTGAAAACCTGCGGATGGGTCGAGATGTAACTCGTGTCGAACCGTCCCGACCTGAAATCCGGCTCCCTGCAGATGGCGCGGTAGAAGGGGATGGTGGTTTGCGGCCCGGAAATGACGAATAAGTCGAGGGCGCGCCTCAGCCTTGCAACTGTTTGCTCCCAGTCGAACCCCCGGACGGTCATCTTGACGAGGAGCGAATCGTACTCCATCGGGATCCGGTATCCCTGGTAGATGATACCGTCAAGTCGGATGCCGGGCCCGCCGGGGGGGAGGTAGAAATCAACGACCTTTCCCCCGTCGGGCCTGAAGTTGTTCTGGGGATCCTCGGCGTTGATCCGGACCTGGATTGCCCTACCGGCAATCGTGATCTTCTCCCCGGCGACGTCCAGAGCCGCACCTTCGGCGATCAGGATCTGCTCCCGTACGATATCAACATTGGTCAGCTCTTCGGTTACGGTATGCTCCACCTGAAGCCGGGTGTTGACCTCCATGAACCAGAACTCGTTCGTCTTAGGGTCGACAAGGAACTCGACGGTCCCGACGTTGGTGTAGTCGGCGGCGCGGGCGGCGCGGACAGCGGCATCGTACATGGCATGCAGGACATCTTCGGGAAGGTCCGCTGGCGCTATCTCCATAAGTTTTTGGTGCCGCCTCTGGATGGAGCAGTCCCGGCTTCCCAGGTGCATGATGTTACCGTATCGATCCGCAAGAATCTGCACTTCAACATGTCTTGGATTCTCGATGCACTTTTCCACATAGACGCTGTCGTCTTTGAAGGCGTTCTTCGCCTCGACCCTCGCCCGCCGGAGCTGTACTGCGAGCTCTTCCTTGTTATCTACTTTCCGGATTCCCCGCCCTCCGCCCCCTGCCGCGGCCTTGAGCATGATGGGATAGCCGTGCTTCTCGCCGAAGGCCATCGCCTCACGGACGCCGTCTTCTCCGGCGGATAGATTGTACGTACCCGGGATGAAGGGGATACCGGCACTTCGCATGATCTCCCTTGCTTTTACCTTGTTGCCCAGGTTCCGGATCACCTTTGAAGGAGGTCCAATGAAGATTATCCCCGCCCGTTGGCAGGCGTCGGCGAAATCGGCATTTTCCGAAAGAAACCCGTAGCCGGGATGGATGGCGTCGGCATCCGTCTTTTTTGCCGCCCAGATAAGTTTATCGATGTCGAGGTAGTCTTTCCTCGGGCCGTCTCCGAGCAGGAAGGCCTCGTCGGCAATGCGGATGAAGTAGGCGTCGCTGTCGGGCTTTTCGTAAACAACGACGGAGGAGATGCCCAGCTCCATGGCTGTCCGCATGATGCGCAGGGCGACCTCACCGCGGTTGGCGATGAGAATTTTTTTAATACTTCTTTTGATTGCCCTTAAAGCCATGGGGAGTTGAATTCTGTGACCGTCATTGTGTCTCAATCCGTGAGAGCGATACGAACCACGGCTCCAATAATCTATTGTCGGGACCGGACCCCGGTGATCATACCGTTACGCAAGGAGCCCGAAAGGCCCCGAGGGTTACGAATACGTTCCCCCGTTTCTAATCTTCGATTACCAGAAGCAAGTCATCGGTCTCCACTTCGTCGTTCTCCTGGACAAGGACCTCTTTTATCTTCCCGGAAGCAGGTGCGTAGATGGGGTTTTCCATTTTCATCGACTCGATCCGCATGACTTCATCGTCCTCGTTAACCGTCTCACCTACTTTAACTAGAACTTTCATGACCTTTCCCGGTATAGGCGATAAGAGCTCAACACTCACGTTTTTTGCCTCCTGTAAAAATTTCCATCTATATGATTCCCATACCCTTGAGTACCGATAGCATGACCGCCGCCGCGATCACCGAGCCGATCTGTCCGCCGGCATTGGCACCCATGGCGTGCATCAAGAGATAATTCTTCTTGTTGTATTTCTGGCCCTCTCTCATGACTACCCGGGCGGACATTGGAAAGGCTGAAATCCCCGCGGCCCCGATGAGCGGGTTGACCTTGCCTCCTGTAAAAACGTAGAGAACCTTTCCCAGAAGAACCCCGCATGCCGTGTCGAGGCAGATCGCGACAAAACCAAGACCGAGGACGATCAGCGTCTGAGGCTGGAGGAAGACCCGACCGTCCATCGTCGCCCCGATCGAAATCCCCAGAAGGAGAGTGACGACGTTGGCGATCTCGTTCTGCGAGGCCTTCGTCAAACGTTCGACGGCACCTGATTCACGCATCAGATTGCCGAGCATGATCGTCCCCAGGAGGGGCAAGCCCTTAGGCGCTATCAGCCCTCCCACGATAGTGATGACAAGGGGAAAGAGAAGCTTGGTCGTCGGGGATACGGTTTTCTTGTGAGCCTTCATGACCGTTGTTCGCTCTCTCTCCGTTGTGAGGATTTTCATGATCGGCGGCTGGATCAGGGGGACCAGGGACATGTAGGAATAAGCCGCGACCGAAACGGCCCCCAAGAGATGGGGCGCGTACTGGGAGGTGACGTAGATCGCCGTCGGTCCGTCACAGGCTCCGATTATGCCTATGGAGACAGCTTCCAACTCCTTGAAACCCAGGGCCAGGGCCAGGACAAGGGTCAAAAAAATGCCGAACTGACCTGCGGCCCCGAGAAGAAAGGTGATGGGATTTTCGAGTACCGGTTCGAAATCCGTCATGGCGCCTATCCCCACGAAAATGAGGAGAGGGAACAATTCCGTCATGATACCCGCCTCGTATATAGTCCTCAGGAAGCCTCCCGGTTCCATTAGGTCGGCCAGTGGTATGTTCACGAGGATGCAGCCGAAACCTATAGGAACAAGCAGAAGGGGCTCAAAGTTCTTCTTGATTCCGAGGAAAAGGAGGATGCAGCCGATAACGATCATGATGATGTTGGGCATGGAGAGGTGAAGAAACCCTGCGATAAGGCCCGAAAAACCGCTTGCAAAAACCTCTAACATAGCCCTGCTCTTTTGGAAAACCTACGATTTCTTTTCTGAATCGCCCTCTTTTTTGTAGGGGAATGCCTTTTTCAGCACCGTCATTATGGCGCTCATGACGCCGAGCGTAAGGAGCGTTCCTCCCATGCCGACGACGAGCATGGTCACGCCGAATGTGAATTTATCCATCCTTTCAAACCCCTATGCTGAACTCACCGGTCGTTGATAGTCAAAACGGGCCTCCATGTCAACTAAAATCATGCAGGCCTGTTAATAATGCAGGCCGCTTCGCCCCTTCCTTTCCTGAGGCATCGTCGTCTGTCTTGCGGCCCCGGCATACGTTTTCCTTGACACGCGGGTGGTGTGAAAGTGTACTATGCAAAAGCAGCATGGAAGCCCGGGAAGCAAAGGACAGCGCCCGAGCCGGGTGATGAGCCATGAGCAAGGTGCTAGGAAAATGAAAGCGATTGTGAAGGGGTAAACCAACTAAAGAGCTGGGAAGGGAGCCCTAAGATGGGAACGACATACAAGAGCGGTTGCGTCCTGTGCGCCCAGAATTGCGGCCTGGAGCTGGAGGTTGAAAACAACCGCATCGTGAGGGTTAGAGGCGACAAAGCCAACGCGAAAAGCGAGGGCTACGTCTGCCGCAAGGGGATGAACATCGCGTACCACCAGCATAACGCCGACCGCCTCACTCACCCCCTCAAGCGGGTGGGCGACCGTTTTGAACGGATTTCCTGGGATCAGGCCGTATCTGAGATCGCCGCGAAGATCAAAGACATCATTGGCCGCTACGGCCCCCGTGCTTACGCTTACATGGGCGGCGGCGGCCAGGGGTGCCACTTTGAGGCCGCCTTCGGCGTCCGGGTGCTCCGTGGGCTTGGCTCACAGTACCATTACAGCGCCTTAGCCCAGGAGTTTTCCGGCGCCTTTTGGGTAAGCGGGCGGACCCTGGGGCGCCAGTACCTTCATCCGGCAATCGATACGGCGGAAACGGACCTCCTTCTGGCCATCGGCTGGAACGGCATGGAGAGTCACCAGATTCCGCAGGCACCGCGGCAACTGCGGCGCATCGCCAAGGATCCGAGCAAGCTGCTCATCGTCGTCGATCCCCGCGCCTCCGAGACGGCGAAGATCGCCGATATACACCTGCGCATCCGTCCCGGCACGGACGCCCTCCTGCTGAAAGCGATGATTGCCATCATCCTGCAGGAAGGCTGGGAAAACGCGGCCTACATGGCGGAGCACACCGCGGGCTTCGAGCAGCTACGGGGCCTGTTTGCCGATTTCGACGCCCGTGCGGCTGTCGCAACCTGCCGGCTCGATTTCGACCAGGTGCGGCAGGTCACACAGCTTTTTGCCACCCGCAAGTCCTGCCTCCGTAATGACCTCGGCATCTTCATGGGGCGACACAGCGGGCTTTCCTCCTATCTGATCATCATCCTCCAGGCCATCTGCGGCCGCATCGGTATGCCCGGCGGAGCGGTCTTGCCCGGGCATATGATGCCCATCGGGTCCCATTCGGATGAACGAAGTACCAAGACCTGGCGGACCGTGGCAACGAATTCTTTTCCCGTTTGCGGGTGTTTTCCTCCCAACGTGATGCCGGAGGAAATCATGTCCGACCACCCGGAGCGGCTCCGGGCAGTCATGGTTTCCGGTGCCAACCCCCTGCGCTCTTATGCGGATACGACGGCGTACGAAGAGGCGTTCCGGCGCCTCGACCTGCTCGTGACGGCAGAAATTGCCATGACGGAGACGGCCGTCCTTTCCCACTATGTCCTGCCCTCACGGTCGGCCTACGAGTCGTGGGACGGCACTTTCTTCCCCATGACATTCCCTGGCATCTACTTCCAGATGCGGCGACCGATCGTCGAGGCGGAGGGAGAGCCGCTGGAGCTCGGCGAGATCCACCTTCGCCTTGCCGATGAGCTCGGACTGATTCCCCCCATTCCTGAGAGTCTCTATCGAGCCGCCGAAGAGGGCCGAGCCGCCTTCGCCGAAGCCCTGCTGGCTTACGCCGCGGCGGAACCGGCGGCAATGAAGAGCATGCCGTTCATCATCGGCAAGACCCTGGGTAAGGTGATGGGCTCAGTCCACCTGGCGGCACTGTGGGGTATGCTGCAAACGGCGCCGTCGTCTTTCCGGGAAAACGCCGTCCGTGCCGGCTTTGCGCCGGGACCGAACCTCGCGGAAGAGGTCTTTCAGAAGATCGTAAACCATCCCGAAGGCATCTGGGTTGGCCGGGTCGATCCGGAAAGGAACTTAAGCCACCTCCAAACCGAAGACGGCAAGATCAACCTCTTTATCCCGGAGTTACTCGCTGAGCTCCAAGCCGTCGATGCAGAGCGGGAAGAGGCGGCGCTGGTTCCCGATCCCCGCTTTCCCCTCATCCTCATGGCCGGAAAACATGCTTCCATCAATGCCAATACGCTCATGCGCAATCCCGCATGGAATGCCGGCAGAAGAGACTGCACGATCGCCATGCATCCCGCCGACGCGCAGGCCTTACACCTGACGGACGGACAAATGGTCCGGGTAACGACGGAGGCGGGGGCCGAGGAAATCGAAGTGGAGCTCACCGATGCGGCATATCGGGGCCACGTGGTCATCCCGCACGGATTCGGCCTGGTTTACGATGGCGTGAAGTACAAGGCGAATGTGAACCGCCTGACGAAAAACACCCACCGGGACTGGTTCGGAACCCCCATACACCGTTACGTCCCTTGCCGCGTCGAGGCAGTATGAGGGGACAGTTTGACGTATAGACGCACAACAAAGGGATAAACATGACGGGAAGAACCGGAAACAAACGCGTCGGTCTTGCCCTCGGCGGCGGGGGTTCCAGGGGGTTTGCCCACATCGGTGTCCTTAAAGTCCTCGAAGAAGAATCGATCCCCGTCGACATCATCGCGGGTACGAGCATCGGTGCCGTCATCGGGGGTGCTTACGCAAGCGGCTTCGGACCAGCGGAGCTGGTGGAGAAAGTCGAGGAGATAGTCCGCAGCCCCCTCGCCCGACTTCCCGTATTTCAGACAGTAGAGGAAACCGGCAAACAACAGAAACAGAAAGAAACGGGGCTCACCGACAAGGTCGGCTTGTTCTTCAAGAGCCAGTGGCTCTTCGCCCAGGCCCTCTTCAAGCCCGGCATGATGGAAGGAGAGGACTTCCAGGCCGTCGTCAATCACTTCATCCCCGACATCCGGGTCGAAGACACGAAAATTCCCTTCCGGGCAGTAGCCGCCGACCTGATCAGCGGTAAAGAAGTAGTGCTCTCGAGGGGATCGCTGAGGCGTGCCGTCATGGCAAGCTGCGCCGTGCCGGGGTTCATGCCCCCGGTCAAGGAAGGTGATATGCTGCTCGTGGACGGGGGCATCGTCAACATGGTGCCTTGCAGCATCGTCCGCGGGGAAGGCGCACAGGTCGTCATCGCCGTGGACGTGGACCGCGACATCGGCGCCGACAGCAACTTCAAGAATGCGATAGACGTCTACATCCGAGCCGCCGAGATCGGCAATTTCCATCTTTCCTATTTCCGCCTCAAAGACGCCGACGTTACCCTCAGGCCCAGGGTAGGCAGCATAAAATGGTTCGACATTTCGCAGTCTGCAGGAATAATAAGCGAGGGAGAGCGGTGCGCCCGGGAGGGCATGGAGCGGATCAGAAAGCTAATCCCCGAAAAGAAGGAACGTAAGCTCCTCGCCGCCCTCCGTGCCCTTTTCAATAAAAAGGCCTGAAAAGCAATCCCGCCGCGCCTTCCGTCCTGGGTTTTCTGCACACGCCCGGCAGGCCTTGTTCATTTCGGGGCGAGAGTCCCCTCCTGTTCCTGTGGAAAAGGAGCTATCGGTCGAACCGCAAGGGATATGCCGCTATGAGGCGGGACCGAAAAGGCGAACAGCCGGGACCTCGGGGTCCCGGCTGTTCGAGTGGATGGTTAGTCGTTGAGGTTGATGTTGACGTTTAGCGCTTGTTTCCGCGTATGATCCATGCCTCTCGGTAGA
>CAZRAC010000032.1:0-26368 GCA_964597995.1 uncultured Syntrophaceae bacterium | reverse complement strand
CCATGTAGGCCTTTGCCTCCCGGCCAAGGTCGGTGCCGGCGTTCACTGCGGCCCGCAGAATGTCGCCCGTCGAGATATGCACGGAACCGTCGAACTCACTGAGCATCTTCGCAACCGTTCCTTTCCCCGCACCGGGCGCGCCCAAAAGAATTATCTTCATGACTACTCCTTTCAAGTTGTGACTCCGCCCCTCTTCTCCCCCGCAAAGGGAAATCGCCGTCAAGGTGCAACATTCGGGGCGGCCCCTATATAGGGGAAAGTGGGGGGTGCGGTCAAGAGAATTAAACCGTCACATCTTTCTTGACACGAATATAACCTATTGATTAAATCACTGACCGAGAGATAGTCAGAGCCGTCGTCCCTGTCGCCGAAGGCATTCAACTCCACCCCCATCAAGGGGAATGTTCTTATGACTTTAAATCGAACAGACGAACCCTCTTCCGCCACCAAGATAGTAGCCCTTCTTTTTAGTCTGCAACTGCTTCTTGCATGCGCGGCCCCCACCAAAATCAACACGTCGGTCGTCCTGCCCGCCAGGTTTCACGAGGCTACAACAATCCGCGACATCGCGGTCCTCCCCTTCGCGGGTACCGACGGCGCAGCCTTCACGGCGGAAATCGAAGAGGTTCTTGCAAAGGTCCGGATAGATGACAAACCTTATTTCAAACTCGTCGATCGGACAAATCTCGACAAAATCCTGAGTGAAATGAAACTGTCAACAAGCGGCATCATCGACCCGGAGACGGCCGGAAAAGTGGGGAAGATAGTGGGAGCCAAGGGGATTTACACCGGGGTGGTGACGGTATCGTCTGTCGTCGATTCTCCCTACACGGAAAACCGCAGCCGCTGCGTCTCTTACGATACGGCATACTACACAATCAAGAACACCCGGATTCCCGTACAGGTGTGCACGGCATGGCAGAATTATCCCGTGGGATGCACGAAAAGGGTTGCAACTTTTTCCTTCGTGCCGAAGTTGATCGATGTGGAGACCGGACGCATTCTGTACTCGAACAGCATCAGCCACACTGTCTCAGACAGCGCCTGCACGGACAAAAGGCCGGTGACGGACAGCCTTACGCTGTTGAATAATGCCAAGGCAGCCGTCAAAAACGAGTTCAGGAGCGACGTCGCCCCTTACAAGACAGACGTCACCCTTGAACTTGCCGATTCGACCGACGACATACCCACCGATGAGGCGAAGAAGAAGTTCAAGAGCGGTCTTAGCTTTGCCCGCGGAAACAGAATGGACCGAGCCTGCGAGTTCTGGAAAGATGCGAGCGCACTCTCGCCGAAGTCTTTTTCTATCCTATACAATCTCGGCATATGCGCGGAAATTTACGGACAGCT
Organism: uncultured Syntrophaceae bacterium; assembly: GCA_964597995.1. Classification (GTDB taxonomy): domain Bacteria; phylum Desulfobacterota; class Syntrophia; order Syntrophales; family UBA4778; genus UBA2207. Next base: position 25,018 of record CAZRAC010000032.1, on the reverse strand, counting down.
TGAGCAGGCCCTCGAGACCTTCAATAAAGCGGACCGCCTCTTGGAAAAACCGGACAAGAGGGTCTCCGAAGCAATTTCACGGGTCAGCAGCTCCATCGAAAAACAGAAGAGGCTGCAACAGCAGCGTTGACCCATTTACCCCCGGATGGTCGTTCGTTTTTACCGACAAAGTCGGGGAATGCTTCGCAGAACTAATTTAGGAATGGTGCCTGGGGCGGGAGTCGAACCCGCACAGCCACAAGGACCGAGGGATTTTAAGTCCCTTGCGTCTACCAGTTCCGCCACCCAGGCATGTGTTGATGGCAGATTTTAATAGTATGTTTAAAATGAGGTGTCAAGGTCATAATGGTTGAGGGACGATGAAAGACGCCGACCTGATCATTTCCGGGGGAAGGGTGCTGACGATGGACGAGGCGGGGACCCGTTACGACGACGGTGCCGTAGCCGTTTCCAGTGGCACCATCGTCGCCGTCGGTCCGCGGCAGGACATCGCCACAGACTACAGGGCGATAGATACGATCTCCGGGCGTGGTTGCATCGTGATGCCCGGTCTCATCAACGGCCACACCCATGCCGCCATGACCTGCTTCCGGGGCATCGCCGACGACCTGAGATTAGAGGACTGGCTGAATCATTACATCTTTCCGGCGGAGGCGAAGAACGTGGACCGGGAACTCGTCTACTGGGGGAGCCTGCTCGCCTGCGCGGAGATGGTCAAGTCGGGGACGACCGCCTTCTGCGATATGTACATCTTCGAAGATGAAACGGCCAGGGCCGCGAAAGAGGCAGGGATGCGCTGCCTCGTCGGCGAGGTTCTTTTCGACTTTCCTTCTCCCAATTATGCGACACCCGCCGAAGGCCTGGCGTATGCCCGCAGGATGGCCGAAAAATGGGCAGGTGACCCCCTCGTCCGGGTCATGGTAGAGCCCCATGCCCTGTACACCTGTTCGCCGGGACTGCTCAAAGACGCCAAGGCCCTTGCCGACCGTTTCGGTCTGCCTATTGGAGTTCATTTCCTCGAAACACCCTTCGAGCGGGAAAGCCTGAAGCAGAAACTGGGGATGAAACCGACGGCATTCCTGGAAGAAATCGGTTACCTCGACGAACGACTGGTGGCCTTTCATTGTGTCTGGATGGATGAAAAGGACATCCGCCTCTTTGCCGATCATGGGGCGAAAATAGTTCATAACCCGGAAAGCAACATGAAGCTCGCCTCCGGCGTAGCGCCCGTCCCGGATATGCTGCTGGCCGGCGTCACCGTGGGTCTGGGCACCGACGGCTGCGCCAGCAACAACAACCTCGACCTCTTCGAGGAATTGGACACGACTGCCAAGGTCCACAAGGTTCATCGCCTCGACGCAACGACGATGGCGGCGGAGACGGTCGTCCGGATGGCGACGAGCGAGGGCGCGAAGGTCTTGGGGATGAGCGGGTCGGTGGGCATGTTGAAACCGGGCATGAAGGCGGACATCATCTTGGTAGACTTGATGAAGCCCCATCTCACGCCCCTCTACAACGAATACTCTCATCTCGTCTACGCCGTGAAGGGTGACGACGTCAAGACATCCGTCATCAACGGCCGCGTCGTGATGAGGGACAGGCGGCTTGTGACGATAGACGAATCCGAGGCCATGGAAAAGGTTACGGAGATCGCCCTCAAGGTAAAAAAGAGCCTCGGAATGGATTGAGGAGTTCTCGTGATCCAGGAAACAGAAAAGGTCGACCTCCTCATCCGTGGCGGCATGGCGCTCACCCTCGCCGAAGAGAAGGAAATCATCCTCAACCCGGCCATCGGCATCAAGGCCGAGCGCATCCTCTTTGTAGAAAAAGACGATTGGGAGGGGCTCCGGCAGATCTACGCTAAGGAAACCATCGACGCGTCAGGCACGCTTATAATGCCGGGGCTGGTGAACACCCATACGCATGTCCCGATGGTCGCCTTCAGGGGGATGGCCGACGACCTGCCTCTCATGGATTGGCTCGACCGCTACATATTCCCCGCCGAGAAAAAATACGTCAACCGCGAGATGGTCTACACGTCGGCCCGGCTTGCCGTCGCCGAGATGATCCTGTCGGGAACGACCACCTTCTGCGACGGCTACTTCTTCGAGTCGGCGGTGGCCGAGGCCGCCCTGGAGTGCGGGATCCGGGCCGTACCCGGCGCCGGTTTCATCGACCCGGCATTTCCCTCCCCGCCGGACCTCACGAAGCAGGTCGAGATAGCCCGCCGCTTCGTCGAACGCTGGGCGGGTCGCTCCGGCCTGACCAGACCGGCCCTCTTCTGTCACTCGCCGTACACCTGCACCCCCGAAACCATCAGCGCCGTCAAGGAAGTCGCCCGCGAGTCCGGCGTCCCGTTTCTCATCCACCTTTCGGAAACGAGGGACGAGGTAGAGCTGACCAAGAATCTGTACGGTATGTCGCCGGTCCGCCACCTCCGCCGCCTCGGCGTCCTCGACGGGAACACAGTAGCCATCCACGCCGTATGGGTAGACGACGAGGAAGTCGAGATACTCGGCGACCACGGCGTGAAGGTATCTCATTGCCCGGAAAGCAACATGAAGCTTGCCTCGGGCATCTGTCCGGTACCGAAACTGCTGGAAAGGAGCGTCACGGTCGGGCTCGGCACCGACGGCGCCGCGAGCAACAACGACCTCGACATGTTCGGAGAGATGGATAAAGCGGCGAAGGTCGGCAAGGTCGCCGGGATGGACCCGACAGCCGTCAGCGCCAAGGCCGTGCTGAGGATGGCGACTATCGGCGGGGCCGCGGTCCTGGGGATGGAAAGAGAAATCGGTTCCCTGGAGCCCGGCAAGCACGCCGACCTCATCCTCGTCGACCTCAAAAAACCGCACCTGACACCGATGTACAACCCCTATTCCCATATCGTCTATGCGGCGTCAGGCGCCGACGTGAAGACAGCCATAATCGCCGGAAGAGTCGTCATGGCGGACAGGCACCTCATGACCCTCGACGTCGAAGCGGCCATGGCCGGGGTTGCGGAGATTGCCGAGGCCGTCAAGAAAAATCCTTCATTTTCCCGATTTTCACCTTGACAGGCCTCCCTGCCTTCCCTAAACTTGACCATCCTTGGAAACAGGAGTGACAAAAATATGAACTACTTCAAGGCGGCAGCCGAGCAGATATACCAGAGAGCCGAAACCGAAGGACGTCTCATCAAAGGGCGTTCCCTCGCAGAGTTGAAAAGGATCGCCTTGCAGCAGGAGGGTGTCATTCAGACTCAGTTGGGTTCGGTGGCGGCGGATTCCGAGCCCATGTCACGGTCCGCCCCCCATACGCGAAACAGCGTTGACCATCCCTTCGGCGAGCCCGAGGAACGCCTCGCAGCCCAGGCCGTCGAAGTCCTTTCCCGAGAAAAAATCATCGCCCTCGACACCATCATCGGCGACGGGAGAGACGGCATCACGGCCCGGTTCATCATCCCCGAATCTTACGCCCAGGTCGCCTACGGCCTGAAGCTCCTCTTCGACCATCCGGAACCGAGGGTCGTCGAGAACCCGACCTATACTATAATTTATTTCACCGACGAGGCCTTCGAGGCCAACAAATCGAAGAAGCTCGTCGACAAAGACATAACGGTTCGACTCATGATGGGGGAGAAACGGGGCGAACAGGTCAAGATATGCCGCAACACGATCTATCTCGGCGAAGGAAAGAAGGGAGTCTTCCAGTTCGAGGACTGGCGCGTCAAGGCCATCGACAAGACGGGCATCTTCCTGCACGCGGGGGCGCGCCGCGATTTTCTGTGGGTCTACGACGAGGAAACTGAAAGGCCCGAACTCAAAGAGATCGTCACGGCCGTCTCGGGACTGACCGCTACGGGGAAGACCACGACTCTCTGCCGCACCTTCGCCAGGATGCCGAAGGAACGCTCGGAGATGATCGGCGACGACGGCGGCACGGTCGGGTTCGACGGAAGCTACGCTGCCTTCGAGATCGGCGGCCTCTACGTGAAGACCGAGGGTCTCGACGACAGCCAGCCGGAGATACTCCGCGCGGCGGAATCCAAGGACGCCTTCCTGGAAAACGTGGCCATTACCAGGTACCCGTACATGCCCGATTTCTGCGACATCACAAAGACGGGCAACGGGCGGGCCGTCGTCACGAGGCGTAACCTCGAAATAGCTTCGGAGAGCCTCCGGGCCGACGGGATGCAGTACATCGTCATCCTGACGCGGAACCCCCTGGCCAACGTCATCAGCCGCCTGACGCCCGAGCAGGCCACGATGCAGTTCATCTACGGCGAATCGATAGAAAGTACGGGAGGAAACCCGGAAGAGGCCGGCAAATTCAAGCGCGTCTTCTTCCTCGACCCCTTCATCGCCGGCGACCGCCTGGAACACGCGATGATTTTCTACGACATCGTGAAAAGAAACAGAATCCAGTGTTATCTCGCCAACACGGGGACGATCGGCCAACAGGAGGAAAAGGTCACCCTCCGCCAATCCCTGGCGGCATACAACGACCTCGTCCGTATGCAGCTCCGTTTCAGCCGTGAGCCCGATGCCATGGGGTACTACTACCCGATCAAGTGCGACCGGGCCAATCTTGACATGATGACGGCCTTTCAACTCTTCCAGGATCGGGACATCTTCAAGAACAGGGTCGTGGACTTCTTCAAGGGCAGGCAAAAGTTCCTCGAGGATTTCGAGGGTAAATACGGCAAGATACCGGCAAACATCAGGGAGTCGCTTCCCTACAGCTACAAGAACGCCTCGCCGAGGGAAATGCCGGTCGAATGACCCTTAATGCCGTAAAATCAAAACCCCCGCCGAGAAAAGGCAAGGTCGCTAAAATGCCGGAAATCTCGGTGTTATTTCTTCTATGTCCCGCACCGGGGAACCGCATATCAGGTTTAAGACGGCTTCACCGATCGAATCCCGGGTTACACCGTTCACATTCTCCCCGATCGCCCGCGACTTGAGCAGCTTTTCGTTCCTGTCGTAATCACTTACGCTCAACTGGCGGATCGTTACCTCCTTGCAATCGAGCTCCATAAGGCCCAGTTCGTAGGCCCACCTGTCGTATCCTTCGATAGGAAGTCCGTCTTTTTTTCTTTCCCGGACGGCAATTTCCCGCTGCTTATCGTCCACCATCCTTTTGAGCCAGACCAGGGCTTTCCTTTCCGGCAGATATCGGACGGTCGTTCCGTCGTAGAACCACTGGCAATCGTTGGTATCTTTCCCGACCGGCTTCCAGTCTGCACCGTGCGATTCCGACCCGGGCCCGCCCAGAAGGGAAAAAACGAAAAGGACGATAAAGACGCTCCGCCCCAAGGTTGTCCCTATCCTTCCCGGTAAACTGTCTATCATGCCGTCAGCATATATCTTTCGCCCAGGAATCTCAATCCCCTTCTGCCGTTTTCACTTTTTTCGCTGATTTTTCCACGGACCGCTAAAGTTCTGCCGCGGGATGGCGATAATATAGTGAGGCGGTGCCCAACCGAAGATTGCGTCATTTAAACTCGGCGTCGAGGACTATCCATGGGAACGATCAACCTCGAAGATATCCAACCTGGCATGATTCTTGAGGAAGCGGTAGAGGACCGCAGCGGCCGCATCCTCCTAGGGGCAGGAGAAGAGGTCACCGAAAGGCACATACGGATATTCAAGATGTGGGGCGTGACGGAAGCCGCCGTCAAGAATGTCGGGGAAGAGGATGTGTCTGCGAAAACCGCCGCATCTGTCGACCCCGTGCTGCTCCGAGAGACGCAAAATACCCTGCGGGAGTCGTTCCGCCATACCGACATGGGTCACGCCTTCAACAAGGAATTTCTCCGGCTCCTCAGTCTCCGCATGGCCGCACGGGAGGGCCGAAGATGAGAACAACGGACGGCCTTGACCTTGAACGGCTTTTTAGAGACGATGTCCAGGTTCCGTCTCTGCCCATCATCTACAGGAGGATAAACGACGCAGTCAACAACCCGCGTTGCTCCACCTCCGATATAAGTGCCATAATCGGAGACGACCCCGGCCTCACATCGAGGCTTCTTCGGCTCGTCAACAGCGCCTTCTACGGATACCCTTCCGGGATCGGCACGATCAGCCGCGCCCTTCTCATCGTCGGCACCCATCAACTGCGCGACCTCGCCCTCGGCACCTCCATCATCGAACTTTTCAAAGGCATCTCCCGAACCCTCGTGGACATGGAATCTTTCTGCCGCCACAGCATCGCCTGCGGTCTTGCAGCCAAGATACTGGGAACCTACTGCCAAACACAGTCCACGGCCGAGAGCTTCTTTGTGGCCGGCCTCATCCACGACATCGGCCGCTTGCTCATCTACAAAAAGAGGCCCGAATCGGCCGGTAAAGCCCTCGCCCTTGCCAGGGACAAGGGTGAACTGCTTCATAAGTCCGAGCGGGCGGTCTTCGGCTTCAACCACACGGACGTGGGGCGCCTTCTCATCCGCCGTTGGAACCTTCCGCCGAGCCTCGAGGAAGTCGCCGCGTACCACCACAACCCGACAAGCGCCGTCTTCTACCCGATGGAAAGCGCCGTCGTCCACGTGGCAGACATCATCGCCAACGGTATGCAGTTAGGCAGCAGCGGCGAGTGCCTGGTGCCTCCGCTCAATGAACGGGCATGGGAATTGCTCGGCCTTCGGGTCAGCGTCCTTTCGCCGGTCATGGACCAGCTCGAAAGGGAAGCTGCGGAGGTCCAACAACTGATATTCGAGAACACTTGACCGTGAACGACCGGCTTTTAAAACTTGAACAACGGGTCCAATACCTGGAAGAGCTCAACAGGTCAACCTTGAGGGCCTTGGACCTCGCCATGTCTTTCTGCGATTGCCAGAACAGGCTCAGCCTCCCCCACCTCGACAACCGCATCATCTTCAACTCGGCCTGTTCATACCTGAAGCGGATCATCCCCTTCAGGGCGATGGCGTTCTACCTGACCGACGAAGAGGACCCCGAATTCAGGCTCAAGAGCTGCAACCCTTTCGCCGAGCGGCCTACGATAGAAGAGGACGTGGACCGCCAGGTCTCGAACGGCGTCTTTGCCTGGGCACTCCGCCAAAACCGGGCGGTGATCATTCCGTCCTCTAAGCCAGACCGAAAGGTCGTGCTCCATTCCCTGGTTACCGCCTCGCAGACGATCGGCATGTTCGTCGGCATCCTGGACGACGGGGAGATCAAGGTCGACAAGAACATCGCATACCTCCTAACCATCATCTTTTTCAATACGGCCCGGTCTCTCGAAAACGCCGGTCTCTTCAAGAAGGTCAGAGACCATAACCTGGACCTGGAGCGGACAGTTAAAAGAAGAACGGCCGAGCTTAATGCCGCCCTCGAGAATGCTGAGGCGGCGAACGTTGCAAAAAGTCGTTTCCTCGCCAACATCAGCCATGAGATCCGGACGCCGATGAGCGCAGTGATCGGGTTCACAGAGCTGCTCGCGAAAACCGAGTTGAATCGCGAGCAATCTGATTACGCAAACATGATCAAACTAAACAGCGAGATTCTTCTCGACCTGATCAACGACATACTCGATTTTTCCAAGGTCGAAGCCCGGAGGCTGGAACTCGAGTGCGCCGACTTCAACCCGGAACTCACGGCTTACGAGGTTTGCGAAGTGCTGCTGACCAGGCTTGCCCATAAACCGGTTACGTTGTCCTGCCGCATCGGGGACGGCCTGCCCCTATTCGTCTGCGGCGACCGTCATCGATTCCGCCAGGTTCTGCTTAACCTCGCCCACAACGCCGTAAAATTCACCGACTCCGGCGAGATCGTCGTTTCCCTCGACAAAGAGGACGAGAGGGACGGTGCCGTCAAGATACACGTCTCCGTCAGTGACACTGGTGTCGGTGTGCCCGAAGAGAAGTTGCAGGTGATCTTCGAACCATTCCGCCAGGCCGACGGCTCGTCGACGAGGAGATACGGGGGGACCGGCTTAGGTCTCGCCATTTGCAAACAGCTTGCCGAACTGATGGAAGGCGACACGTGGGCGGAAAGCTCTCCGGGAAAGGGGAGTACGTTTCACTTCACTGCATGGATGAAAAGATCGAAGCAGGACAGGGTGAGAGACTTTTACCACCCGGCGCTCGCGGGCAAACGGGTGCTCCTCATCGACGAGAGCAAATCCCACCTGAGTTCGCTCGCGCACTTACTCGAGTCGGCGGGGATGCGGCCGACTACGGCAACGGAAGTCGGCTTTATCCTTGAGTCCCTCAAAGGAGCTATTGAAGAAAAAGACCCTTACGAATTCATCATCGTCAATGTAAAAACGCCCGGCTTAAGGACCGACGGGTTCGCTGAGAAAGTCCGCGCAGCCGGCGGGCCGTTGTACCTGGTCGCCGTCGGGTCCGCTGTCAGACCCTCGGCAGAAAAATACAAGAAGGCCGGGTTCAACCTCTTCGTCCGGATGCCGGCCCGTAGGGACAAGTTCGTCCGCGACCTCGCTAACCTCGTCGAAAGCCACGATGAGGAGGGCAGGAAAGGCGAAGACAAAACCGTCCGGCCATGCATGAGAAAGGGGCCGCGGATACTGCTCGCGGAAGACAACCCAGCCGGCAGGAAACTCATGAACATCATTCTGAACAAAGAGGGCTGCAGGGTCGAGACGGCCACGAACGGGCGCGAAGCCGTCGATAAGTTTCTCCATGCCAGGGGTGCTTTCGACCTAATCTTCATGGACATACAGATGCCCGTCGTCGACGGTGTAGCGGCGGCCAGGGCGATCCGGGAAAGGGGATTCAGGGAGATCCCGATCATCGCACTGACGGCCAGTGCGGTCGACGAAGACCGGCGGTCCTGTGAAGAAGCAGGGATGAACGATTATCTCATAAAACCGGTGGCAAGAGAGCGGTTGATCGAAGTTATTGATAGATGGACAAACAGAGGACGCAACCATGGACCTCAGGAGATTGGCCGAGAGGCTCGGGCTGGGCGAGGCTGAATTCAAGGAAGTCGTGAGGCTCTTCATCGAATCCAGCATCGCGGACATGGAGTCTTTTACTTCCGCAGTAAGAACCGGCGACCCGGCAGGGGCGTCGGCGGCGATCCATTCCATAAAGGGCGCGGCGCTTTGCCTCGGGCTGAACGACATATCCCGGGCTGCCCGGGAGATCGAACTCCGTAGCCGTCAAGGCCGCCTCGACGGATTGGCCGAGGCAACCGCTGCGATAAAGAGGGAGATCGAGAAAATAGCCGGCTACGCCGGCGAAAGATGAGTAGACGGGGGATAAGGACATGCATAATGCGATCAAAGACAGAAAGTTACACGAGACGAGGCCGGTCAACAAGGTGCTAGTTGCCGACAACAACCCTGTCATGCTGACCTTGTTGCACAATATCCTCGCGAAGAACGGCTGCGAGGTGGTCACAGCCGAAGACGGCCTGACCGTCCTCGAAATACTCGCGAGTTACAAGCCCGATGTCATATTCATCGACCTGATCATGCCGAACATCGACGGGGAGAGGCTCTGCCGGATCATCCGTAGCATGCCTCATATGAACGACGTCGTTTTGGTAATCATCAGCGCTGTCGCTGCCGAAACGAAGATACCTTTTACCGAATGGGGCGCGAACGCCTGCATCGCCAAGGGACCTTTCGACAAGATGTCCCGTAGCATCAAGGATCTCCTCGAAAGGATAGAAACCGACACCTTCTTCCCTGCCGGGTGGAGGGTGCTCGGCCCTGATTATGCCCGCCCGAGAGAGATAACGGAAGAGCTCCTTTTTCTGAAGAGCCATCTTGAGACGCTCTTGTCGAGCATCTCGGAGGGCATAATCGAAATAACGCCCGAGGGCAGGGTCGTATACGTCAATCCCGAGGCGGTTGAAATCACCGGCGGTTCGGAAGAGAAAATCCTTGCCACCGACATCACGGCGCTGTTCAAAGAGGAGGAATACCCAAAGGTCCGCAAGGCCCTCATGAGCGCGAGGGCGAACTACCGCACCGCCGAGGAATCCGTCCTTGCGAACGGCAAAGAGGTCTCATTCACCGTCGTCCCGGTTAAAAACGACCGGAACAAACTCGTGATCCTCAGTGACCTGGGCCTGCGCAAACACCTGGAGGCCGAGTTGCGGCAGGCGCAGAAACTCGAGGCCATCGGAACCCTTGCTGGCGGTATCGCCCATGATTTCAACAACCTACTGATGGAGATCCAGGGCCGCACGTCGCTCATGCTCTTGAAGGCAGGCGAAAACGACTTCCTGAAGCAAAACCTCAAGGTGATAGAAGACATCGTCATGAGCGGCGCGAACCTCACCCGTCAGTTGCTCGAATTCGCCCAGAACGGCAAGTATGTCGTCGAACCCACGAACCTGAACGACCTCGTGCAGAGAAGCGTCAAGATGTTCGGCCGCACCAAGAAAGAGATAGTCCTCGACTTAGACCTTGAGGAAAATCTGTGGGCGGTGGAAGTCGACCGCGGTCAGATCGAACAGGCCCTTTTAAATCTTTACATAAACGCCTGGCAGGCCATGCCGGGCGGCGGCACCATCTACCTCAAGACAGAAAACGTTCGGATGAACGACAAAGAGGCCGACATTCGTCGCATGAAACCCGGCCGTTATGTCAAGCTGACCGTCAGGGACACCGGCACGGGGATGGACGAGCAGACAAGGCAGAGGATATTCGAACCATTCTTCACGACGAAAGAAAAGGGCCTAGGCACAGGGATGGGCCTGGCCTCCGTCTACGGGATCGTCAAAGGCCATAACGGCTCCATAGAAGTCAAGAGCGAGCGGGGAGAGGGGACTACGTTCACCATCTACCTGCCTGCCACGGGGAAAAAGGTCCCCCACGAAAGAAAGGCCGAGGAGAAGATACTGCCGGGGAAGGAAACCATCCTGTTGGTCGACGACGAAGAGGTCGTGACGAATGTAGTCCGCGAGATGCTCGAGAGCCTGGGCTACACGGTCATCGCGGCCCTCAACGGGAAGGACGCCCTCGAGCTGTACCGCCAAAACAAAGATCGGATAGACCTGGTCATCCTCGACATGATCATGCCGCAGATGAGCGGTTACGAGGTATTCGAAGCCCTCAAGGCACTCAACCCAAAAGTAAGGGTGATCCTCGCAACGGGTTACAGCATGAAAGAGCAGGCGGCCAAGATCATGGAAAGCGGCTGCCGGGCCTTCATGCAGAAACCGTTCAGCATCCAGGATCTGTCGAACAAAATCAGGACCGTCCTCGACGCGGCCGAATGACTTTGCCTTTTCAGGTTTCTATCAATGTGGCCGTCCTTGACAGTGTGGAGTAGCGAATGATAAATTCCTTGCTAAACTTTCCTTTGTTTTACAAATTCGACCCTGATTCGGGTAGGAGATTGCGGAGACGTGTTGGAAAACGCCCAAAAGAGGAAGAAAAGGGCGGCCGCCCTCTCGGTGGCTTCCAATACGGTCCTCATCGTGATGAAAATCGTCGTTGGAATAGCGATCGGCTCGGTTTCCGTCATCTCCGAGGCCATTCATTCCAGCGTTGACCTCCTCGCGTCCGCCATCGCGCTGTTTTCCGTTTCGACGTCGGACAAGCCCGCCGACAAAGAGCACCCTTTCGGACACGGTAAGATCGAGAATATCTCGGGGACCGTCGAAGCGATCCTGATCTTCTTGGCCGCAGCCTGGATCGTTTACGAAGCCGCCCAGAAGCTCATACACCCCAGGCCGATCGACACCGCCCTCCTCGGAGTCGGGGTAATGTTCGTATCCGCCGTCACAAATGCCGTCTTGTCGCATTTCCTGCTCACCGTCGGCAGAGAAACCGACTCCATCGCCCTCCAAGCAGACGCCTGGCACCTGAGGACCGACGTGTACACCTCGGTGGGGGTCATGCTCAGCCTCGCCTTCATATGGCTCGGGGAACGGGTGTCGCCCGGCCTCGACCTCAACTGGCTAGACCCGGTATGTGCCGTCGCGGTGGCCCTCTTGATCACGAGAGCCGCTTACCAACTGACGATACAGTCCGCCCGCGACCTTCTCGACGCACATCTGCCGCCGAAAGAAGAGAACTGGATCAGGAACCTGATCGAGGCCAATCGGGGTGTCATCCACGGTTACCATTATCTGCGCACCCGCAAAGCAGGGCGTTTTCGCTTCGTCGAGTTCCATATCCAGGTCGACCCGAAGATGACCGTAGAGCTTTCCCACAGACTGGCGCAAAGATTGACCCGGGAAATAAAAAACCGCTTGCCCGACACTACCGTAACCGTTCACATCGAACCTTGTCTGGGCGACTGCAGCGAAAAGTGTCTTTCCGGATGTCTGCTCACGGAGTCGGAGCGACTTAGGGCATTCGGTCATCGGGGCAAGATTGTGCAACCGGCGCAAGTACTGAAGTAACGCGAAAAATCTGAGGCAATCGTCCCATGAAGATCATCTATCTTGCCGATGTCCATGGAGACTTCCCGCGGGTCAAGGACCTCCTGGCCGTCACGGACGCCCAAGTGTACATCGTCGCCGGCGACCTTATCGACCGCCCCTTCTTCACTGAGGAGATGGCCGCCCGGTACCGAGAGTTGCAATCGTACTTCTTCCGCCTCCAGTGCAGGATGGGAGACGGAGGAACAGACATGGACGATTTTGTCGAGGACCTCCTGAGACAGACGGACCTGCCGAACGACATCCTGGCGAACGCCAGGGAATATCAAGAGAAAACGGTGAGGGCGCGCCGCGTCCTCCAGCAGAAGTATAAAGTGCTGGAGACGATCCTTTCTCTCAAGAGAAATTCGCTGATCTTTTGCCTGCCGGGCAACTACGACATGGACTTGCAGTACACTTCTCTCCACAGCCGCGATCTTCACCGTCATTGGTATTATGTCGCAGACCTGCGCATCGCCGGCTACGGGGGGGCGGACGTGGCGACCCCTGGTATCCCCCATCGCTACGCCGTTCCGTACAACGCGGACAGGGGAATGAGCGAGATGTACCGTTTTTTCAAAGAGACCCGCCCGGACATCGTCGTGACCCACAAACCCGCCCACGGTGTACACGACCGCGTCTTGCCCATGGGTGAGAGCGGTTCGCTGGAACTGAGGAGATTCTGCGAAGAAAATCACGTACCCCTTTGCCTTACCGGTCACATCCATGAACAATGGGGCTTTGAAGAAATCGAGGGAACCGTCTACCTCAACCCTTCCAACTTCGGCGAGGTGCCGGAGCCCGGGGGCCGGGTGGCCGAAGGCGGTTTTTTTTACGACATCGAAACGAAGGGCAGGCAGATCGCAAGGGTCACCCTCAGCAAACTCGTCGGGAGGACAGTCCATCAAGTCGCGGTTTACACCAGGAGAAAAGGAGCCTGGACGAAATACGTCCTCGACCCGGAACGTTTCGGCGCACTCCTGAGAGGAAAGAATCACGACTGGAGAGAGACGCAGTCCAAGGACCGGCACGTTGAGATAAAGAAGAATATGAAGTGGTTCTTTCCCGGTTCGGCAACGGATGGTGAGCTTCAGGCCGTCTTAGGGGAGATAAATCACTTCGCTTCAGACCTCAAGTATCGCTTTGAAGTGAGTCTATCGGCCGACTTTCTCGGAGATGTCCATGGACCAGACTCGCCGCCATCACCCCCCCTGGACATCATCCTCTACCTTCGCTGCGGTTCGAGTCCCGGACCGCCCAAGTTTCAACAGAAAGACAACGGCCGTCCGAGATGTCTGGAGGTGGTAGAAATGACAAGAAGCGCCCTTTCACCCCATCCATACGTCCGGGTTGCCGACTGGGTCGACCTGGACGTGGTGAGCCGCAGCTTGGCGGAAAGAGACTACGAATGCGATGCCCTTCTACGCTTTGCCGCGTACCGGGTTGCAGGCAGGCGTATCCTGGATGACGGCGCTGCCTCCGTAGAGAGGGAGCTCGACGCCGACCGGGCATTCCGGGGTGAAGTCGAGGGAACAGGTCATGCTTACATGGAAATCTTCCGGAATGTCGCCGAACGGGTGGAAAACATGAAGGTCTTCGAGACCCGGCTGCGGGAACTCGGTATTGCGGCACCGGAGGCGTTCAAGATAAGAATACGGGAGTGTTTCTATGGCGGTCGCGAAACAAAAGATAAAGAAGATCATTAAGATGGGAGACTTGCTGTGCGCCTCCTACACACTTGAGGAGGCCTACGGTGTGATCGGTCGAGAGATGTCCAAACTTTTTCCGGCCGGTGCCTTCTACCGGTACGATACAACCAAGAATCTCCTCGACGCCGCAGCTACCTGGGGCGACACGACGGGTGGTGTCGTGCTTGCGCCCGAAGATTGCTTTGCCGTTCGCCGTAACCGGCCTCATCTCGTGGCAGGACCGGCAGGCAATCTCCCCTGTCCCCATGCTACCGGGGAAAAGACCGACCGGGCCTCTCTTTGCGTACCTCTCAGGGTCTACGGTGAGTTTATCGGCCTCCTCCACGTCCGCTTTCCCTTTCATTCCGCCGACAAGCCCCTGATGTCGTCGCGAAACCTCGGTGCAGCCGAACAGTCGGCACTCCTGGCGGCGCACCTGATCGGCCTGACAGTCAGAAACCTCCAGTTCCGCGAGCAGATGAGCAGCCTTACGACAAGAGACTCGTTGACGGGCCTGATCAACCGCCGCCATCTGGAAGATATGCTTGTCAGGGAAATCAAAAAGGCAAACCGGGAGGAAAGGCCATTAGGCCTCATCTTCATCGATATCGACCATGTCGGTCACATCAACCAGACCTACGGCCTGGGGATGGGCGAGAAGGTCATCCGAGACCTCGGACTCTTCCTGGGCGAGCATTTCCAAGGGAGGGACGTTGCGGGCCGCTGGGGAGCCGACGAATTCGTCCTGATTCTCCCCGGTTCGACGCTGGAGGACTCGCGGCGGCGGGCGGAAAACCTCCGCGAGACGCTGAAGGACTACGCCTCTTACGAGACCCACCGGGACATGCGCCGTGTCACCCTTTCCATCGGTGTCGCCGCTTCCCCTGCCCACGGAGAAACAGCGGACGACCTTATCCAGTCGGCGCGGGCAGCCGTCCGAAGGGCCAAGAAAGAAGGCCGTGACCGGGTCTGCATCGCCGAATGAACACTACCGAGACTGAGGACCGTAATCGGCAACGTGCGCAGATACCCCCGAAAAACTATCGCGACGATGGCCAGAAATGCCCCATCGTAACTAACTAAAATTCCAGCATCCTATTCAAACCATTTTCGAGGTAGCTGGCAGGCAGGTTATATCTGTTCTACGGTTCAATCAATCAACTGACGAAAAGTACCGGGGAGGTAAGATTATTCTTGCAAATCTTCATGGTCATGGCTATAGAAAAAAATGAAATGCAAGCGTGAAAACCGGTTTTACTCTTCCTCAATTTCAGTGCAAGATCTGTCCATCAGGATGAGCTGGGTCAGGAATTGGGTCATTTGAGGCGTTCATAGCCCCGATAAATCAGTTGAGCTCGCACCCGAAAACCTTTTCTTTGAAATCAATTAACCTCCTTGTTCGTTGAAAAAGATTAAAAGATGAAAAAATTAGAAAAAACGCATAAGGAGACCTCCAACAAAAGCGATGAACTTCTTTATCTGATAATGAAACGATCTTTAACCGGTTTTTACGTGGTGCAGGACGGACGATTCCAATACGTCAACTTCAATGCCGCGTCGTACGCTGGCTACACGCCGGAGGAATTGGTCGGAAAGAAAGCAGATGTGCTGATTCATCCCGACGACACGGTGCAGGTCAAAAAAACAGCCCGTGAAATGCTCCGGCGACAAAGGACGACGCCTCAGGAATTCAGGATCTTCACGAAAAAGGGAGATGTGCGATGGGTGAAGGAAACGGTCACAGGCATACTCTATGAGGGCCGGCGCACGATCTTAGGAAGCTCGATTGACATAACGGAGTACAAACAAGCGGAAGAGGCCCTCTCTGAATCAAGACAACGATTGGGCGACATCATAGAATTCCTGCCCGACACGACGTTTGTGATCGACCTGGAAGGAAAACTTATCGCCTGGAACCGAGCAGCGGAAGATTTGACAGGAATGAAAGCCAAAGATGTCCTTGGAAAAGGCGACTTTCATTATGCTCAGCCTTTTTGGAAAAAACGCCGGCCCATGTCCATCAACCTTGTACTCAAGTCGAACAGACGGTATGAAGAAACATACGATATTTTTACCCGTGACAGAAACCTTGTGCTCGTGGAAGTTACCGTACCGGGTATCCAGATAAGCGAGCGGAATGCCTATCTATGGGGAAAGGCAAGTCCTCTTTACGATAGAAAAGGTAATGTTGTAGGTGCCATCGAGGTCATACGCGACATCACCAGCCGCAAACTGGCCGAAGAGGCCATCATTACGAGAGAAAGGGAATTAAAGATCAAATCTCACGAGCTGGAAGAGATCAACACAGCATTAAAAGTCCTGCTGAATCAGAGAGAAAAGGACCGGGATGAGTTCGAAGAAAAGCTGCTCCTGACCGTCAAATATCTCGTCCAGCCTTACATTGACGAACTGAAAAAGAGGATGATTGACGATAAAGACCTCGCCTATCTCAACATTCTGGAAACGAACCTGCAGAACATCCTTTCGCCCTTTACCCGCCGGCTGTCCTCAAAATATCTCAACCTTACGAGCAGAGAGATTAGAATAGCTGACCTAATTAAAGAAGGGCGGTCATCGAAAGAAATAGCCGAGCTTCTGAACGTAAGTCCGAGCGCAATCAACATTTACCGGTACCGCATCAGAAAAAAATTCGGGATGAACAACAAAGAGAACCTGCGGATGTACCTCTCGTCGCTCGCTTGAGCAATTTATCCCCCATTAACCGCCCTCCTAAGGGTTCCCGACAGACCGGGAACCGGTTCAGCACTTAACTGTTTCGGAGTTTATACAGAGTATGTATACAATATATTAATACCTTATAATATTGACCTCAGCTTGCCTTCCCAATAATATCCGTCTAAACGCTCGTTGACCGAATTCTGTCATTCGGAAAGGAGGTGAAGTAAGCCTATAATTTGTAGTCCGTTGAGGTGATTTTTCACAAAATCTGAACTCTGAAACCAGTCAACGAAAAAGGAGGGGGAGTTATGGCTGAAGCATCAAAAATCATGACGATGAAGGAAGCGATTTCACAATTCGTCGACGATGGAATGACGGTTTACATCAGCGCGGTCTGGGCCAATCATGCGGCCGCTGCCGCTCACGAAATTATCCGTCAGGGAAAGAAGAACCTCACATTGGTTGAAAGTTCACCGGGAGAGATTTTCGATCAAATGATCGGCGCGGGATGCGTAAAAAGACTCATCATTTCGTGGTGCGCCAATGAAGCTTTCGGAACAAGCTACCGTTTTCGGCGGGCCGTCGAAAAGGGCCTGATCGAGGTAGAAGACTACTCAAACTTTGGCCTAACGGCAAAACTTATGGCTGGCGCCATGGGAATACCTTTCATGCCAATCTTGTCTCAGCAGGGGTCTTCTATCAACGAAATCAAGTCATTCCTTGGTGAAAACAAGCTAAAGCACATCGCCTGCCCTTTTACGGGGCAGAAGGTCACGCTCATCTCCGGCATCAATCCAGACGTCTCCATCATCCACTGCCAACGCGCGGACCTGGAGGGGAACATTCAGACATGGGGTTCTCTTTTTTCAGCTAAGTGGGGGACTCTGGCCGGCAAAAAGATCATCGCAAGCGTGGAAGAAGTCGTTAATACGGACACAATTAGGCGCAATCCTGAGCTGACCCTTGCTCCCGGCTTCAGGGTGGCGGCCGTCGTTCATGAGCCTTGGGGTGCCCATCCTGGACATCTTTTCGGTTACCATGACGACGATCGGTGGTTCAGGTATATGTACGCAAATTTTGTGGCCGATGACGACGCAAAATTCAAAAAATTCATGGATGAATGGGTTTATGGCGTTGAAGACCGGGCGGGATACATCAGCAATTACCTCAGAAAGTATGGTTATAAAAGGCTGATGAGATTAAGACCGAAGCCTTTCTACAGTGATCCTATCAACTATGGGACATACCCCTTTGACACTATGCATATGGACATACAGGAGGTGATGAAATGACCGACCAGAAGTATGCTAGAGACTATACCCGGCCTGAGTTGATGATTACAGCCTGTTCACGGGAAATTAAAAATGGCGAACGGGTACTTATAGGCGTGGGTTTACCTCTTCTCGGCGCCATGCTGGCAAAGCGGACACATGCACCTGACTGCAAGATGGCGTATGAAACAGGTTCCTTCGATTCTTCACCATCGAGAACGCCTTTTAGTGTCGTCGACGCCGATTTAGTTCCGAGGGCCGTGCACGCGGGACAGTTGACGGACATCATGGCTCTTTACCTCCAGCGAGGCTTTATCGACGTCGGCTTCATCGGCGGGGCACAGGTTGATAAATTCGGTAACCTTAATTCTACTTGCCTTGGAGATTATTTCGAGCCGAACGTCCGTCTTCCAGGAAGCGGCGGTGCTCATGACTTCGGCGTCTTCGCCAGAAGAAGTTTGATCGTTATGATTCATGAGAAGCGTCGTTTTGTCGAAAAATGCGATTACGTGACGACACCTGGATACCTAAACGGCGGAAACAGTCGTTATGAGGCGGGACTCCCGGAAGGAACCGGGCCGGCCGCAGTCATATCCACGCTGGGCGTATTTCGGTTCAGTCCGGATAAAAAAGAGATGTACCTTGAGACCTATCATCCCGGCGTCACGGTAGATTCCATCAAGGAAAACGTTAACTGGGACCTCAAGATTTCGCCGATAGTCCGAGAAACCGAACCGCCAACGGAAGAGCAGATCAGGATTATCAGGGAACTGGATCCAGATGGGTTTTTCCTGAGACGCGGCGAGTACAACAAAAGAATAAGGGCGCAGGCTGAAAACATGGGATGGATTTAAAATAGATAACAAGGGCCTGATCACACGATCAGGCCCCAATATCTTTTACCCCGACGGATAAGGTGTTATCTTAATTTTGGCAGGTGTGGCAAATGCCGAAACGAACGTGCACCAAGCCCGACGGCATTTTCCTTTCATTTTTTATCTTGCACTATCCCAGACAGAAGGGCAAAGCAAAGAATAAACCCGGAAGCCAAAAAGACGTTCCTCAACCCAAGTAAGGCGGCGAGCCCGCCCCCGGCCAGGGGTCCGATCATGTTCCCCAGCAGAATCCCGCTTTGAAAGATACCGTAGATGCCGCCCCGCGCCTCCTCGCGGGTGGATTGACGAATGATGGAATAGATTACGGGTATCGTTCCCGATACAAAGATACCGAGGCCGGCACGCAACAGGAGCAACTGCACGGCGTTTGCGACAAAGGCCTGGGGCAGCATAAAGACGACCATACCGACGATGGCGAAGCGGAGGACCCTGTAATATCCTGTCTCGTCGGCCTTTCTTCCCCAGAGAGGAGCGGTCACGGCGCTTGTTATGCCCGTAACGCCGAAGACGGCTCCACTGACGAGACTCAAGTAGTCCTGCGGTACTTTCAGGAATTCCACATAAAGCGTGAGGAACGGAACGATGAAGTTTATCGCAAACTGGATGAGGATCAGAACAAAGAACATTTTTCTGAGCTCCACCGAATTGAATACGGATCCCAGGTTCTGGCGTAACCCCGATTTCTGCTCCTTTCTCCCTGAATCGAATTCCTCGAGGACGAAGCGGAAGACGATCAGGGCACCGCAAAGGCAGAAAAACCCGGTCCAGAAGAAAACCAGCCGACTGCCCATGAAGTGGGCCAACACTCCACCAAGGAGCGGACCGGCGATCAAACCGGTAATCAGCGAGGTCTGCAGCGTCCCAAGAGCATACCCCGTCTTCTCAGGGGGCGCGCAGGAAGTCATCAACGCAAGAGAGGGAGCCAAAAAACCGGAGAGACACCCCTGAAAAAACCGGAACAACAGCAATTGAACGGCACTCTGAGAAAAACCCATCAGAAAATTGGCGAGGGATAGACTCAGCATGGCCCTCAGGACCATCGGTTTCCGTCCGACCCTATCCCCCAGAACCCCCCAAAAGGGCTGCATGACCGCTGAGACCAGGAACGGTGCGGCAAAAACCAGGCCGCTCCACAGCCTGATCGATGCATCGCCGGTCACACCGAGTTCGCGAAGGAACATCGGCAAAAAAGGTATAACCATGTTCAAACCGGCGGTCGACAGGAACTGAGCAACCCACAGGCCGTAAAGGTTCTTGCGCCAGAGTTCCATATACAAAGCGTCAGGGGACAGTCAGCAAGATGTTTTAGAGGTCCCCGGGTATAAGACTATAGTCATAGCTTCTTTTTATGCCCACCTTCCTCAAGGAAGGCAAAAGGAAAGCGGTCAATCTCTCGACTGGACTGACCGCTCTTGCAAGGGCCCTTCTGCCACAGTGTCAAGTTTTTAACAAATGGACAGAATGGGAAAATTTTGTGAGTCATTCTGTGTTATTTATTGCCGTATGTTGCTTTTCACAACGGGCCTTTCTCCGCAGTCTCGTTTCTTCCTTCTTTTGGGACGGTAATGATCCGAACAGGAACCTCATACCCCATAAAGCAACCTCTGCGCGTTTTTGCAGAGGATCATTTCTTTTGTCTCCTTTCCGTAAGGAAGCGCATAGACTCTGTCTATCAGACCTTTGAGAGACGGTAACGACGGCCAGTCGCTGCCGAAGATGAAGCGGTCACTGTATTGCTCAAGTCGGGGAAAATATTTAGGCAGATGCTTTATGGCAATTCCGGCTATGCCGATATGCATGTTCCTGTATTTCGAAACGAGCCAGGCAGCCCTGTCATACCAGAACGTCCTTCCGCCGTGCTCCATGGTAATGTTGAGTTTGGGAAAATCATCGGCAACCTCGTCAAGCAGCAGTGGGTCCGCGTATTTTATGCGGGTACCGTGAAAAACGGACGTGCCGGTATGGAACATTACGGGCATACCCAGGGACTGAACATATTCGTAAAAGGGATACAGTGCCCGATCATTCGGGTAGAAGTGCTGATAAGAGGGGAGAAGCTTGAAGCCTTTCACGCCAAGTACTTCCACGGCATGTCTGGCCTGCTCGTAATACGGCGTCTCATCCAAGAAGTTGAGCCCGCCGAAAGGGATCAGCTCTTCATGGCCTCTACTGAATTCGGAAACGAATTCATTAGTTATCATGGCCGATGCCTCGGGTGCGTATTCGGCGAGAATAACCAACCTGTCCACACCCTCTGATTTAAAAAACTCAATTACCCCTTCGGGCGTAATTTTCTCGGCGAAGTTCTCCAGGTAATGGGTGTTCGTTGCAAAGTACTCCACTACCCACGGCACAAACTGATCTTTTGTCCCTATGTGTACATGGAAATCGATGACTTTCACGAGCCTTCCCTCCGTAAACATGTCCCCTAGCAATATTTCATCATGGGTAAGGGGATGCTTTTACATCTTTTTTATATTTGGAAACTCGTCAAGTGCCACGCCTGCTCGTCAGTCAGGTCCTTCTCTCTGAAAGGTCAGGGACAGGCCTGTCCTCAGGGGATTGAGACGGATATGGCGTAACCTGTCAATAGCCGTAGCATGAAGGTGACGATGGGCACGGGGCCTGCCTTCAGCGTGAATATGTAAAGGGCGTCCCAGATAGCTCTCCCCGGTTCGACGCTGGAGGACTCGCGGCGGCGGGCGGAAAACCTCCGCGAGACGCTGAAGGACTACGCCTCTTACGAGACCCACCGGGACATGCGCCGTGTCACCCTTTCCATCGGTGTCGCCGCTTCCCCTGCCCACGGAGAAACAGCGGACGACCTTATCCAGTCGGCGCGGGCAGCCGTCCGAAGGGCCAAGAAAGAAGGCCGTGACCGGGTCTGCATCGCCGAATGAACACTACCTGAGTCAACGGCGATCATTTCACGGGGCTTCTCTATGGGTCGGTGATACGACCTCGCCATCAGCCGTCTTGCTACTTGAATTCGAAGGCAAGGATGTTGTTCACATCCACCCTCCTGATGGCGGCCAGTTCCTCGGGTAGTGGAGGTTCCAGCACCGGAGCGTCCCCTTCTTCAACCTCCCAGCCGGTGTTTTCCTTGACTTCTTCCAGCGTCGTGTACGGGAAAAGGGCGTCCAACCGTAGGTACTTCTCACCGGGCGGTTTCCGGAAGATGCACAGGGGAGTGATAACCGTGAACCACTTGTCGACGGCGGGAGACGTGGTGGCAAAATCCACATGCCCGACAAATGCCCGCTTGTCATGGGTTGTCTTCCAGATGATGGTCCGCGGCGTAACCTGTGTCAGGGTAGCGCTGCCCGCACCGCCCGGTCCCCGGAGCTTCGGGTGGTCGTAGTCGCCGCCCAGGACGGACATGGCGATCCGGCCTTCCTTGTCTATCTGGAGACAGGACAGGAAGGCGATGTCACCCTTGCCGGAGCAGAAGAGGTCAAAGATGCTGTCCAGTCCGAAGGCCGCAACGGAACCCTCGTACGTATTCGCCGTCAGGGTTGAAGCCACGCAAGGAGGTCTCGTCCACTCGTGGTCCACGCCGTCACTCAGTGTGACGTAGGTGAATTCCTTGCCGAGGGCCTTGGCCGCCTTCATGGCGACCATCGGAGTGGGTGACGCCAGGCCGTGGAATACGACATCCTCCTCCTTGATTTCACGGATCATGGCCGCCGCCATCATCTCTGGTTTGCCGTAATCTCTGCCGTATTCCATCTCAGGCCCTCCCTTCCAGCATTCGCTCCGCGAATTGCGGGACGCCGTCTTCCTTCACAGCCCTTTGGTATGCCCTAAAATCATCCCAGTCCACCGTCTGGTACTCGGGATAGCAGATGCCCGGCTTCGCACCTCCGGGAAGTTCGACGACGGCCTCCACGAGGAAATGGGGAACCGCCGTGAGCTTGGGCTCTTCCCGCAACCTGTATGTCCCGACGATCCGCTCCGTCGTGAGGATGGTTTTCCTCGCCGCCCGGGTAAGGAGTGCGTCCTGGTAGCTCGGCCCAAGGATACGGGCGTTGCCGAAGGCGTCCGCCTCCTGGACGTGGACTATAGCATAGTCCGGCACCAGTGCCCTCACGCAAACTACATCCTTCCCGTCGAAGGGGCTTTTCATCACCTGGAAGAACTCGGGGCGGATGGAAACGAGGTCGCTTCCCCACATGCCCCCGACGGGCATAAAAGGAATGCCGTACGCTCCCGCACGGAGAGCGTTGATCATGGCTGTTCAGGATCCTTCAACGGCCCTGGCGTGCCCGTCTCCTTCCATGGCCTTCCGCATCCCCGGTGCCAGGCCTGCCTCGTTCTCCAGCCCGAAAAAGCCGAAGTAGGCCGTGTCCGCCTGCCCCGTCGCGAGCAGTACATCCGCCGCGATTCCGAGCGCGGCGCCGCAGAGCTTGAGCTCCTTGACCGGCTTTCTCGCCAACTCCAGGCAGAACAGGGTCGGGTTCCGGTGCATCCCGTTACCGCCGACCGCCAGCAGCATTCCGTCCCGGATCAGGCCTGAGGCCTGGGAGAGGGACATCCGTTTATCTCGCATTCCTAACCTCCGTTCTCTCTCATGCAAAATTTCTAAAGACATCGTTCCTTTCGTATTACCATCCGGCGTCGCCGAGGCGGAGGGGAAACAGGAATGCCCCGTCTCCCCTCCGCTCGCAAACCTTTTGCTTACTTCTTGGCCGGTGCGGGGTCAGTAAGTTCGGCGGTTATGCCGGCGATGCGCTTCGCCTCCGCCGCATAATCCTCCCATTTGGTCATCGCCCTCACTACGAGCCGGGCACCGTCAGGGGAGCCGCCGCCGTGCATGCAGCCCGGGATTCCTCCACCCACGGTCAACCACTCCACAAGTCGCGCGGCCCGGGCCCGCATCTCGCCGTCTGCTCCCGCGGTCAGCGCGGCCAGAAGGTCTTTTCCGTATTCAGGGGACTGGAAATCCTTGTAGGAGGGGAAGCACCCCGTCTCGCCGATCCCGCCAGAGATGTCCTGGGTGATCACCTTCGTCTCGTAAGGCAGCTTGGCCACCTGTGTCTTGTTGGTATGTGCGAGAAGCGGGTCGGGGACGAAGAGCCCGGAGGGCTGTTTCTTCCCTTTCATAATGGCGCCGAGGCCCAGGCCGTAAGTGATCTCGTTGTTGATCGCCATCTGCACGAGCTTGTCCTGGAAGGCCCTCATAGCAAGGCCGTTCGCCCGAGCCATGTTGATGGCCGCCCCCACCATGATGTCTCCCTGGCCCGCGACGCAGGCGCCGATAGCCGCGCGGTAGATGCAGGTGAAGTTCATCAGCAGCCTACCAGTGTATTTGTACTCGCCGCACATGAAGACCCTTTCTTTGGGGACGAAGACGTCGTTGAAGATAAGGAATGTCTGGGTAATGTTGCCGGCCTTCGGGGCGTCCCATCCTTCCTCCTCGTCACGTGTGTCGCTCGGACGCCGGGTCTCGACGATCGTCAGTCCCTGCACGTCGCGGGGAACGGCGACGGCGACGCAGAAATCCTTTTCCGTTTCGCCGTAACCGCTTCCGGGCATGCAGATGATCTCATTGGCCGCCGCTACACCGCAGATCTGGCACTTGTAGCCCCGGATCACGATGCCGTCCGGACGGACCTCTTTGACGTGGAGGTTGCTGTCCTTGTTGGCCTGCTGCGAAGGCCTCAGCGAACGGCTGCCCTTGGCGTCCGTGAGGGCGCCGGCCATCGTGATGGCATTGTCTTCCATGTACTTCCAGTACTTCTTGACCCGCTCGTGGTAGTCGGTGCCCAGGTCTTTGTCCATCTGCCACGTCGCGTCCCAGAGCACGTTCATCGCCGTCCAGCCCGCACAGGTCGCACCCTGACAAGTTCCCGACTGGTGGTACTGTTCCCGCTTCATGTTGGAGTTGCCCATCGAGTCTTCCGCCGACTGCATCAGGGAATTCCAGCGATGAACTACCTCGCCGGTCAGGTGTGACTTCGCCGTGTAGATGGAGGCCTTCGCCGGGTCGTGGGATAGTTCGTAAGAACGCTTAACCGACTTGATATGGAGACGGGTGGCGGGATGGGTCGTCACATCCTGGATAAGCTCACCCCATTTGTAAACGTTGGGCCGCATCTTCTTTATGCTTTCCACGTATTGGTCGCCTGTCTTCAAAGCCATATAACACCTCCTGTTTG
>CAZRAC010000031.1:0-26609 GCA_964597995.1 uncultured Syntrophaceae bacterium | reverse complement strand
AACCCCTGTCCGACTGCCCTAACCAAAACTGTCTAACTCCAGGGGTGCAGTCCACCGCATTCAATGAATTCTGCGGAACTGAAGACTGGAAGGACCTCATGTATAGGCCAGATTTGTTCGGTGAGTTGGACAAAATCGGTAATAACCGAAAACTTGCCGAATGGTTTCAGGAGAGGATCAAGACAGTCGCGGGTTTTAAGTCTGTCCCGGAACCAATACTGATGAGAAACAGCAAAGGGGGGCCTTTGTATTTTCTCTACTTTGCTTCGCATGAATCAGTGGCGGAAAAGGTTGTATTGGGCATATTCAATAAGTACAGGAAAAGGATGTGAAACTGGACATCTCAAAAGACACTAACCGAGAACAAAAGGCCGTATACTCTGTCGCGGGAGCGATACAGAATCACGGTTTGGTTAAAGAACTTTGGGCTATCAAAGGGCGATCGGATCAGTCGAATGTTCAGCGCATAACCGAGAGATCAGGTCTCCCTGTGAAATGGCTTTCTTCTCTACCCAGGGTAAACGGAGAGCAAGGCCTTGATAAGTTGATGGAAGAACGGAATATACTTTTGCTGAGAGACCGCAGGAGCCCGTTTATCGAACAGTTTCAGCATCCGTTGGGAAGGTGTGCGAAGTTTTATAAGCTGACAGTTTATAACAGTTGTAATTTTTGGTGTGAATACTGCTACTTGTACCTGACGTTTAGAACCTGTCCGGTATCAACGCACTTTGTGAACTATGACAAGATGTTCAAGGACATAGAGAAGTTTGACATCCAGCATATTCCTGCCGCGCTCCGAGTTCTGAACCTTGGAGAGCTTGGTGATCCGTTGGCAATAGACGATATAACGGGATTTTCGGAGAAAATCATCCCCTTCATGCCGCTACATGCACCCAACACGAAACTGCTGTTTCTGACAAAGAGCGACTGCATCCAAAATCTCTTGGAGATGGAGCACGGCGGACAGACGATAGTTTCGTTCAGTCTCAACACCGAAAAGGTATGGCAACATCTGGAGCACCGGACGCCGTCACCGACAGACCGGCTGAAAGCGGCACACAGGGTTAAGGATGCCGGGTATGAAGTTCGTTTGCGAATAGATCCAGTGGTCAGATATTCAACGTGGGAAAGTGATTATCACGAACTCACAGAGATGGTCTTCGATTACGTCAGGCCTTCGAGAATCACGATTGGCGAGTACCGCCCGGCAGAAGGGCTTTTAACTCATATAAAGGCACGTTTCCCCGAATCGTCCCTGCTTAAGGTGAATGGTTCACTGATTGCCGAGTCAGGAAAGTTACGATACCCGCGAGAATACAGAATCGAGATGTTTCGATCAATTGTGAACAAGATTCGCCGTTCCGACAAGAAAGTACAGATTGCGTTGTGCAAAGAGGCCCCCGAGGTCTGGAAAGCGGTGGGCTTGGGCAGAAGAGGCCTTTGTTGTAACTGTACAGGCTGATCGTGACATTGAAATATATCTTCGGAGCCAAAGGAATTGTGATGATGCCGACGTATAACATTTATTGTGATGAATCCTGCCATTTGGAGAACGATCATCAAAAAGTGATGGTACTTGGTGCAATATGGTGTCCTCTTCAATCGGTTCGCGACACTTCAACACAATTGCGGAAGATTAAAGTAGCTCATGGATTGAGGCCTGATTTTGAGGTGAAATGGACGAAAGTGTCTCCAGCCAAGGTATCCTTTTACAAAGAACTGGTAGAGTATTTTTTCAGCAATAGAGCACTTCACTTTCGCGCACTTATCATTCCGGATAAATCTAAACTTCGTCACGAAGATTTTGGCCAATGTCATGATGATTGGTACTATAAAATGTACTTTGATATGCTCAAAGTCATTTTCGAGCCGGACTCACGATATCGAATCTATCTGGATATCAAGGATACTTGCAGCTCCTCAAAAATAACCAAGTTACATCACGTTCTTTGCAATAGCTTATACGACTTTTCCCGCCAGATTATTGAGCGCGTTCAGACTGTGCGATCCCACGAGGTAGAGGCTCTTCAACTTGCCGATCTTCTTATAGGCGCAATGGCTTATACCAATAGGGAGATAGAAACCAGCCAGGCTAAAGTAGATCTGGTTAATCTAATCAGGGAGAGAAGCAAATACAGTCTGAAAAGGACGACGCTTCTAAAGGAGCTGAAGTTTAATCTCTTTCGCTGGCACGCTTCCGAGGGGCAAGCGTGATGGATAAGCCTGAATGGCTACCGGAAATGATTTCTGTGAGCGGGGTATGGGAAGACCTTCTGCGGAAATTGTATGACATTTTTTACAGAGATTTTAATATGATGGAACGAGTAAAGCTGGGTGGTATTCCTGTCTGGTGGGATCGTCGCATATTGAAAGGCGATATTTATGAAGAGGGTTTTTGGCATCTTGTTTCGCGAAAAGAAGATGCGGCAGGGGATCGCCTCTTCGATCCTCGACGGGCGGAACGATTACCGTGGTGCAGACCCGTCTTAGAGCATTCAAACGATTCAGCGGTGAAATTATGGGATTATAAAGAGGGACGTCATAAAAGAACTTATGTTTGGCTAGAACATCAAGATTATGTGATTGTTTTAGAAAAGAGGCATCAACGGGTAGGTGAGGTGGCTTTCCTGATAACAGCTTTTCATGTCGATGGTCCGGGACAAAGAGCAAGCCTCCAGAAGAAGCTTATGAAGCGACTACCATAAAATGCAATCGCCGCCCCGAGGGACGGCGAAGATCTCCTTCTACACGTGGCAGATGAGTCGGCTATAGTTTATAAACATCATCAGAAATGTCAATCTTTTTTTTACAGCTTTTTTACACATTGTATTGGCACTAAATGAGAAAAACAGGAGAAAATCCAAGAAAAGGATAGGCAAAGATGGGTTCCGTGCCAATACCTTAGGGCAAGGTTAGCCTTTCGCTGTGCTCTCAAGGCGACCATATTGTGATCCGACCCCATGGCAGGATTCGGGAACTCGGCGATTCCTCTTTCATTTTCCCCTGAACACGAGATGCTCCAGGATAAGGGCCGCCGCTACGCCGACGACGAAGCCGTTTCCCACGATGGGTCTCAGCACAGCCGGGAATGTATGGATAACGTCGAGGGAGAAAAAGGCGACGACCGTCCCGAGCAGGATGGGCAATCCCAGCACGAGGCCGCCTTCGAAGCGGAATTCTTCCTCCGCTTCGAAGAGAATTGAGAGTCCGGCCGCGATCTGGGAGCAGAGGGTGAAGAGGAGGACGCAGCCGATCACGACGGAGGGGACGTTGCCGAGAAGGGCGATCGCCGCGGGCGAGAAGGCGACAAGTCCGAGAAGAAGCGCAGCCGGCAGGAGCGTGAGCCGCGACCCGCAGCCGGTGGAGGCGATGACCCCCGGGCTTAGCGAAAAGTTCACCGGACCGATCACGCCGAGGAGCCCGGCAAGGACATTGGCGACCCCCGTCACCAGGACGCCGCGGGTCAGCCGGCGGGGCTGTTCCGACGCCTTGAGGAGCTCGTTCAAGGACTGGATGGACCCCATGTCGTTCACCGCGAGGGCAAGAAAACAGAAGATAAAAGAAACCAGTACACCCGGGTCGACCGTGAAGCCTACGGGTATGTCTTGGAGGGCCCAACTGACGAGGGGAGCACTGCGGACCACCTGCGTCGAGGTGAAGGTTCCCGGAAAGAGCATGAAGTAAAACAGGCTCCCCCCGGCCATGGTCCAGATGATGAAGGTGGACTTCCAGATACCCGACGAGTACCGATAGAAGAGGAACATGGCTGTGATCAGGCCGGCGGAGAAGAGAAGGTTGACCGACGGCCCCGAGCCGACCCGGGGAGAGCTGATGAGGTTGAGGACGGTGGGGGTCAGGGTGAAGGCGATGAGGAGGAGGACCACCGCGACGACCCTGGTCGTGAACAGGCTCTTCAAACGGGCGAAGAGCCCCGTGATACTCAAAAGCGCGAGCAACAACCCGCCGATCGCGATGGAGGTGTAGACGGGGCCGAGGCCGTATTCCCGACTCGATATGATGCCGATGAGAAGGACGGTGGAGGGTCCGATGATGAGCGGGAGGCGGTGTCCGGCGACGACCTGGGTGAAAAGGGCGACCGCCATCACGAAGGAAAGCCTCTGCAGGTAAGCTACCTCGGCCTCCGGCGCGGCAAAATGGAACCCCGCCGTGATCTTGCCGATGGTGACGATGACGGGGATGGTGACGGCGAACCACTGGAGGCCGAAGAGCGCCATCTCCTTCGCCGGCGGCCGTTCGTCAAGGCCGTATTTAAGTCGCATGTTCAGGTTCCGTTGTCAGGAAGTGCGGCGGTTGCGCCCGTCCTTCTTTAACCAATCCGTCATTTGTTGTAAAGGTCTTTAAAAAACCCCATGGATAGGACCGACCTTTTTTGTTAGACTCCGAGCAAGAAAGGGGTGGGGGTAAGATGGAAAAATCCATCAAGGGAACGAAGACGGAGAAGAACCTGATGGTTGCCTTTGCGAGCGAGTCCATGGCTGTGATCCGCTACGCCTTGTTTGCCGAGGTCGCGGGGAGGGAGGGTTACGAAAAGGCCGCTTCGGCCTTCCGGGAAACGGCGAAAGATGAAAAAACCCATGCGAGGATATTCATGCGGCTCTTCGAGGGAGGCATGACCGAAATCACGGCCGGCTTCCCGGCCGGACCTGCCGGTGACACGAAGAAAAACCTCGAGGCCGCCATCGACGGCGAAGGCAAATCCTGGAGGGTTCGCTACGCCGAGTTCGCAAAGACGGCCAGGGAAGAGGGCCTCGAAGATATCGCGGTCATCTTCGAAAAGATTGCCGCCGACGAAAGACGCCATGAAGAAAACTTCCACCGCATCCGTGAAGGTCTGGAGTAGGAAGGCCCGGCGTCAAACGCATTTTTTGCATTCCCCGGAAGGGCTCTGGTATAATCCGCGGTAATGTCAGACGTTTTATGAAAGCAGAAGATGGAATACGGAAAAAGCTCAGAGGAGGTTGGAGGATGCAGGGAGAGGAACTGTGCGAAATCTGCGGCGTCAAGAAGACATTCACCGGATGTCCGGGGTGTGAGAGATTGATGTGCGACACCTGCGCACGCTTCGAGCTGTTCGGCTGGGGGTGCGGATGCGTGTGGCCCGTCTATTTCTGCCCTGACTGTGCTCTCAACCCCCAGATAAACCCCAACGCCCCTTTCCGGGACCGGGGATAAGGCAGGAGAAGAGAGAAACGGCGCTACTTCCTTGTCCTTGTCGAGAGGGCGCCGAGGAGTGCCGGTCAAACGATGTCTGGTTACAACCGAAGGAGGTAAAACATGAAGGTATTCGGGGCCGGGGGAGGAGTGGAAGAGGAGAAAAGGGCCCTCATCGAGAGACTGAAGACCGTCAAGGACCCTTTTGAGAGAGAAAGGATCCTCTGGACCCTCGAAGGCATGAAGAAGGGTGTCCCTGAGACAAGAAGCTCTCGCGAGGCCGGGAAAGAACCTCCTGCGGCGGAGGAAAAAGTGAGGCTGCCGGTGAAGTTGCCGAAGGGCTTCGGGTCTCTGACGCAATACGCCGCTCCCGTCGTTTTCATCTTCTTCGGTCTTGCTTTCATCCTCCAGGCCGTTCTCAGGGGGCTGCAGAAGAAAGATTTCGCCTCCGAAACGGGTCAGTTCGTCGGCGGCGCGATATTTCTTCTTGCCGGTTTTGCCTCTCTACAGAAGGCTAAAAAGACGGGGAGAGTCGCTGGAGGCCCCGGTGAGAGGGCATAAGCGTCTACGAGCCGGCAAGAACTTCTCTGATTTTTTGCGACAGCTCGGCGATGGTGACTGGTTTTTGGATGAATCCCTGACAGCCCCGCAACATGATGCCCGCAGGCTCACCGTCTAGGCTGTATCCGCTCGAGAGGATTACCCTCACCCCGGGGTCGGCCTCCCTGAGACGGTCGAAGGTCTCTCCTCCCCCCATGTCGTGCATGATCATGTCCAGGATGACAAGGTCGATAACGTCTTTGTTTTCTTCGTAAATCCTCAACGCCTCCCGGCCGCTGCCGGCGATGAAGACCCGGTAACCGAGGAGCTCCAGCATATCCTTCATCACCTCGGTGATGACCGCCTCGTCATCCACCAGCAGTATCGTCTCCGTGCCCCGCAGAAGCGCCTTGTCCTCTCCGCCCTCGAAAACCAGTTGTTTGTCTGAGGCGGGCAGGTAGACGGTGAAAGTCGACCCGCGGCCCGGTTCGCTCGAGACGTCGATATAGCCATCATGTCCCTTGACGATTCCGTAGACCATGGCAAGGCCGAGCCCGGTACCCCGTCCCATTTCCTTCGTGGTGAAAAAGGGGTCGAAGATACGCTCCCTCGTCCATTCGTCCATCCCGACCCCGGTGTCTGTGACCGAGACCTTCACGTACCTGCCGGCCTTTATGTAAGGCGGCCACTCATCGCCCTCCCGGATAGCAAGGTTCGAGGTCTCGAGGTAGATGTGGCCGCCACCCGGCATGGCCTGCCAGGCGTTGACCAAAAGATTCATGAAGACCTGCTCTATCTGGCCTGGGTCCGCTTCCACGGGCCACAGGTCGCCTTGGAACTTGCGATGGATTACAACCTCTTTCTTCGTCCTGCCGAAGAGGGTGGAACTTTTATAGAGGTTGTCATTCAGGTCGAGTGTCTTCACCTCATATTTGCCTCTCCTTGCGAACCCGAGAAGCTGTTTGGTTAAGTTGGCACCGGCCGCGACCTGTTCCTCGACCGCCTTGAGCTTTTCATAATGGGGATGGAAAACGTCGAGCTCCATCATCATCAGGGAGGTGTAACCCTGTATCCCCATCAGGAGGTTGTTGAAGTCGTGGGCTATTCCCCCTGCCAGCGTTCCCACTGCCTCCATCTTCTGCGCTTGAATCAACTGGGCCTGCAGCTTTTTGCCCTCTTCCTGCGCCTTCACCAGTGCCGTGATGTCCTGCCCGGTCTGGATGACACCGACGACCTCTCCGCGTGAGTCCACGATCCTTGAGGCCTGGGTCAGAATCAGCCGTCTTTCCCCCCGAACCAGGACTTGGCTCTCGCACTCAAAGGCATCGGGGAATAGGTTACTCTTACGGACCCTGTCGGGGCCGAATTTTTGGGTTATCTCCTCATCGGTCAGCCCGATGAGGAGATCCGCCAGGGCCGGCTGCGTCTTTTCCTCGAAAAGAAAACTCAGGTCCAGCTTCTCTCCTAACACTTTGTCTTTGGATTTACCGGTAAAAATCTCGTTATTCCTGTTCCAGAGCGTGACGACGCCGTCCGGGTCGATCACAAAGGCGGGTATCGGGATGCCGTCGAGGATCAAGGTCAACCGTTCGTGTTCGGCGGCCAGCGCTTCCTCTATCTTTCTGTGCTCCGTGTTGTCGCGGACGAATGCGACGGCCGCGATGACCTCGCCCCGGGAATCACGGAGGACCGCGGCCGTTGCCGAAATGTGGGTATTTTCTTGCGGGAGCCCGGGTGCATAAGCCTCCCCGAAAACGACGGCGCCGACCCGCTGAAAACTCGTGTAATGGTGGTCATGTTCCAGCTCCGGATGGAGGGCCAGGTCGACCAGGATCGGCCGCCGCTCGCCGTAGAACGGCAGGGCGTATTCATAGTCGCCCTTTCCGAGCATCTCTTCGGCCTTGACGCCCGTGAGCGCTTCCATCGCCCGGTTCCACCCTATCACCAGGCCGTCTTGGTCGACGGCTAAGGTGGCGTTGGGCAGGAATTCGATGATGTCGGAGAGCCTTCTCCGCGGTTCCTTGAGTTCGGCCTCGTCCTGTTTTCGCTTGGCGATGTCGCAGAGGGTCGACCGGGTCGCGATGAAACGACCCTTTTCGTCCCGGATGGTCGTCGCACTCAGGAGGACGGGCATCGTCGTTCCGTCCTTGTGGACCAGGTCGAATTCCAGGTCTTTGATCCAGCCCCGCTCTTTGAGGACGGGGAAGGTCTCGTGGTAGGTCTTGACGCCTTCCTCCGTCAAAAAGTCGGTCCACTTCTTCCCGACAACCTCTTCCCGGGAATACCCCAGCCACCCCAGCTCGGTGTCGTTGACCCGGAGAAAGACGCCGTTTTCATCCAGGGAATGGCAGCCGCAGGGTACGTTTTGGTAAAGGTCGTTGATCTCATCGATGTATCTTTTCAGTTCGTTCTTTTGCGCCTCTTCCCTCCGCACGCGCTCCGTTATGTCCCTGACGATACCCCGAAACCCTTCCACCCGGCCTTCCCGGTCTCGGATCAGCGACAGGGATGTCTCGACGGGCACCCGCGCCCCGTCTTTTCGCGCCATCTCGTAGGTGATAACCGGCGCCGCCAGGGTGCCTTCAAGGAAGGCCCTGAAGCCTCCCATGACGATTTCGGCATCGGCCCGGTCGAGGTAAGAATGAAGGCTGCTCCCCGACAATTCCTCGCGGGAACGGCCGAGGAGGTTACTCAAAACGGAATTGCAGAAAGTTATGTTCCCCTGGAGGTCGCACTCGAAATATCCGTCGCTTATGTCCTCGAACATACTCCGATTGTCTTCGGGCTTCCGCTGGTGCAGGTTTTTAGGTTTCGGGCAAGACATGTTCCGGCTGTCTGCTTAAATGTCGGACTAAAAGAGAAAACAGGGTTGTAACGAAATCAAGGCGCTACACAGGTCAGAAAAGCTGATACATTCAAAACAAACCCATGGTCGATGTCAAGGCCTTTATTCAGCGCCCACTACCTCGACGAGCACCCGCCTCGTGCGGGGTCCGTCGAACTCGCAGAAAAAGAGGGACTGCCACGTACCCAGAACCAGTTCACCGTTATCGACGAAAACGGTCTCAGAGGGACCGACGAGAGAGGCCTTGATATGTGCCGCGGCGTTCCCCTCCATGTGGCGGTAGTTGTCGTTGAGCGGGATCACCTTGTCCAACTCGGCCAGGATGTCCCGCGGCACGCTGGGGTCGGCGTTTTCGTTGATCGTGACGGCCGCCGTAGTGTGGGGGACGAAGACGTGGCAGACGCCGCTCGTGACCTTGCTCTCCCGGACGACGGCACCGACGCGGCGGGTGATGTCGACCATCTCGAAACGGGCGTTCGTTTTCACAGAGAATTGTTTCATAGGACACCTATTTTGTCGTCATCCCAATCACACGGTAGTTGAACTCGTAGCTCAATGCCCCGCTCCAGTCTTCTTCATAGACGCCCTTGTACCGGGTGCCCTCTACCGGCCCGACGGGCTTACCGTAGGTGTAGAACCAGTTCAGAACGGGGCTCCCCGTGAAGCCCAGACCGATCCAGTAAGCGCCGGGCATGAGCGTGATTTCGTCCTTGAACACAAAATCCTGCCAGCGGTAACCGGGCCTTTCCGAGATGTCGTCCAGGTTCACCATTTCGCTTGTCGTGATCTGTTCGCCGGGTTTGTCGTTTGCGTCCTTGAAGAGGTCGACCCAGATCTGGCCGTCACCGCCGAATTTATGCAGGGCAAGGCCGACCTTGTGGAGACGGACCGGTTTCACCAGGACGAAAACCTGGGCATACTGGGTGAGCTTGGTGGTCACGTATTCCGCCGTCTCGACATAGAAGCTCCTCGTTTTTTCGAATCTCGTCTTGCCCTTCGCGACCGTGGGCGTCGGCGGGAAGGCAAAATCGATGTTCTCCGGGAATTCCAGGTTCCCGAACAGGAAAGGCACGGTAAAGCGCAGTTCTTTTTTTTCTTCCGCTGTGATCACGGGCGGCGGTGGCGGGGGCGGTACCTCGATTTTCTTGAAGGCCGCCTTCACGTGAGGGACGAGCAGAAGGTTCTTGGGCCCGTAATCCTGGCGCCTGCCCTCCACATTCACCCGGTCCGCGTTGAAATCGCCGTTGATCGTCTCCTGGGCGTTCGGCTCCCCGTCGCTCCCCTTTCTTTGTGTCCAGCGCATCAGGCCGTCGTTGACGGTCTCGTTGTTGTCCGCCCCCGTTTCGACCCGGATGTAGCGGTTGGAGACGAACATGGCCGTCTGCTGCGGGTCGAAGGGGACCCAGCCGAGGTCGGGAAACCAGACCTCGATCCACGAATGGCGGCCCTGTCCCATCTTAAAGGTGATGACTCCGCCCTTGCGCTTCAGGTCGAAGGGCTTGTTGAGGGTGATGCCGTTCACGACCCTCGTCGGGATCCCTTCGGCCCGCATCAGGGCGGCTGCAAGGTGGGAAAAATTCTGGCAGTTGCCTCTTCCCGCCTCGAGCGCGTACAGGGCGTCGCACTTTGCGGGCGGCGTCACGTAACGGACGTTGTCGATCACGTAAGTGAGTATCCGCTGTACGGCGTCGAATTCGGTCGTCACTCCCCGGGTCAGTTCTTTCGCCCGTTTCACGATGCGGGGGTCTTCGGCCTGGACTTGTTCCGTCGCTTTCAGGTAGTACTTGACGTCCTCCGGTACATCCCGGACAGGAAAGGGAACGCCCGTGTCAATCGGCTTCAGGTGGGTGTTGTTCAGGGCGGTAAAGGAAAGGCGGACGTCAATGCCCTGCGGCGGCTTTACCCATGTCGCCGTAACGACTTCATGGCCCCGCTCGTTGACTGTCTTCTTTTTCTCTTGCGGTTCCGGAGACAATTTGATGTCGAACCCCTGGATCTCCTGGTTGTACGTCAGGGACTGAAAGGTCGGGGGGACGACGAAGCTCAACGTGAGCTTGGTCACGCCCGCGACGGTCGTCACGCTCTTTCGTATCTCGAACCGTATCTGCGACCCCATCTCGCCTTCAACGGTGTAGTTTTCCGCCGAAACGGAGCTGCACCAGAGCATGAGTACGGCAAGAGCGGCGAGAAACGCTTTTTTCATCATTCGACGTCTCCTACGATACCTTCATCCCCCGCGAAAGTCCTTTCCCATAAAAAGGAAGATGGCGTGGGCAAAGGGGATGAACCGCCGTGACTGTCACCATCTGAAAATTCCCCCGTCGTAGATGACGACCTTTTCCCCCGTTTTCAGGTGTGCGGTGACCGTCTTCTTTTCCGTATTTACGAGGTCCCAGTGGAGGGCCGAGTCGTTGAACCCGAGGGCCTTCTTCATCGTCTTCGTAAGCTTCGAGGGGTCGCCGCTGTAAGTGTCGGAGTACGAGGCCCCGACGGCGAGGTGGCAGTTGCCGTAACGGCCCCCGAAGTTTTCGTCGAAAAGGGTGCTCGCCATGAAGTGGTTGATCCGGGAAAACCGCCTGTCCGTGAGCGAGAACTCGCCCACCCTCCCCGCCCCCACGTCCATGGCGATCTGTTTTTTCGCGAATTCCAGTCCCTTTTCCGCCTCGACATTGACGACGGACCCTTTCTTGAAGGTCAGCCGCACCTTTTCTATGTAGTTGCCGCTCCGGAAGGACGGCTGGTCTGCGTAGTACACCCCTTCCGTGCCGCGCCAGTCCGGTGAGAGGAATATCTCGAAGCTGGGGATGTTGTGGCCTGAGATCCCCAGCCACTGCCGATGTTCCCCCGGCGTGACACGGAGGTCCGTGCTGTCCGACTCTATGTGGAAGGCCTTGACCGGCAGGCTGCTCAACCATTGTTTGATGATGGCCACCTTCCGGTGAATCGACTTCCATTCCCTGGCCGGGTCGTCGTGATCCAGGTAGCAGGCCCGGATGACCTGGTCGGCATACCGCTTAAGGGAGAGTCCCGCCTTCCGGGCTAGTTCCGCCGTCGGGAAGAGGCAGAGCGTCCACCCGAAGAGGCCTTTCTCTTCCCTCTTCTCGGTCAGGTCCCGCAAGGGCTTCCGGGCGATGAGGACTTTGCCGATTTTCTTGGGGTCGATGTCCTGAAGGTGTGTGAGCGATTCGGGGGCATGGAGGAATATCCGCCCATTCAGGCTCCCGTAAAGTTCCCGCTCTCCGGGTGCGACAAACACTAGTTGGCGCCGGTTCGTTCTTTCGTAGAAATTGCGCTCCATCTTCGGAGTGCCGCCGATGCGGACGACCACGTTCATCCCCATGTCCAGCAGCTTCGGCTGTAAGGCCTCTGCAAGGCTTATAGCGGCAAGGTCGCCCTGGACGAGGACGATGTCTCCCTTCTTGTAGCTGCCCGTCCGCGCAGTCTTCAAACCCCACAACAACACATCCGCGTACTTCTCCAGTTGCTCCTGCGTAAAAATCATTCGGCACCTCCATCGGCAATGTGAATGGCGAATATTAAAATATTTTGGGTTTTGCGATGACCTCCCTCACTTTCAAGTCAAAGAGGTCCGAGCTGTTCGCCGGCTGGAGCACGAGGGCCGTGTCGGCCCCTTCCGCCGTGCCGCCAATCGCCACCACGTCTTCATCGGTCCTTACCAGGCCTGCGTCGGCGGCCATAAGGGCGATCTCGATCGCCACCTTCGTCCCCTGGCCGAAGGTCCGCAGGGCATAGGCGATGATCTCGTCGACCTGGTACGTGGCGAGTTTCCTCCTAATGCCGCGTCCCACACCCCCGAAGGCATGCTGGCAGGTGAGGACGGAAACCCCGAGGGACTCGAGTTTCCGCCGGTTTGCTGCGCTCAGCTCCTGGAGGTTCGGCTTTTCGAAACCGGCGTAATGAGTGACGGCGACGATCTTCGTCTCCGGGGGGAATGCTTCTATCGCTGCGAAGGCCGTCCAGCCGGAGCAAGTGGCGACGATGACTTTCCCGATGGCGAGTTCTCCGGCCCTGCGGGCCGCGACCTCCAGGAGAGGTTTCGTGTTCTCCTTCCCCGTTTGATGGAAATACCGACATGTCACATCGGTATTGGTATGCTTTCGGACCATGGACACAATCTCCTCGATAAATTTCCGGGTCTTTGATCGATAGGCGTTTCTATACCATCATTTACCTCTCATTTCATCAAATTCTGCGATGTCGGACGACTCCGTTCGGCCGCTTCCGCCGGTCCCTCGACCTTTTCCGGGGACGAAAAAGAGCGCGAGGACGAGGCCGAGCACAGTCAGGCAAGTACAAAGTTTGAAGGTGAAGGTGAACCCCATGCGGTCGGAGAGGATTCCCCCCATGGATGGCCCGATGATCCAACCCATGTTCCATGTCATGTTGTAGATGCCCATCGCCTTGCCGCGGTGCTCCTGCGGCGAAAGGTCGGCTACCAGGGCGGTCGTCGCCGCTGCCATGGCAGCCCAAGAGATCCCCTCTCCGACCTGGATGACAAAAAGGGGAATATAACTTCGGGCCAGGGCGTACCCGGTGAATACGGCGGCAAAGCCCCCCATCGAGAGGAGGAGTATCTTTTTCCGGCCGAAACGATCGGCGAGGCCACCGAGAAAAGGGGAACCTACAGCGCCGGCAACAGCGCCGCTCGTGTAAAGGAAGCCGATCTGACTCTTGCTCAGCCCGACCTCGGCCATGTACAAGGAAAGGATGGAGTACACGATCCCCGTACAGATCATGAACGGGAAGACCGCTATGCAGACGAAAAAGAGTTTCTTTTTGTTCATTATTTACGCCCCTTTCCCCCGCTGTCGGCCGCAATAGCACCGGTTTTACGCTGCCGCCGAGGTAACAACTTCCCCTTGCTCACCTTGCCGGCAACGGGTTCTTCATTCCCACGCCATGAACGATTCTTTCGCGGGCCGTCGCGGCCGGAGACTGTAAAAAGGGATAAGGTCAGGGGGAAAAAGAAGGGCCCCTTCAGCCCCGCCGGGCTGAAGGGCAAGTAAGATTTAATGCCGCAAACGGCCTGCGCTCCCGATACGGCGGTCTTACGAAATCAGTCCTCGATGATGATCGCCTCGACGGCGCAAGACTCGGCCGCTTCTTCCACCGAAGCTTCCAGTTCTTCCGGGACATCATCCTCGATTCTTACCACGGCTACATCGTCCTGCATCTCAAAAACCTCCGGGCAGACATCCACGCAAGCTTCGCATCCGATACAGAGTTCTCCGTCGACGTATACTTTCATGACCGTCCCTTTCTTCCGATCACCGGATGAACTGTCACCGTCCCCCCACGCCCCCTCGCGGCATCGGACGGTTTCAGGCCTCGAATCTGCAATCATTTGACAATGATGTCAGTCCCATAGTTTAAAGCTCGCAGCTTGTCAAGAAGGAATTTTTGTCCGCCGGCGAGACCCATCAAGTCCCGCGGTGACCAGAAAAGGGCATCTATTCCCCGATGATTTTCACCAAGACCCGCTTTCTCCTCCTTCCGTCGAACTCACCGTAGAAAATCTGCTCCCAGGGACCGAAGTCGAGGCTGCCTTTCGTGACGGCGACGACAACCTCCCGCCCCATGACCTGTCGCTTAAGGTGGGCGTCTCCGTTGTCCTCCCCCGTGCGGTTGTGGCGGTAACGGGAGACGGGCTCGTGGGGCGCCAGTTTCTCGAGCCATTCATCGTAATCTTGGTGCAGTCCCGGCTCGTCGTCGTTGATAAAAACCGATGCCGTGATGTGCATGGCGTTCACAAGGACAAGGCCTTCCTGTATGCCGCTCTTTCTCAGACAATCCTCGACCCGGTCCGTGATGTTGACGAAGGCCCGCCGCGACGGGATGTCGAACCACAGTTCTTCCCTGTAAGATTTCATCGCTCACCTCCTCGGTGTTTTTCGGCGCGAAGTTTAGCAGGGAACCGGCTGGAGGGGAAGAGCGTTCTGCCTAACACAGCGTCTCGCCGCAGTTGCAAAAAAACCGAAAATTAGATATTTCCTTTTGCCAGTCCTTCAGTAGAGGAGTCCTTCCATGAATAGTGAGGTCGTCAAGGCAAACATCGTAGTCTTCATAGCAAGCTTCTGCACGCTGGTCATCGAACTCGTGGCCGGCCGTATCATGGCCCCTTACGTAGGGGTTTCACTCTACACATGGACGAGTATCATCGGCGTCGTCCTGGCCGGGATCAGCATAGGCGCTTACGTGGGAGGGGTGATCGCCGACCGCTATCCGAGGGCATCCACCCTCGGCTGGCTTCTCTTCCTGTCCGGCCTCGGCGCCCTGGCCATCTCCCCCCTGACCAACCTGATCGGGGCCGCCAAGTTTCCGACGACACTGATGGTCCGTATCCTGATCCTGACTACCTTCATATTTTTTCTCCCCTCTTGTATCCTCGGCATGATTTCGCCTGTGGTGGTGAAACTCACCCTCAACAACCTCTCGGAGACGGGAAATGTGGTCGGCAAAATCTACGCCTTCTCGACCCTCGGGTCCATCATCGGGACATTCGCCACAGGCTTCTTCCTCATCTCGTGGATGGGCACGCGGAACATCCTGCTCTCCGTGGCGGTGATCCTGATCCTCTCTGCCTTAGTTTTCGGGGGCGCGTTCAACCGCAAGAGGTCCGTCCTCGTCGTCATCGCCTTCCTTGCACCTCTGGTCTTAGCCTTTTACGGGTATGCCTTCAAACCGCCTCTCGACAAGGACATCTATTATCTCTATAAGGAGAGCGACTACTACACGCTCAAACTCTCCAAATACCATACCAAAGACGGACAGCGGGCGGAGGCGCTGATCCTCGACAACCTCATCCATTCGATCAACGTGCTCGACAACCCCGCGTACCTGGACTATGAATATCTGCGCATCTACGATGAATTCGTGACCTGGCGGATGCGCGACGTGAAATCCCTCAAGACACTCTTCGTCGGGGGCGGCGGCTACACCTATCCCCGTTACCTCGAGGTGAAAAACCCCGCAGCGGAGGTCGACGTTGTCGAGATCGACCCCGAGATAACCCGGATAGCCCACGAGTATCTCGGCATCCCGAAAGACACCCGGATACGCTCTTTCAACGAAGACGCCCGCTGGTTCGTGATGAACTGCCAAGAAAAAGGGAAGTACGATTTTATCTTCGGCGACGCCTTTAACGACCTATCGATCCCCTACCACCTGACGACGAGGGAATTCGCCGCTCAACTGGCGGCGCTCCTCAAACCGGACGGTATCCTGTTGGCTAACCTGATCGACAATTACGAGAAAGGCCTCTTCCTGCCTTCTTACATACGTACGCTCGAAGAGGTGTTCGGAAAGGGTCATGTGAACCTCGTCGCCATCAACCCGAGTTACGAGGGGATAAGCACATGGGTCGTCGTGGCGAGCCGCAAGAAAATAGACTTCGACGACTTCATCGGT
Organism: uncultured Syntrophaceae bacterium; assembly: GCA_964597995.1. Taxonomy (GTDB): domain Bacteria; phylum Desulfobacterota; class Syntrophia; order Syntrophales; family UBA4778; genus UBA2207. The sequence goes on along the minus strand of CAZRAC010000031.1, from coordinate 10,624 downwards.
TTCACCAGGAACGAACGCGGGTTCCAGATGAGGTCCCACGTCGTTGCCCAGGAGCGCCTTCAGGAACACCTGGCAAAGCGCCCCCATGTCATCTTGACCGATGATTATGCCCCGGTGGACAATCTGACCGCCCCTATCTTCGAGGAGCGGTTCGGGTACAAGAAAAACCGGTAGCCGCCACCCTACCCATGCGGCACTCCGTGAATCTTCGGCGAGTGATCAGTCTTGAGGCCGCAGGGTCGACGCCCGGTGACGAACAAAAAACGATGACCTCCAAGGAGGGATTGGTTTGAGAAAGTCGGCCTTCGCAATCGCCGTTCTAGTGTTCCTTGCCTGTTCGACAGCCGCCGCCGATACGGTGGTCTACGACAACGACAATAATCTCCTTTACCGCATCAGGAACGACACGGTCTTCGACAGGGACGGGAACAAAGTAGGGTACCTGAGGGGTTCGAGGATCTACGACCTCGACAAAAACCCCCTTTACCGGGTCAGGGGCTCCCGTCTCTACGACGACAGGGGCAACGCCGTGGGGAAAAAACGCGAGGCGTCCCCTTACGGCCAACGGGGAAAAGGAAAATACTGATTAGGCGCTGATGCGGGGTCGGCGGTCAGCCCTTCGCCTTTTCTGCGTACTCCCTCACGGCGTCGATGTATTCCCTGAACCCTTTCATGATGATGTCGTTGTGGTTTGCCCCGGGTATCTTCAGGAGCCTCTTGTCTGCGGCGGGTGAGGCGTCGTAGAGCGCCTGCCCTTCGCTGAAGGGGAGGATATGGTCGAATTCCGCATGGATTATCAGCGTCGGTCCGCTGAAGGCACGGATCTTGTCGATGTTGCGAAAACCGTCTTCTTCCGTCAGTCCCAGGTCCCTCATCCGGAAGCCGAGGAGCCTGACCAACGCCTCGGAGTAGGCAAAACCGCTCTCGATTATGAGGGCGCCGATCTCGTCGGTGTATGCCGAGATGAGCTCCAGCGCCGGTGCGCTCCCCAGGGAGCGTCCCATCACAACGGCCGGGCCCCGGTAGCCCTTCTCCTTCAGCCAGTCCTTCCAGTAGCGGAAGACGACGTGGGCGTCCCTCATCATGGCGGTTATGGTGGGGATGCCGGTGGAACGTCCGTAGCCGCGGTAGTCCACGGGATAGAAATTGATCCCGAGCCGCGTGTAGACGTCGGCGAGGTCGTCGTAGTCCGCCACGATCTCACCGTTACCGTGGAAGAAAAGGACGTTCGGTCCCTTGTCTCCGGCCAAGTGGAAACGGGCGCCGACGACAACGCCTTCGTCGACGGGAATCAGGACGTCTTCGTGGTGTGTAGACCTCGCCCAGGCAACGTCGAACTCGGGGCGTGGGTAAAAAAGAAAGGCAAGAAATTCGGGCCGGTCGAGATGGGAGTAATCGATCCGGGAAAGGTCGGTCATAAGGCCTCCGGGAAAAAGTTCTAAGTTCTAAGTTCTAAGTTCTAAGTTCTAAGTTCAAAGTTCAGCGTTCAGAGCATACAAAGGGGTGGTTGTTGGTCCGGAATAATCCATAGGGACGGTGTTGATATTCAAACCCGAAACCCTGAGCTGACTTTTTTCTTGTATCAGATAGGACGTCCTTTGTCCATGCGGGCGGGCGGTTTGACACGCCGCAGTGATTCATCTATAAAAAAGGCGTGAGGTGGTTCGTATGCCGGCATGGGTTCTCGCGGTACTTATCGCGATCGGCGGCCTCGTCGCCGTCAAACTTGTCTTCACGGCTTCGATCGTGTCGGTGTTCCCCGTCACCCGGGGCGCCATGTTCCACCCCTCTGCGGCGGTTCGAGTGAAGACCTTCCTGGACCATGTGCCGATGGCGGCCGGGGTCCTGCTTGTTGACATCGGCTGCGGCGACGGTCGTGTCTTGAAGGCGGCGGCCAAGCGGTATGACGTCAGGGCCGTGGGCTTTGAGGTGAACCCGTTGGCCTATCTCCTGGCGTTGATACGGACGCTGGGCATGAAGTCCGTTGAAATCAAATACGGCGATTTCTGGAAAGCCGACCTGCGGGAAGCGGACGTTGTCTTCTGCTATCTTTTTCCCGACGTCATGAGGCGCCTTGTCGTGAAGTTGGAGGCCGAGCTCAAGCCGGGTGCGCGCGTCTGCTCCTGCAACTTTCCCATCCCGGGGTGGAGGCCCATCGAAACCCTGCTCCCGGAATCGTCTCTCCACGGGGACCCGATCTACCTGTACCAGTTTCCCGGTTCCTGCAAACCCAGCGCGTAGCTCTTCCTTTTACTCCCCGGTTCCATCGACTGGAGACACCGTCCCTTGCCTACGGCAGATTACGGACGTTTCGTATCATCTCTTCTGCTTTGCCTTAACGATGACGGCGACGGCCGGCGGCTTCTCGCCCAGGAAGCGAACCTCGGGCGGGAAAAGGAGGTCCGGTTTGACGGTGGTGGTCGTAGTGATCGAAGAAAGGTCTATCGGCTTCGTCGGCACTGTCATCCCCTCTCTGCGGAGTCTCGGCGACATGAGGACCTGTACGGAAGGAGGCACAACTTCGATCTTCTGGATCGTCGTACCCGGCGGCGGGGTGCCCACGGTCCTGACCTCAACGGGGAGAGAAACGGGCAGAAGCCGGTAGGCCGTGATGAATATCCGCTCCGGCTTGATCCCGACAACGGGAAGGCTGGACGGTGTCTTGACCATGTCCTTGGTCAAAGCGATCTCCTGGCCGCCCTGCTTGACCTGGGATAGGTCGAGCGATATCTTCAGCTTCGATGCGTCAAAAAGGCGGAAGGCCTGCTCGGGCCCTTTGAGCATCACCTTGGCCTCCGTGACCTTGGGCTCTTCGATCATCCACTCCTGGGCAAGGTTACGGTACTCGATGGGCACCACGAATTCCCTCTGCACGGTCTCCCTCTGGTACCCGAAAGCGACCCAGACAAGGACGGCGAGGAGGACAGCCGCCGCCTTCTCGGCGGAGTTCTTCCTAAACCAGAGGGCGGGGCGGTGCCGCTCGGGAGACGCCTTTTTTTCATAGAAGTCGTCGAGCACCGCTTTCAGTTTGGCCGCATTGTCCAGGATTCTCAGTTCGCCGTCCCTGGCCACGGAGATCGTACCGCGTTCCTCGGAGACGACGATGCAGACGGCATCGGACCTTTCCGACAGGCCGAGGGCCGCCGTATGCCGCAGGCCGAGGTTCCCAAACTCCCGGACGTTCGAGGAAAGGGGCAGGTGGGCGCCGAACTGGACGACCCTGCCGTTGTCGATGACGACGGCGCCGTCGTGCCCGATTGAGTGGGGGTCGAAGATGCTCTCGAGCAAGGGCTGACTGAGTATCCCCTCCAGTCGGATCCCTCCCTGCAGGTGCCTGTCGAGCGGCTCTTCCCCCTGGATCACGATGAGCGCACCGACGTGTTTGCGGGATAGATTTCCGACCACCTGGGTGATGACCTCGGCCTCGTGTTCCTGCGAAGACCCGTACTCTTTCTTACGTATCCTTCCCCACAGGGCGAGGCGCTCGAAGAACCGCCGCAGTTCCTCTTGAAAGATGACGACGAGGGCGAAGATTAGGACGGCGAACACCGACTGGAGGATCATCGCCGTCATATAAAGCTGGAAGAAACGCGACAGCACGTAGACGATGCCGAGAAGAAAGATACCTACAAGGACTAAACGGGAGGCCGTTTTCTTGAACCACAGAAGCAGCCCGTATGCCATCACGGCGATGAGGGCGATGTCTAATATGTCTTGAATCCTGACCGAGTGGAAAATAGATATGACGTCGGCAAACAACGCAAACTCCCCGGAGCCCAGGTTACAGTCTTATGCTCATGTCCGACGTGACGCCGAAACACTCAAGCTTTGCGCCCCGGTCGGCGATGATCCGACGGCAGTCCTCGACGATCTCGTTCATCTCCGCATCCGTCCGGTCCTGGTTCAGATGGTACAACCCCAATTCCTTGACGCCGGCACGCAGGGCGAGGTCGAGCGCACTCTTATAGGAAGAATGCCCCCACGTCCTGAAACGTCTGTACTCCTCTTCGGTGAATTCGGCGTCGTGGATCAGGAGTTCGGCCCCGGAGCAGAAATCCCTGTAAGCACCGGCGTCGAGCCCTCCCGGGTGTCTGTAGTCGAGTTCGTTGTCTGTCAGAAAGACGAAGGTCCGGCCGTCTTCGACGAACTTGTAACCGCTTCCCTGGTTGGGATGGCTCAGGCGGATGGGGGAAACGGTCACGGAGTCGATCACGAAGCGCTCGAGGCACAGCGGATCCATTTCGATGTGGGCCTTTATGTCGGTGAAGCTGACCGGGAAGTTGGGGGGGGACATCACTCGGGAGAGCATCGTATGGACATAATCCATCGCAAAGGGACACCCGTGGACCTTGATCCTTGTCTGCCGCATGTAAAGGGGCCTGAAAAAGGGGAAGCCGATCAGATGGTCCCAGTGGGCATGGGTAAAGATGAGATTGTAGTGGAAGCGCTTCTCGGCGATCAACTGCTTTCCGAGCCGGCGCAGGCCGGTTCCCGCGTCGATGATGATTATTTCGTCGTTTTTTGTCCTGACCTCGATGCAGGTCGTGTCGCCCCCGTACTGTACGTATTCCGGCCCTGACACGGGAATAGACCCTCTTGATCCCCACGACTTAACGAACACGGGCCACCCTTTCCAACATGGGATTGAGATTGTCTGAACGCCAAAATTAAGATATATGAACTTGTTGTAAGGCATGGTGCGGTGCGCCACATCACCGGACCTTAGGTTATTCCTATTATAGTGAGGCCGAGTTGTCAACCTATCAAAAGGGGATCCTCCTGAAGCATCCTGCCGGAAAACACCCCGAACGAAAGGTGAAAAGTTCTAAAATGAGGCGGACTCTTCTCACGTTTGTTGCGATGGGACTTCTCTTCGCGCTGCTTCTCCCGGACGGCGGGGTATGGGGCAAGGCTTATTACCGGTGGACGGACGAGCAAGGAACGGTCCAGATCAGTGACGAACCCCCGACGAGGGGGAAATACGAGAAGATCATCATCCCGGACCGCCGGGAAACCCCGTCCGCCGAGACCATCGGAGAAAAACCCCGGGAGGAAGCGGCTGCGGATGACGACCCCGTCAAAAGGCGCCAGGAAGCAGTCGTGAAGGAACTCGAGGAGATGGTCGCCCACTATTCCGAGGTCGGCGGGATCACGGCGGGGAAGATGGAAGCACTGAAGGAAGCAGTGGTGATCGTAAAAAAAGCCAAGATGGACGGTACTGAAAAGGACGACGAATTTTACTTAAAGATAGAAGAGCTCGTACGGGCCATCAAGGACCATACGATGATCATCGGCCGCGTCCACAGGCTTCTCAGGGAGGCCAAAGCTATGAAGGGCTTCCCTGTGCCGCCTCCGGAAGAGGGAACAGAGTAAAAACAGTTATTGCTCGGAAAAGACCGGCCTTAACGATTGGGAGAAGTTTGTCCAGATCTCTTACTTCTTCTTCGCCACCGTCTTTTTTGCCGTCGTCTTGGCTACAGCCTTTTTCTTTGCCGCCGGTTTGGCTTCTTTCACCGCTGTCTTTTTCACGGCCGGCGCCGCCGCTGCAGCCGCCGCGGCCTTTCTCGCCCTTCTGGCCGCTGCCTCTCCCTTTTTCATCACTTCACCGCAGCACACCAGCTCTTCGATCGACGCACAACCACATGCCTCATCCACCGTGACTACCAAACCGCACACCCCACAGCTCAGTCTATCTCCCACCTTTGCTTTTGCCATGACTCCCTCCTGCGGTCAATGAGTTGTCAACCGTCCGGCGACAATGAACGCCGCGCACTTTCAGGTTCCTGTATATGAAATGTCGCAAATTTTCAAGATATTTTCTTCCGTTCCCTCATCGTCTGACGGGCACACCACGCAGGAATGAACGGGTCATCATTATTTCTTGACGCAACCGAGTTATTCTGCAAATCTTTATTCTCCTTTGGGAATGAAGAAATCTTGCGCGAAAGGAGTGGGTATGGCCGAGAATATATTCAACCTCACAAAAGAGGACGGGGTCGGTGTTGTGACGTTCGCTGTGCCGGGTGACGCCATGAACACATGGAGCGAGGCCGCGATAGCCAGTTATCGCGCCGTGCTCGAGGAACTCGAGGAGGAGAAGGAATTGACAGGCGTCCTTTTCATTTCCGGGAAACCCGAAAATTTTTTCGCCGGCGCCGACCTGAAGATGATCGGAGGGATGGCAGACCCCGACTCCGTGAAGGCGGCCCTGGATATCTTCCATGATTCCTTCAACCGCTTGGCAGAGCTGAAATTCCCCACCGTTGCGGCGATAAACGGCGTTTGTGCCGGAGGCGGGCTGGAGTTCGCACTGGCCTGCACGGCAAGGATAGCCACCGACGCGAAGAACACGCTCATCGGCCTGCCGGAGTGTAAGGTGGGTCTTTTCCCCGGCGGGGGAGGCAGCCAACGGTTACCCCGCTTGATCGGCTACCCGGCCGTGGAATTGATCTTGAAAGGCGAACTTCTGCCGGCGGCGAAGGCCCTCGAGGCGGGCATCATCGATAGGTTGGTACCGGCGGGCGGTAACCTCGTCGAGGAGGCGAAGGCCTTTCTCAAGGACATCGCCGCGGGAAAAGCACAACTGAAAAGACCGCACCATGATTTCTCCCAGATCGACATGGTCGCCGAAAAGGCCCGCCAAGGTGTCCTCCAGATGACAAGGGGTCGCGAACTCCCCGGTCCGATGTTCGGCATCAAAGCCATGCAAGAGGGGCTCAAGGTGTCTCTAAAAGAGGGGTTGGAGATCGAAAAAAAGTATTTCATCCAGACCGTCCTCTCCCCGGAGGCGAAGGGCAGCATAAACACATTCTTTCTCAAGACGATGACGGACAAACCCCGGCGCATGATGAGACAGGGCTTAACCCCGGCGGCGGTCAGGAAAGCCGCGGTGCTCGGCTTCGGAACGATGGGCCGGGGGATCGTGATCGACATCGTGAGGAACATGCGGATCCCGGTCCTCGTGAAGGATTTTCCGGAGACCCATGAACCGGGGAAGGCATTCGTCAGAAAAATCCTGGAAGGGATGGCAGTCAAAAGAAAGCTTCCGGCACCGGTCGACGACCTCATGGGCCTGATCAAACCCCTGTCCGAATACACGCCGGAATTCAAAGAGGCGGACCTGGTTGTAGAAGCGGTGTTCGAGGACATCAGGGTGAAAGAGCAGACTTACCGGGAACTCTGCCCGCAGGTGCGGGACGACTGCCTGATCGCCAGCAACACCTCGTCACTCCTCGTCACCGCCCTGTCGAAGTTCCTGACCCACCCGGAGAGGTTCGGCGGGATGCATTTCTTTTCGCCGGTCTGGATGATGGAGCTCGTGGAGGTCGTGAGAGGTGAGGCAACGAGCAGGGCAACGGTAGACAACCTGCTGAATTTCGCCGCCGCGATCCGCAAGCGGCCGATCGTCTGCCGGGACAACCCAGGGTTTGTCGTCAACGCCCTTCTATTGCCGTACCTCCTGGGTGCCTTTCGCCACCTCGAGGCGGGTAACCCCATCGAGAAAATCGACGAGGCCATGACCCGCTTCGGGATGCCCGTCGGTCCTATCCGCCTCACCGATGAGGTGGGGATAGACGTCCCCTACAAGGTGCTGACCGGGATGGGCATCGAGCAGGATACCTTGAAGAATGTGGTGGAGGCGGGGCGTCTCGGTCTCAAAAAATCCGGGAAGGGCTTCTTCCTGAAAGACGGGACGGTCGACCCGGAAGTCCTACCCCTTATCGCTCTTAAGGAAACGAAGGAGGCTACGGCCGAGGAAATCCAGACGGACGCCCTCGTCGCCATGGTTCGGGTCGGCAAAGACCTCCTGGACCGGCACGTCGTCGACGACCCCCGAATGATCGATGCCGGTATGATCTGGGGGATAGGCTTTCCCCCCGACAAAGGCGGGCCGATGAAATGGGCCGACATCATCGGTTTGAGCAAGAAGCTCTTCGGGGAGAATTTTTATCAGCCGTCAGCGGTCGGCTCCTGAGGGGGGATATATTTGCCGACCGCCGACGGGTTTACGCCCACTGGGCTTACCAGTCGCCCCTCATACCCGGCCCGCCGGGGCCGTGGCCGTAGTTTCTGCCGTGCCACATCTCCGGCCCGTGACCTCCACCCGGGCAGGCGGCCCGGAACGACTCTTTCTGTTCCGGGGTGAGGACATTGAGCACCTCGAGGAAGTAAGCGTCTCTCTTGTCCTGAAGCTGATCCTGCAGCCCTCTTATCTCTTTCCGCTTGGCGGCGATCTTTCCCCGGTCGGGATTTTTCTCGAGCCAGAGCAGCCTCAGGTCGCCCTTCAGGCTGAACAGCTTGTCGTGCAAGGGCTTGACTTCCTTCAGGTGCGCTTCCCGGAGGGCGGAGATCTTAGCCTTCTGCTCCGCCGTCAGGTTGAGTTCTTTCAAGACGGTCGGGTCTATACAGCCCCCGCCGCCCGGCTCGCCGGGTCCCATCCCCCGTCCCCTGGCGGCGAGGGACGGAGAAACCGCGACGGCAAGAAACAGAAGCATGGTAATGATTGTCAATGTCTTTTTCATGGTTTTTTGCTCCTTTCGTGTTCTCTTGGTTTTAGACTCTCTACGGCAAAGGACATGCCAGACAAAGGGCCGCGCATAACTAGCTGCAATCATTGATAACAATTGAATGATTTTGTCGAACTCCATGACCTTCGAGGGCAAAGTGGATACCAAGTATCCGACCGAGGCCTCGACATGTATCATAATTATCCATCATGCGCGAATCGCGCTTTTTCTCCCTTGACTTCCCCGGCATACGTCCCTATAGTTTGCCCGCTCTGCCACGTCGTTATGCTATTGTTTTTTGAATGAATACGGATTTGTCCCAAGTAATGAAAGGGAACTCAGTGTCATGCCGAAAAGGAAAGATATAAAAAAAGTGATGATAATCGGGTCGGGCCCCATCGTTATCGGGCAGGCCTGCGAATTCGATTACTCCGGCACCCAGGCCTGCAAGGCCTTGAGGAAGTTGGGCTATGAGATCGTCCTCGTCAACTCGAACCCGGCCACTATCATGACCGACCCCGGGATGGCCGATGCAACCTACATAGAACCGCTGAACCTCCAGACCATGGTCGAAATAATCGAGAACGAGAGGCCGGACGCCATCCTCCCCAACCTGGGGGGGCAGACGGGGCTCAACCTCACCTCGGAGCTCGCCCGTAGTGGAATCCTCGAGAAATACGGCGTGAAGGTCATCGGCGTCCAGGTCGACGCTATCGAACGGGGTGAAGACCGGATCGCCTTCAAGGAGACCATGAGGCGCCTCGGGATCGAGATGCCGAAAAGCGAACCAGCATACACGGTCGAAGAAGCCGAAAAGATCGCGGCTGCACTGGGTTACCCCGTAGTCATCCGGCCTGCCTACACGATGGGAGGGACGGGGGGCGGCCTTGTTTACAACGTGGAAGAGCTGCGGACGGTGGCAAGCCGCGGCATAGCGGCGAGCCTCGTAGGGCAGATACTTGTCGAAGAGTCCGTCCTCGGCTGGGAAGAGCTTGAGCTCGAGGTGGTAAGAGACGCCAAGAATCAGATGATAACGGTGTGTTTCATCGAAAACGTGGACCCTATGGGGGTGCACACGGGGGACTCGTTCTGTACCGCACCGATGCTGACGATCGACCAAGAACTACAGAAGAAACTCCAGAAGTACTCCTATGACATCGTAGAGGCTATCCAGGTCATCGGGGGGACAAACATCCAGTTCGCCCATGACCCGGCCACGGGGAGGGTCGTGGTCATCGAGATCAACCCCCGGACTTCGCGTTCTTCGGCCCTTGCCTCCAAGGCCACTGGGTTCCCGATCGCCTTCGTGTCTTCGCTCCTTGCCGGGGGCCTCACCCTGGACGAGATACCCTACTGGCGTGAAGGAACGCTCGACAGGTACACGCCCTGGGGCGACTACGTGGTCGTCAAATTCGCCCGCTGGGACTTCGAGAAATTCCCCGGCGCCGAGGACAGGCTGGGCACCCAGATGCGGGCCGTCGGAGAGGCCATGAGCATCGGCAAAACTTACAAGGAGGCCCTCCAGAAGGCCATCCGGTCAATAGAAAAAGGCCGGTACGGGCTGGGTTTTGCGAAGGACTTCAACCGAAAGCCCCTCGACGAGCTGATGGAGCTTCTCGCCGAGCCCTCAAGCGAGCGGCAATTCATCATGTACGAAGCCTTGAGGAAGGGCGCCGACGTGGAGGAACTCCACAGGAAGACCTACATCAAACACTGGTATATCCGGCAGATGAAGGAACTGGTAGAACTGGAAGAGGAGATTTTGTCCTTCAAGGGAAAGATTCTTCCCGCCGAACTCCTCGTGAAGGCAAAGAAAGACGGCTTCTCGGACCGTTACCTGGCCATGATTCTAAACGTCCCCGAGAAGGATATCCGGGAAAGGCGTATCGCCCACGGACTTAAACAGAGTTGGGAAGCGATACCCGTTAGCGGTGTCGAGAATGCGGCCTACTACTTCTCGACCTACAACGCGCCGGACTCCGTCGCCGTCAGCGACCGGAAGAAGATCATGGTACTCGGCGGCGGGCCCAACCGTATCGGCCAGGGCATCGAGTTCGATTACTGCTGTGTCCATGCGGCCTTCACCCTCAGAGAAGAGGGTTTTGAGTCGATCATGG
>CAZRAC010000030.1:0-27729 GCA_964597995.1 uncultured Syntrophaceae bacterium | reverse complement strand
GCTCCGGCCCGCCTTCCTCTTTTTCGAGGTCTTCAACCTGGTCTGTTTTTTTTAAATCTTTCTTCAGAAATTCTGAAAACTTTAAGGTCGACCTTTCGTCCTTCATGACCCTTCCTTTACTCAATCCTTGCAACTCGTCGTCGCCGGTCAATCGCCCCTGTCAATCGCAAGGATGCCATCCTCGGAAAAACCCGGCGATTGCTCTCCGGCCCGCTTTTCAAATATTAATCGATACATTTAAATGAGATGGTCTCAATAATCAACAATATCTTTATACAAACTGGCGCCGGGCCCGTCAACACTGTCATATTCTCCCCCACCCTGTTTTACGCTATGATTTTCTGCAAGAAGGGATAAATTCCAAAAAATATCGATGTAAATTTATCTGAAAGATGGTATCCTGCTATGTCACATCATGAAGAATCTTATCCCGGAGGATCGGATGAAAAAGATTTTTTATAACTGGCGAAGACCAGCTTATGCATTAGCTCTTGTAATAGGCCTCATTTGCTTTGCGGTCGGATTCAACGGCGACAGCCGGGTCATTGCCCTCGAGCAGAGCACTTACAAGAACTTGAAACTCTTCAACGAGGCGATGGACATCATCGAAAAAAACTACGTGGAGAAGGTCGACCCCCAAACACTGCTGCAAGGTGCCATAAACGGCATGGTCAAATCCCTGGACCCGCACAGCATGTTCCTCACCGCGGAGATGTACAAGGAATTGCAGACGGAAACAAGAGGAAGCTTTGGCGGAATCGGCATCGAAATAACGATCCTGAACGACGTACTCACTGTAGTCTCTCCCATCGAAGATACCCCTGCCTACAACGCCGGAATCAAGCCCGGCGATCAGATCGTTAGGATAGACGATAAACCGACGAAGGGCATCTCTATACTGGACGCCGTAAAGAAACTGCGCGGCCCCGAAAACACAAAAGTCAAGCTCACCATAATGAGAAAAGACGCCGCCCAGCCGAAGGACTACACCATCACGAGGGCCGTCATCAACATAAAGAGCGTCCGGCACAATGTCTACGAAGGTCGTATCGGTTATATCCGCGTCTCCTCCTTCCAAGAGAGCACTGCCGAGGAATTGAAGAAATCGCTCCTCGAGATAAAGAAGAAAGCCGGCGTACTCGACGGTATAGTCCTCGACCTCCGGAATAATCCCGGAGGCCTTCTCGACCAGGCCGTCAAGGTCTCCGATATTTTTCTGAAAAGCGGGGCGATCGTATCGATAAAGGGCCGAGTCAAAAACCTCGAAAACACATTCACCGCGAGGGACGACGGCGATGAACCTACATGCCCGATCGTCGTTCTCGTGAACGAAGGCACGGCAAGTGCCTCCGAGATCGTGGCCGGTGCATTGCAGGACAACGGAAGGGCGGTAATCCTCGGTACACAGACCTTCGGTAAGGGGTCTGTTCAAACGGTGGTACCCTTCGAAGACGGCTCGGCGTTGAAACTCACCACCGCTAAATATTTTACGCCCAAAGGGCGGTCTATCCAGGCCGAGGGGATCACTCCGGACATCCGCCTCGAATTTGCCAGGGCACCGGAGGAAAAGGACCATGAGACGGTCCGGGAGAAAGACCTCAAAGGTCACATAACCGGTGATGAGGAGAAGGCAGAGAAGGCGCGATTGCCGAAGAAAGCCCCCGACGACCTTTCGAAGGACAACCAGCTCAAAGGCGCCGTTGACCTGATCAAAAGCTGGAAGATCTTCGAGAAGATGAACAGTAAGGGTTCATTCGGGAGGTGAAGAAAAGAAAGCCGGTTTTCGAGTACAAGAGAGTCCTGGCAGTACTCCTCCTGCTTGCGCTGAGCACGGTGGTCTTTGTATTCATCAATGATATGCGCGAGAGGGAAATCAGCAAACCGATTGAGGACAAAAGTCGGTCGGGAAAGAAGGTACGGGAAAGTATCAGTGTTTCAGAAAAGACGCCCACAAAGAAGACCCGTCGGGTGGCGATAGTCATCGATGACATCGGGTATGACCTTTCTCAGGTCGACGAACTTCTCAAAATCCGGGCGCCTCTGACATTCGCCGTCCTGCCCCATTGCCAGCATTCCCAGGAGGCAGCGGAGAGGATACACCGGGCAGGGAAAGAGGTCCTCCTCCACCTCCCCATGGAGCCTTTGAGCCCTGAGAAAAATCCCGGAAAGGGTGTCCTCCTGTCCGGTATGAGGAGGGACGACATCAGGCGCGTCCTCGAAGAGGACCTGGCTGATGTTCCTTATGCCGTGGGCGCCAACAACCACATGGGGTCGAGGTTCATGGAAGACGAGAGCGGGCTACGTGTCCTGTTCGGGATACTCGAGGAAAAAGGCATCTTCTTCGTGGACAGCCTGACGACGGGACGCTCCCGAGGAAGAGCGGCGGCGGTAGATACCGGCATCCCCTTCATCGCCCGGGATATTTTCATCGACGGCGGAGACAAACACGACACAAGTAGTGAAGATTTCTTGAAGGCCGTCAAGATGAACGGCAGCAGGGAAGGGGTGGTGGTCATTGGGCATCCTTACCCCAGCACGATCGATACCGTCAGGGTTTCCATAGAGAAATTGCGGGAAGAGGGCCTGGAGGTGGTCCCCGTTTCCAAGTTAGTGAAAAGGCAACCATGAAAAAACCGCTCATCACTTTTTGCCTCCTCTTGCCGCTAATGGCATGCGCGCCCTTCTCAGGTCCGGGGACACACCCCGGCGAGATACCCGTGCCGGGCGGTCCCTCCGTCGATGCCGCTTATCATTACTCTCTCGGCGTCCGGCACGCGCTCAACGGAAACATCACAGAGGCCATCGAAGAATACAAAGCAGCCCTTCTGTCCGACCCCCAGTCCCCTTTCCTCGCCGTGGAACTCGCTTCCCTATACATGAGGAACGGACAGTTCGAAGAGGCCGCAGCACTCTGTGAAAAATCACTTCTCCACAACCAGAACTACCTCGACCTGCATCTTCTCCTAGGCGGCATCTATTTCGAGATGAAGGATTTCGTGCGGGCGGAAAAGGAGTTTCGCGAGGCCATCCGGGTCGACCCAAAAACGCTGGAATCGTATCTCTATCTCAGCGTAATCTTTGCCGAAGAAAAAAAATACGGCGAATCGATAGGCGTGCTGAAAGAACTCTTGCGGGTAGACCCGACAAACCTTATGGGGACTTACTATCTTGCAAAGAGATACGCGGAAATGAAGGCCTACGGGGAGGCCGAGTTCTGGTACAAAAAGACCCTGAACATCAAACCAGATTTTGAATCCGCCGTCATAGACCTCGGGGTGGTTTACGAGGCTCAGCACAAGTTCAACGAAGCCGTCGAACTTTACAAGAAATACATCGAATCCCATCCGGGTCGGATCGATATGAAACTGAGGCTCGGTAAGGCCTACCTCCAGGACCGGAAGTACCTGGAATCGGCGAAGGTCATGGATGAGATACTGAGGATCGACCCCACGAACCGCGACGTACGCCTGACTATGGGCATGGTTGTTTTTTTCTCCGGAAAAGACTACGACCGGGCAGCCGAAGAGTTCAGGACGCTGCTGAAGCAGGACCCCTTTGAGCACCGCGCCCGGTATTTTCTCGCTCTTTCTTACGGAGAAAAAAAGCTATACACCGAAGCCCTTGTCGAGTTGGATAAGATTCCCGAGGCATCGGACCTTTACGACGACGCCCGGATTCAGGCGGCCTTGATCTTGAGAAAGATCGGTAAGCCCGGTGAGGCCGTTGCCGTGATAAAGGACGCTCTGCAGAAAAAAAAGGGTGACCCCGACCTTTTCAATTTTCTGTCCGTCCTCTACCAGGAGGAAGGGAAGTTAGCGGAAGCCGAGCAAGCCCTGAAAGAAGGGCTTGTCTTTTCACCGAGGAACGCGGACCTCCGCTACCGGTTGGGCGTGATATACGAAGCTACCAATCGGTTCGACGAAAGCATCAAAGAAATGGAAGAGGTCCTGAAATTGGACCCAAATCATGCCGACGCCTTAAATTTCATCGGATACAGCTTTGCGGACCGCGGGGTCAAACTCGAGGAAGCCGAAAAGATGATCAAGAGGGCGCTTCAATTAAAGCCGGGAAGCGGATACATAATAGACAGTCTCGGCTGGGTCTATTTCAAACAGAACAAAAACGACCTTGCCCTCAAGTATCTCAAGGAAGCCGCGTCGCTCATGCCTGAAGACCCGCTCATCCAGGAACACCTGGGGGACATTTACGTCAGGATGGGGATGATAAAAGAAGCCATAGCGGCTTACCGTACGGCATTGAAGCTCAACCCCAGGCAGGAATCCGCCGCTACGAAGCTCGATAGACTCCTGAAGAAAAAGTGAATACCGGTACCCTTCTCAATTTCTCAAATTCTACTCTCATGTTGTGTCTCGCAGCCCTCTGCCTCGTCTCCCTCTCAACGGGTTGTACAATGAAGAAGTCGCCGCCCGCGCCGGGCCGTGAACTCCCCGACCCCGGAGAAATCATTGAACGTCTCTCCGGGAAACATCTCGTCGGCATGGACCTGAAAGGGCTGGCCCGTGTGACATTCCGCTCACCGGAGGGCGTATTCGCGTCGACGTGCCTCATCGCGGCAAGGCTTCCCTCCTCGCTTCGGGTGGAGACATTCCCCCCCATAGGCCCGCCGAACCTTTTTCTTTCTCTCAATGAGAAGGGAATCAAAGTATACGTGCCCGACCAGGGCGCGTTCTATATCGGAGGGGCGACAAAGGAGAACGTCACCCGTTTTTTACCCTTTCCTTTGGAAGTCGAGGAGATGATTCCTTTGATGATGGGGATGTTGCCGCCGTCCTTTTGCCGAGAAAGGACGGTCCTTAAAGGAAGAAAGGCCGATGAGCTGTACCGGATCGATGCCGACAGGGGGGGTGGAACGCTGTCCTGCTTTGTGGACCTTGCCCGCGGGGAGCTGATGCGGGTCGAATCCAAGGATTCGGGGGGCAGGTTGATTTATGCGGCAGACTTAAGAAACTACAGGCCCGTCGAAGGAGTGGCCCTTCCGCAAGACGTGGAACTCCATCATGAGGAAGGGGATCTGAAAGAGTGGTCTCTCCGGGTCAGCTTTTCCGACGTCCGGCTCTCGCCCGGAGAGGACAAGGACCTTTATGACCTCGAAGTCCCCTCGGGCGTCAAGCTCCTGTACCTTGATTGAATACTACTTCATTTCCGAGAGTTTAGCCCGCGCAATGTTCGCCTGGTTTGTGTTCGGATAGTCTTTGATCACCTGTTGAAAAAGAAGCTTGGCGCTCTCCTTGTCTCCGAGCCGGAGAAAAGACAGCCCTTGCTTGAGGATGGCATGGGGAACCCTGTCCCCGTTGGGATAGTTCTTGATGACCTTCTCATATTCAAGAATGGCCTTCTCGAAGTTATTCTCTAAATAATAGCACTCTCCCAACCAGAATTGGGCGTTGTCCGACAGGTCCGAATTGGGATAGGCCTCGATGTATTTCTGGAACCCTTTCCGGGCCTCTTCGTACCTGCCTTCCTTGAAGTCCTTGTAAGCCGACGAATAGAGCGTATCCCGGCCGTTCTTGTTATTCCGGCCGTGCTGCACACCCTGCTTGTCGTCTCCATCGGCCTTCTTGCCCACGCCGATAAAATTTTCGATGAAGCTTATCCTCAGGGCGAGGTCATTGAGCCGCGCGTCCCTTTCCTTACGGTCGGCACGCATCGTGTCGATGTCGCGCCTCAACTCCTCCACCGTGCCCCTCAGTGCCTGGATGTCCCCCCTTAGTGCAATCAAGTCGGCACCTGTGTCCGCCTGGACTTTGCGCAGGGATTTTTCCGCCTCCCTGCGCTCGTCCAGTTGCTTCTGGAGTTTCACCGTTTCCTCTTGCAGCACCGTTATCTTCTGGTCGAGGTTCTGATTCATCCGCCGCAGGTCTTGGCTGGTTGCACAACCGCCGACAAGAAAAAACATCACAGCAACAACGGGCAAGTATCTTTTCACTTTTGAGCCCAGTGTCAACGCACCTTACTTGACGGTCACGACGAAATGAGCGCGTCTGTTCTTTGCCCAGGCTTCCTCATTATGACGGGGATCAAGAGGACGCTCTTTGCCGTAGCTGATCGTCTTGATCCGCTCCTTCTCCACGCCGAGGCTCACCAGGTATTTCATGGCACTCAGGGCGCGCTTTTCTCCTAGGGCGAGGTTATACTCGACGGTTCCCCTTTCATCGCAATGACCCTCGATCAGGACCGTCGCCGTCTTTTCAGCCAACAGTATGTCGGCAAGTTTCTTCAACATATCCCGCGCTTCCGGCTTCAGGTCATACTTGTCGAAATCAAAATGTATATCCTTGATCTCGGCGATTGCTGCGGCCAAGGCCTCTTTGGCCTTCTGTTCGGCGAGCATCCTCTCCTTTTCCTGCTGCTCCTTGAGGGCCGCCTCCCTCAGGGCCTTCTCCCTGGCAAGCCTCTGCTCCTCCGTCTCGGCTGGAGCGGCAGGAGCGGCAGGAGCCGCCTCTTTCTGAACGGTCGTTGTCTTCTCTTCCGCCGCCTCCTTCACGACCTTCTTTGCACACCCGGAAAACATCACGAAACCGAACGCTAGAATCAAAATACTCAACCCAATAAGCACGACATTTCTTCTCATACACCGTCTCCTTTCTATTAAGGTTCACGACATCTTACAAACAAGGTATTTCATAACACATCACCGGAAAAGTTCAATATAATTTTAAGTGAGGGGACCAGGAGGCGTTCATGTATTCACCCATCCCCTCGTGAAGGATGCGGACGTTCGAACCGTTGGCGTTCATGACGCAAAGGCGGTGCCGGCCGTTCAACCTCGACGTATAGACTAAGTACCGGGAGTCCGGGGACCAGGAAGGGGATTCGTTGCGTCCCGACGAGGTCAGTTGCCGGAGATTGCCGCCGTCTTCATCGATCACGAAGACCTGGAATGTACCGCCCACCATCCCTTCGAAGGCGATGCGTCCGCCCTTCGGGGCCCAGGCCGGCGATGTGTTATAGTTGCCCTGGTAAGTCAGCCTTCGCTGATTGCTGCCGTCAGCATCCATTATGTAAATCTGGGGAGAGCCTCCCCTGTCGGAGACGAAGGCGATCCTCTTGCCGTCGGGAGACCAGACCGGGGAGACGTTGATGGAGTAATTGCTGGTCACCCTCGTCGCCGTCCCGTGGTTCAGGTCCATCGTATAGATTTCATGACTCCCCCCTTTGCTCAAGGTCAAAAGGATTTTTCTTCCTTGCGGCGACCAGGAGGAGGCAAGGTTTAGCCCACTGAATTCCAGCAGTTTCCTGACCTTCCCGCTGATCAGGTCGAGAAGATAAACATCCGGGTTCCCGTCTCGGTAAGAGGTGAAGGTCATCTCCCTGCCGTCGGGAGACCATCGGGGGAGTAACGTCAAAGACCTAAAATTCGTCAGTTTCTTCAGGCCCGAGCCGTCAAAATTGACCGTATAGATTTCGGAAAGGTTCCCCTCCTTCCCCGCGAAAGCGACCTTCGTGTCGAAAACCCCTCTTTCGCCTGTGAGTTGAAGTAAGACCTCCTCGGCAAATCGGAGCACCATCTCTTCCCGGTCGCCCGGTTTCCCGGTGTACCGCTTACCGGTAAGCAGCCTACCCTGGACAACGTCAAAGAGACGGAACTCGACCGTCAGGTCTGAGCCGTTTAACTGAAATCCTCCTTTTATCAGGGATTCGGCACCGATGACCGTCCAATCGGAAAACTGGATGGTTTCCGCCGTGATACCCGATTTTACCGGATCCTCAAAAAAAGTTTTTCTCTGAATGACATTGAAAAAACCCGTCAACTGAAGCGCGTTGCCGAGCCTGTCGGCGAACCAGGCACTCAGGTTTTCCCTGTCGGGCGCCTGTCCCAGGTTTTTGAAGTCCGCAACGGCGATGGGAAATTTCTGTATCGTGGGAGAATCGATGTCGATGTAAACCTTGCCATACACTGGGAGAAGGCTCACAAAAAGGACAACAAGAACAAAAGAAACAACCCGTAGTTTATCCCGCATTCGTATCCCCTGTTCGGCTCTTTAGTTTATCGAATGTCGGCTAACGAAACTGCTCGGAGTGGAATCGAATGCCCAGTTCGATACTGCTCCCCCGGATGTCTTCAGGTACGGGCGGGAAAGGGCTTGCCTTGCGTATCGCCCTTAAAGCGGATTGGTCGAAGTACTGGTTTCCCGAGCTCTTCTCGATGCTGATCGCGGTCACCGCACCCGACCTCGACACGGTAACGTCGATCACCGTCTCCAGATTTTCCGACGGAAGGATTCCCCGCGGCAAGGCCCATTCCGCCCTTATACGCGCCCACAAAGTCTGATAGTAAGCATTCACCGCAGAGCTCGTTTCGACGGCTCCTTGCTGGTTAGCCCTAGTCTGGGCACCCGAAGGTGCCTCTACCTTTTTTCTTATTCCCTCGATCGCCCTTCCGACCTCCCCAGCCTCCCTTCCTGCAGGAGCGATTCTCTTGATGGGAGGAACGGCAAGTTCGGAGCGCTTCTTCAACACATCTGCTTGCCGCCCCGTTTTGATAGCGGCCACCTCCGGCAGCAATGACGTCGACGTTCCTTTGTCCGAATAACCTGAGGGAAGGCTGACGAGGTCGACAGTGTAAACCGGGCCGAAGGTCCATCGCCTGGCGGGCAGAGAAGAAGAGAAAAAAAGGATAGTCAGAAAAAAGAAATGTAGCATCAGGGACAGGGCGATCATCCGGTTAAAGCCCTCGAGACCGCCATCCTTTCCCTTCATTCCCCCCAAAAAAGCCATCTCCTCATTCCTTGACCGGCTCCGTGATCATCCCGAGCCTGTCGACGCCGGCTTTCCTGACCTCGGACATCACCTGGACGACGTATCCGTAGGGCACTTCTTTATCGGCCCTGAGGAACACCTCTTTCTCTATCTTCGTCTTGAAAATGTTCTCGAGCTTCGGCCCCAGGTCGGCCAGCGAAGTTTTATGGGCATTGATGAAGATTTCATTCCTGTTGTTGACGGTAAGAACGAGCTTTTCTTCCGCCACGTCAACGGGGCGAGCCTCCACCTTCGGCAGGTTCACGTCGATCCCCATCTGTAACATCGGCGCCGTCACCATGAAGATGATGAGGAGGACCAGAACGACGTCGACAAGAGGCGTCACATTGATGTCGGAAACCAATCTATGGTCTCCGTTATTGCGATTTCTCCTGTATCTCACGACAACCCCCTAAAACTCCGTAAGGTATTGAAAGTCTCCCACAAGAAAAAAATGGGTGTCAGAGCCGCTGGGCGCTTTCAGCCACATGATCAGGAAGAGACGTTCTTGACGTAATACCTCTCGATGAGGTTGAGGAATTCGGAGGCAAAGCTGTCCATCTCCACCGTGATGGCCCGAACCTTGTTTAGGTAATAGTTGTAGAAAATGACGGCCGGGATAGCGGCGGCCAATCCGGCAGCCGTGGCGATCAGCGCTTCAGAGATGCCCGGGGCAACGACGGCAAGGGTCGCCGACCCCCTGGCGCCGATCCCCTGGAAGGCATTCATTATACCCCATACCGTCCCGAAAAGTCCGATGAACGGACAGGCGCTCCCGGTGGTGGCCAGGAACCCCAGGGCCTTTTCGAGTTTCGAGGTCTCCGTCCCGCAGGCACGGTTCAAGGCCCGCTCCACGTTGTCGATATCCCTCACTTTGAATGCCGTAAGCCCCCCTTCCTCGTTGCCCGCGGAATGAGGATCATTCCTTCCCCGGCCCAACCTCACGAGCTCTGCGTAACCGGCGCGAAACACCTCGGCGATCGACGACTTTGTGAATTTCTTAGATTCCGTCAAGACATCGGACAGACTGTTGCTCTTAATGTAAGCGCTCAGGAACTCATCGTTTTCCTTCTGAGTCCTCCTTAAGTGCCGGTGCTTCATCAAGATGATCGCCCAAGACACGACGGAAAAGGCCAGCAGGATGCCAAGCACGACCTGAACCATGAGCCCGGCGTCGAGGATCATGCTGATGAGGTTTCCATGAAAATGTCCGACGAGATCCGTCGATGAGACCGCCCATGCCTCTTTCAATTCATCCCTCCTGCAATCGAATCATCCGGTTACCGAAATGCGAGATACTCTTAATTTAAAAAGACACCGGTGTCAATAGCGCGTCAAAAATAAGACTTTTTTTATGCCCGCATTTTTGCTAAACACACAGCATAATAAGAATCGAATCTGCTCCGGTCTACCCCATGGCAGGAATGAAACCTATCAGAAGGCTTTTCGCCACGGCAATCGGGTTGACTTTTTTACTCACCACCGGATGCGCCCCCCTATACTTCGAGACGATACCCCCACCCGCAGAGCCCCTCCGCATCACAAGTCTCGAGAAGCTGCCCTACCGCGAAATCTGGTCGGGATTCGTATTCAACGGTGAGAAGGTCGGGTTCACTTACATGAACATAACTCAGCTACCCGACAAACAACTCTTCCGCGTGACCTCCGAGGCGCGCATGCGCATTCTTTTCCTGGGTATTGACAGGAAGGTCAGCCTGAAAAGCGTCGACATCGTCAGACCCGACCTGACTCTGGTCTCCTTCCACTATGAGCAGGATATAGACGGAAAACTTCTCACGATGGACGGCGCTCTGTCGGAAGGCGTGTTGCGGGCCGCTCAAAAATCGGGAGGTGAAGAGAAGGTCATCGAAAAGAAGATGGATGTCCCGCTTTATCCTACGAGCGTCATCAACCTCTATCCCGTCATCAAGGGCCTGACGGTCGGGGCGCAGTACCGGTTCACCGTCTTCGACCCCCAGACGCAGTCCGTAGCGGAGGTCTCCCAGAGGGTAATCACCTTTGAGGAGAGCAAAAAACTCTTCCTGGAGCCGGCCTTCAGGGTAGAGACGAGCCTGCATGGGCATGAGGTTACGTCTTGGATCAACAAACGCGGCGAGACGATATTCGAACTCGGGATGGGAGGAGTGCTCATCACCCACAAGGAAGAGGAGGAGCAGGCGAGGCGTTACCTTTCCGAGGCGAGTCTGAACAAAAAGGACGTCCTCCTCGACTTCAGCGCGGTTAAGACAGCCGCGCCCCTCGACTGTCCCAGAGAAGCCATCGCGATGGACGTCAAAATCGACGGCCTGGCGGGAGAGCTTCCTCTACTGCAAGGTCCCGGTCAGACTGCTCGGGAGATACGGGAAGACGGAACGAGGCTTGCCTTCTTCCGCATAGTCAAGCAACAAAGGCCTTCACCCGACGAGAACCTTGCGGGACTCGACGCCGCCCAGCGTAACCTTTATCTTTCCTCAACACATCATTTGGAGAGCAACCACCCTGAGATTCGCAAGAAGGCAGCGGAGATCACGGCGGGAGCCGCCACACCGCGGGCGAGGGTAGAGCGCCTGGTCGGGTGGGTGGCCAAGGAGGTCAAGGACGAGGCCGTGAACAGCTTCTCCGCCCTGGAAGTGCTCCACAGCAGGAAAGGCGAGTGCCAGGCCCATACCATGCTCTACACCGCCCTCGCCCGGGCATCCGGCATCCCCACGCGGATTGTCGGCGGCCTCGTTTACATGGAAGGGGTCGGGTTTCTCTACCACAGCTGGGCGGAAAGCTGGGTCGACGGATGGGAGGCTGTAGACCCGACTTTCAACCAGGTCCCCGTGGACGCAACCCACATAAAACTCGTCGAGGGACACGACTGGACCTCCATCCTCAACTTAGGCAAGGTCATCGGACGGCTCAACGCCACCGTGACGGATTATCGCACTTCCTGCCGTCGATAGGCCGGGCTACTTCCGGTACCTCTCGTCTACATTCCGGTTGATGCAATCCATTACGATGCGGGTCACGGCTTCGAATTGTTCCCTGTACCTACGTTGCGACTCTCTCGAAAAGAGCTTAAAGCCTTCCCGTATCCTGTAATCCTTCAATTGGCCGTTGAAGGAGAGCGGTTCCCCCACCCGGTAGGTTATCCGGCCGCTCCTTGCGAAAGGGAGGTGCCCCCTGTACACGAGGTCGGAATTGTTGCAACCGACGGGAACGACGGCCTTTTCCGTATGCAGGGCAAGCTGGGCGAGTCCCGTTTTTCCCTCCCCGAGCTTCAGAGACCGCGTCCCCTCGGGGAATATGATCAGGTTGAGGTTTTTTTCCAGAAGTGCCTTACAGCTCAACTCGGCTACCCGGGTCATCAAAATTTCATGGTAATTCCTGACGTGCTCGACGAAATCATCCTTCAACATCGCCGCCGTCTCGGGAGTAAGTTTTTTCAGGGCCTCGCTCAAGCGCTGTTTCCCATCAATCAAGTCCTTGATGACCCGGTACTCTTCTTTCTCGATCCGCCTTTTGAATCGTTTTCGGTAAAACTCCTCGACAAGATAGCCCATCGAAGGTACGGGGATGAGATTGCACCAGTCTAAGAATTTGCCGAGCAGGGCGTTGCGGTAATACTTACCTTTCACCCAAACGGTAGTAAAGGGAAAACACTTCTTCCGCCATAACTTCCACTGAAAAGGCCAGTAGTTGTAACGGTCTGTGTGGTTCATCGCGAAAATGACCGTTTCGTCCTTGGGGATTCTCTCGATGTTTTCGATGCGGATGTCGACGTCGGCGAAAACGCGGTAATTGACTGTCAGCAGAAGCGCACCGATGATGCGCTGGCCGAGGGGCTTTCTCACGAGGCGAACCTTCTCAAGACGCTCGATGTCAATCATAACGACTCCAGCTTTTTGATGGGCCAACAATATGCCCGGCCTCTTCGGATGTCAATCCCAAAATAAGCACAAAAACGGGCGCTCTTACGCGTAGGAATGCGTCAGCACATACCCCCTTCAGGTACAAGTTCCGTAATTCGAACAATACGGATTGGATGGAACATCACGTATACTGCCAGGGCTCCCAGCCGGCTCCGAGGACGGCCCGACTGGGACCAGGCCGCTACTGGTGATGTCCTCGGACGGTCATTCGACAACGAGCACAGAATTGTAGCCTCCGTATTTGTTCAGATGACGCTTCTTGCAGGCCGGGTCGTCCCTCCACGCGCCGTCAACGACAAATTGATACTCGTAAAAACCAGGATAGAGATTGACAAAAGTCGACCACCTACCCTCTTTGTTCCTTTTCATCGGGTTTGCCGCCGTATTCCAGCCGTTGAAAGTCCCGGCCAGAAAGACGGACTTCGCCTCCGGTGAATAGTACTCAAAATCGACTCTTCTCTTCGCGATCCTCTCAACCATACCTGCACCTCCTTCCATGAGAAACAATTCTTGTGGGTTATTCTTTCGGGATAACAGTGCAGTCGCCTGTCAGATCGGCGCTCGGTGAAAACCTACCTACGACACAGCAGGGGAGAAAATCAGAAACTCTATCGGCCTAACGGCCACAGACGTGACCGTAACTTATAGAAACGGATAACATGTTTTCGATTTTTCTTCAACCCTTATCGTCGATGTCCCGCAAACATCAGCTGTTGAAAAAGCGACGTCCGCAGTTTGCCATCGGGTGGGGATGCCCTGAGTCTATCGAAGAGGGGCTCTTTCAACGGATGTTGCCATAATTTACCGCCTGCTGTATAAAAACCCACACAGGCAATGACACCTCCAAGGCTGCCCCGATGACGAACAAAAGCACCGACTGGAAAGAACGGATCGTCGCGCCCGAGAAGGCGCTCGCCGCTATAGAGCCGGGAATGAGCATCTTCGTCGGCACGGGCATGGCCGAACCCCGAACCTTGGTCAAGCACCTCATGACGTCCGGGGAAAGCAATCTCCAGGACCTCGAGATGATCCAGCTTGTGAGCCTCGGAGACACCGTTTCCATCGACGAACGCTACTCGAAGAAATACCGCCTCAAGACATTTTACTCCGGTTGGGTCGCAAGCACGGCCATCACGGCAGGCCGCGTAGACCTTATTCCCAGCAGGTTTTCCCGCATCCCCTGGCTCTTCAAGTCGGGGGCGATACGAATCGATGCCGCTTTCATCCAGATAACGCCGCCCGATGAAACGGGTCATGCCGGTCTTGGGGTGGGTGTTGACGTGGCCCGCTACGCCTTGGAGCAAGCCGCCGTCGTGATCGGGGAGGTCAACGAGAGCGTGCCCCGCACACTCGGAGACACATTGGTCCGCCTGGATGAGTTCGACTTTTTCGTTCAGTCCGCGGAACCGCTCCTGTACATACCGCGCTGGGCAGTCCCCGATGTGTACCGAAAAGTAGCCGAGAACGTCGCCGGCATCGTCGAAGACGGAAGCTGCATCTCCTTTTCCATCGGACCTCTTTACGAAGCGCTGGGAAAAGAGCTTGCGCGCAAGCGCCACCTCGGCATCCATACGCCCTTCTTCACGGACGCCCTCATGGACCTTGTCAAGACAGGGGCAGTCACCAACCGCTTGAAGAGTTTTTACCGCGGCAAATCCCTTACCTCTTACGCACTGGGGACGCCCGAACTGATGAAATGGCTCGACCGTAACCCGCTGGTCGAGTTCCAGCCCCTCGACGTGGTGGCTGAGCCGCAAAACATGGGAGCCAACGACCGTTTAATCGCCGTCCTTCCCGCCAGGAAGGCCGACCTCACGGGGGGGATAGCCCTCCATATGGGCATGGGTAACGTAACGGCAGGTCCGGGCGCAGTGCAGGAGCTGTTCGCAGGGGCGGCGCTCTCACGAGGAGGCCGCACGATCTTTGCCCTCCCGAGCCGTAATCGCTCCGGGGATGCTAACATCCGCCTGTCCGTTGAAGACTATCCCAACCAGTTCTCCAACCGGGAATCTCTGGACATCGTCGTCACCGAATACGGCGTCGCCTATCTCACGGGCCGCACGGTGCGTGAGCGGGCCCAGGCCCTCATCGACATCGCCCACCCCGACGACAGGGAGGACCTCGTGAAGCAGGCAAAAGAGGCAAGGCTTCTCTATCCCGACCAGGTGTTTTTCCCCGAATCGGGACGGCTCTATCCCGAGAAAATCGCCACGACACATACCTTCAAGGACGGCCTCACCGTGCGTTTCCGGGCAATCAAACCGTCCGACGAAGACGAGATGCGAAGGCTGTTCTACCGCTTTTCCGATCGAGCCGTATATTACCGCTATTTCAGCCCGATCAAGACCATGCCCCATGATAGGATGCAGGAGTATGTAAACGTAGATTATCGAACAACCATGTCCGTCGTGGGAGTCGTCGAAGAGGCCGGGAGGGAAAGGATCATCGCCGAAGCCCGGTATGTCCGCGCCAAAGACCGCCCCTATGCCGACATTGCTTTCGTCGTCGACGAGGCCTACCAGGGCAAAGGGATCGCCTCCTTCATGATGGAGATGCTGGTCCGAATCGCCAAAGAACAGGGCGGGATAGAAGGCTTCGTGGGCGACATCGTGACCGACAACAAGGCGATGCTGAAGGTCTTCGAGAAATCGCCTTGCACCGCACGCACAGTGCTTTCCGGCGGATACTACGAAGTGACCATGCCTTTTTCAGAAAAGAAAGGAACTGAGACCCGCGATGCGAAAGATCAATCCTGAATACGTCCGCGCCGTGATGGCCCTGGCCAACAGCGGCTCCTACTTCCGACTCATTTCGATGAGCATCCGCGAACTGGGTAGAGGACATTGCCTGATGGAAGCGGAAATCGACGGACAGAAGCATTTGCAGGCCTTCGGTTTCGTCCACGGTGGTGTCTACGCCTCCCTCATCGACACAGCGGCCTTCTGGGCGGCCATCTGCGACCTCGATGAAGACGTGGGAATAACGACAGTTGACCTGAACGTCAACTACTTGGCGCCTATTCAGGAGGGTAAGCTCGTAACCAGAGGGAAACTGATCAAGCTCGGGAGGACCCTCGGCCTCGGCGAGGCGACGGTTACCACGGAAACGGGAAAACTCGTTGCCCATGGAACGTCAACCCTGATGTTGGTGCCGGGGCTTGGCTTCGCGAGAGGCAAAGACCTGCCGCCGAAATTCATGAAACCTTAAAAAGTTGCATTCCTTTCTTTTACGTTTGATAAAAGTTCGTCACGAAGACAAGCGACGAGGCGTTGCCGGCATTGTCGGTGAGCCGGACCTGAATACGCGGCACCCCGGAAGTGGAACTGAGTGTAAAGGGCGAAAGGTATAGTTGATTCACGTGGCCGCTCGTGCTGCCGGGATTGATGGGAGGGACGGCCGCCGTCAGAGGTGTCGTGTAGTATTTGCCCTCGTAGATAAGAGTAAAAGTCCCGCCGTTCAGGTCGCCTCCCCCGTCGGCCCAATCGAAGGAGACGTAGAGGTTGTTGCTTATCCTCGCCCCTCTGGGAAGCTGACTGGGCATAAAACTGACGTTGCTTATCGTCGGCGTGGAGGGGTTTCCCCCTCCTCCGCCGCTTCCCTTGCCGCCGCAGGCAATAACCATCAGCAGAAAAACAAGGGGCGGCAAAAATATTTTCCAATAAAATTGCATGGTTTCTTTGTTTTAATCGAGCAAAAACATCGCCCTGCCCTGGTCAATCAGGCGCCACGAAGAAGAGCTTCTCCGCCTCTTTCCGGTCATTGACATAGACCTCTACGAGCCAGTAGCCGGAGAAACCAGACCCCAGAAACCTGTCGAGAAACGTCGAGTCGAACACAACCCAGGAATAGGCAACATAGACCCCACCCGGGTTCTGCCGCTCCATCCGGTGCGTATAACTTTCTTTCTGAACCAAGGTGCGGCCCACCTGCTGCAACCAGCGGAATTCGACGGCCTCCTCCGTCCCCGTTGGGTTGAAGAGATACACCGCCGTCACCCTGTCTCCCGGGCGAAAAGAGGACTCTGCCTTTTTTTTGAGAGCATTGACCTGAACGAGGCCGACCGGTTCATCAAGCCTGGCGTTCCTTAAGAGGAAAAGTTCCTTCGCAAAAACAGAAGGACAGGAAGACGAAAACACCAGAACTGCCATCAGCAGGCCGGATAATAGGGACCCCATCGCGAAGACTCCTGCAAACGCACTGTCGGGCTCACCCCGCAGATTGCACCAGCAACCTTCTGAATACAAAATACCTGACTCGACCGGTGTCGATAATAACGGTGTGAAACCACGCCTGTCAACATATTATGGGACTTCTTTCTTATTTAATATTGTGTTCTTCTGTAAAATTTGTTAGACATCTTCAACATACGTGAGTTTTTTCGAACCGACCATCTTATGGATCCGACAAGACCCCGCAAGAAGAAGATGGTGACGAAAAGTCTGTTTGAGTCCGACTACGACCTGTCGGGGTTGCTCAGCCAATTCATTCCGGCCCGAGAAAAAACCGGCTTGGGCGAAGGAATCCTCTCCGACATCTATCGCGCCATCGTAGAGTCCGCAAGCGACTCCATGTACATCGTGGACAGGTATTGCAGGTACCTGTTCATGAACGGGGCTCATCTTAAAAGGCTCGACCTCACGCTCGAAGAGGTCGTCGGCAG
Source organism: uncultured Syntrophaceae bacterium (assembly GCA_964597995.1). Classification (GTDB taxonomy): domain Bacteria; phylum Desulfobacterota; class Syntrophia; order Syntrophales; family UBA4778; genus UBA2207. Next base: position 10,392 of record CAZRAC010000030.1, on the reverse strand, counting down.
GACCTATGGTGAGTTCCATTCGGAGGAGCAGAAGAGGGAATTCGAGGATATAATCAACGAAGTCCTCACCCATGGCCTGCCTGCAAAGCAGGAGCACCGGAGCGGCCGCGACAGCCGGTATTTTCTCCGGACCTTCAACCTGCTGAAAAGCCCCTCGGGGGAGAAAACCACCGCCGCCGTCGTCGTGATTTCGAAAGACATCACAGAATGGAAGCAGGCGGAGGTGGCCCTACGGGAAGGCGAGGAAAAGTACCGCACGATCCTCAACGGCATCGCGGACGGTTACTACGAAGTCGACCTACAGGGCAATCTTATGTTCGTGAACCCTTCGATGACCAGCATCCTCGGCTACTCCGAAGAGGAACTGCTCGGTTTGAACAACAGGCAGTTTATGGACAAAGAAAACGCGAGAACCGTTTTTCAGGTCTTCAACACCGTCTACCGAACGGGTGTGCCGGCCCGGTCATTCGAGTGGGAACTCATCCGGAAAGACGGTACAAAGGCCTTTGTGAACTGCTCGGTTTCGTTAAAGAGAGATTCCTCCGGCAACCCCGTTGGGTTTTACGGGATACTGCACGACATCACCGAGCGCAAGAGGATGGAAGAAGAGATTCGAGCCCTCGCCATAATCGACCAGTTGACGGGCTTATACAACAGAAGGGGATTCATAACCCTCGCCGAACAGCAGATGCGGAATGTCGAGAGGTCGAAAAAAGGGTTGTTCCTCATCTTCGCCGACCTCGACAACCTCAAGAAAATCAACGACACCCTCGGCCACAGGGCGGGCGATGAAAGACTGGTCCAACTGGCCGGTATCCTTAGGAAAACATTCCGGAAAGCCGACGTCATCGCCCGCATCGGGGGTGACGAATTCGCGGTCCTCGCCGAAGACAACATGCTGGCCAACCCCGACACGATCCGGAGTCGCTTGCAACGGCAGATCGACCTATACAACGCCAAGGCGGGGAAAGACACGGAGGTTCTTTCCCTGAGTATCGGCATCGTCCGTTACAATCCCGAAGAACCGGAGACCGTGGACAACCTGATGTCACGAGCGGACACAAGGATGTACGAACACAAAAAGGGCAAGGCGCCCGACCTGGAAAGATGAACCCCCGCGGCCGCTTACTCCCAAAGCGGCAAGATTCAAAACACCAACCGCGTAAGACACTGCCGCATCGTCAACCCTCAAACCGACTATCGAGAAAGGGTCTCCTGAGCAAAGTCGAAGGCGCCTAAGATACGGGCCTTCTTCTTTTTGGCGGCGCTCACAGCAGGTTGAGGACGCCCTGGAGCTTCAGGGAAAGCGCGAGGTCACCGTCGACCTTCAGCTTCTTGGACATGAAGAGGACGACGGGGTTAGCCGTCTTCTTCATCATGGCCACAAAATCGGGGGCGGCCATGGTGATGGTGCATCCCGGCGACGGGTTTCTCCCCTCGCCTACCTGGCCGGGGCTCTCGGTAAGGTCAATCCACCAGTCACCGCCGTTCTCGCCTTCGAGGACAAACTGGTAGATGGCGTTTATGTCTTTACCCGCTTCGGGTTTCTCCTTGAACCGAGTCTGCAAAAATTCCATGAACTCCCTGGGTGTCTCCGGCATCAGGGGCTATCCTCCTTCATAAGTAATATTGGCTGTACTTACCAGCGACCACCGCAACCTGTCAAGAACATCAAAGAAGAACCGAGTTCTGCGAATACCCCCGGCGGAACGTCCCTGAGGGAAGACACGAGGCGGGGCTTCAGTCAAGCGTGCCTTTCGGAAGGGAAAAAATTCAAGATTGCCCTATTGAATCGACTGTTATATAAATGGGTTAGAGAAGTCAGAGGGTTGCGCCGCGACTTCGCGGGAATTACTGCAAGGTGAACCGGCCTACTGCACAACAGGAGAAACCTATGAAGGCCATGCTCTTGAAAAAAATATCGTCCGTCGCCGAGAACCGGGAGCCGCTGGAGGCGGCGGACATCCCCACGCCGGTACCGGGAAAGCGGGAGATCTTGGTCAGGGTCGCTGTCTGCGGTGTCTGCCACACTGAGCTCGATGAAATCGAAGGCAGAACGGCGCCTCCCAGGCTTCCCGTCGTGCCGGGCCACCAGGTCGTAGGCACGGTGGCGGCAAGCGGTCCCGGCGCCAGCCGTTTCAGTGTCGGGGACCGCGTCGGGGTTCCCTGGATCCATTCAGCCTGCGGAGAATGCGCCTGGTGCCGGTCGGGAAGAGAAAACCTCTGTCCCGATTTTCAGGCGACGGGCCGGGACGTGAACGGCGGCTACGCCGAGTACATGACCGTCCGGGAGGACTTCGCCCACCCCATCCCGTCCGTCTTCACCGACGCCGAAGCGGCACCCCTCCTGTGCGCCGGGGCCGTCGGTTACCGTTCCCTGATGCTGACGGGGGTCGAGAACGGGCAGAGCCTGGGGCTGACCGGTTTCGGGGCCTCGGGCCATCTCGTCATCATGACGGCGAAACACCTTTATCCCCGCGTCCGCGTCTTCGTCTTCGCCCGGAGCGCAGAGGAAAGGCGATTCGCAAAGGAGCTCGGGGCGGACTGGGCCGGCGAAACGGAGGCAGAACCTCCGGAGAGGCTCGACAGTATCATCGACACTACCCCAGCCTGGAAACCGGTCGTCGAGGCCTTGAAAAACCTGAAACCCGCCGGAAGGCTGGTCATCAACGCCATCCGTAAGGAGGAAGCCGACAAGGACCGCCTGCTCCGGCTCGATTACTCCACCCATCTCTGGCTGGAAAAGGAGGTGAAGAGCGTTGCTAACGTGACGAGGAGCGACGTCGGCGAGTTCCTCGCCCTCGCCGCAGAGATACCGATCAGGCCCGAGGTCCAGGAATATCCCCTGGAAGAGGCCAACCGGGCTCTTGTAGAGCTTAAAGAGAGAAAAATCCGGGGTGCGAAGGTCCTCCGAATCCGACAGCCTTCACCTTAAAACCGGTGCGGTTTAAGGCCCATAACCGTAACATAGGCCGACCGAATTCTTGTTTTCCCGCCGTAGAATTCAACCCAGCTTTTCGGCCAGCCTACGCTGTACCTCTTTCGCCTCCGCCACTGTGCGTTCGACGACCTCCGCCACCGTCGGTTCGTCGTGAATCAATCCCATGACCTGACCGGCGGGCAAGACGCCCTCTTTCGTGTCTCCCTCCTCGGTGGCCACACGGATCGCCTTGAAGGCATTGGCCAGGAAGGCCATCTGTTTCGCCGTTTTCCAACCCGAGGCCGCCACCCCCGCAAGGACTTTCAAGAACGGGACGTTGAGCTGACGGGTAATCTCCCTGGCGTTGAAGAATGCCGCCGGCAGGTCGAGCCCCCGCTTGATGGCCTTCTCGGCCGCTTCGGTCTTCATCACACGGCAGAACAAACCGTCAAAACGGTCGGAAAACAGCGTATCCGTCGCGTCCTTTTCTATGGATAATCTCTTGTAGACGTTATGGAGCGGACTTTCCTTCGTTGTCATGAAACGGGTGCCCATAGAAACACCCTCGGCACCCAGGGCGAGGGCTGCCGCAAGCCCTCTGCCGTCGCCGATCCCGCCCGCCGCGATGACCGGTATTTTCAGGACGTCGCAGAGGGTCGGTATGAGGATGAAGGTGGTGAGCGCTTCGCCGTGGGCCGCCGCTTCATGGCTCGTGGCGATCACGGCGTCGCATCCGTAATCCTGCGCCCTCAGGGCATGGCGGGCCCCGACGACGGTGGCCACGACCTTGCCGCCGTATTCATGCGCCCGCTTAACGAGCCAGTCGCCCTTGCCGAGAGAAAAGTTGATGACCGGCACCTTTTCCTCGAGAAGAACCTTCGCGTTCTCGACAGCTCCGGGAAACATCAACGCCAGGTTGGCCCCGAACGGTTTGTCGGTCGATTCCCTGATTTCCCGGACGGCCTTGCGGGTCTCCTCCGCACTCAGCGGCCCGGTGGCAAGGAGACCCAACCCCCCGGCGTTCGAGACCGCCGCCACCATCTTCGGCACGCTGATCCAGCTCATCCCCGCAAGGAGAATAGGGTATTCAATCCCGAAAAGCTCCGTTATGCGCGTCTTCATAGAAAACCTTTCCTTATGTTGTTCTACTTCTTTGCCGCCCGGGCAACCTCCTGGAGCAACCCCGACGCCTTCGGGTTGCTGAACCCGGGTTTGGTCAGGATATCGGCAGGTTTCACCTTTTTCCCGTAAAAAGCCCTGTTGAGGTCGTCCCGTGCAGCAACTACCGCGCCGTCGAGTGAGAGGCCTACGTAAAGCCCTTTCGCGCGGGAAAAGCTCACGATGTCCGCGCTCAGGTTTGCTGTCTGCGCGGCGATGCCTGCCCCCGCGGGACCAACCGCTATACCGGCGTCTGCCCCAAGCTTGAAGTTCGTCGACTGAAAGGCCTTGACTCCCCTTTCCGTCATGGCGACAAGGATCACTTCCGAGGCGTCACCGCCGACCTGGAATCCCACACTCACGCCGCCCAGCGTGTAAAAGGCGGGACCGGACCACCTGTTGTCCTTATCCCTTGCGACAAAGACGCCGCTTCCACCCGACGCCCCAACTACGAAGGCGCCACGGAGGACCTGGGGCGCGATGAACACCCCTTTGGCATCTTTCAACAGGTCAACCATGACCCTCATGTTCTGGTCCTTCACGCAGTTTTCAAATGTCATTTTCGCCTTTTCCACAAGCTGGTTTGCCTCCGTCTTGTCGTCGGCGAAGACCGAAGCGGTCCAAAGGGTCAGCCCAAAAGAAAGTACAACTACCAGGAAAAGGGTCCTCGTCAACATCTTTTTCGACACCATATCTTCCATCTTCCTTCCTCCTTCGCAACTCTGTCGGTATTTTCGGCCTCATATCGCATACGCACAGGGGAAAAGGCAAACTGATTTTCTTCCCACAAGGAAGCCGCCGGCTCCCGATTCCACAGACCTCAATGCTCCCTGCATCGCTCTCACACGAGGACGATGGAAAACAGGGCAAGCATCGTCATCCCCTGCAAGGTCACGTCGAGGCCGAGTAAGGGTATCATCACGAGGCTCGCAAGGATCGAACCCAGGCAGCCGCCGATCAGGTCGGCCGCGTAGAGAGGAGAGACCACCCTGTCCTGGTCCTGACGGTCGTGTAAGCTTGCGTACCCGAAGACCCCCGCGACCAGGACTCCTAATCCTCCCAGGAGGCCTGCCGTCGTCGTCAACCCGGCCAGATTGTCGGCCTTGACCTGAACCATGATGAGCAGGCAGTACAGGCCGAAGAGTGCCATCATGCCAGCGCCGATCCATAGTGCGCTTCTCCTGCGTCTGTCCCTTCGGAACACCCCTCTGTCGAAAAGAGCAGAACCCAGTGCGAGACCGGCCATGAACAGGGTCAACAAAATGCCGATATCCTGATAAAGGACACCGGACTTGACCTGGTAATGGAGGATCAGAACGGTCTCGAGCACCATCCCCAGGAACCCCGCCGTAAAAACAAGCATGGCGTTGCGCCACGAAGGGCGGAGCCGCGCCAGGAGAAAGATGGTGAGTACGACGGCGCCGGCCCAGTATCCCATCCCTTTCGCAACGTAAAATTCCACGTACTCCACCGGGTCCGGCAGTGCGAGCTGGGGGAAAAATTTCGCGAGCCAGGTCATCAGCGCGTACTGATAGCCCACCGGCCTTGAGTCCGTATTCGGCTGTACTGAGGACGCCCTGAGGGTGCCGTTGACCTCGGCGAACCGGTCGTTTGTGAAGAGATAACAAATATAAGGCGCAGACACGAGCCTTGCCTCGACCTTCCGTTGCTCCAGCCTTTCGACCATAACTTCGGGGGCGGTGGGAAGCGGAGACCTCGATGCCGTGATGATGTCGGTGGCCCCGGGAAGAACGAGAACCGACGGGAACACGGACGCCAGGGCGTGGTAGATGCTCGCCGTCCGGCGCCGCAACTGAGGCGTCCAGAAATTTTCGGCGGAGCGCAGCCTCAGGCCGACGACCCCCAGAGGGTTCAACCGCTCCGCGCAAAGGGAGAAGAACTCTCTCGTGAAAAACCTGTTGGACTGTCCCGAAGAGGGTTCCGGCATACCGATCAGGATGAGGTCGTACCGGCCGCTTCCCCGGAGGAACTTCCGCGGGTCGTCCACGATCAGCCGCACGCCCGGCTGTTCGAACGACCGGCGGATGTCCGCGGGGAGGTGCGGCAGGACAGCTTCCACCATCACGGGGTTGAGTTCGACATAATCGACCCGCTTCGGGGATTGTTTGAGAATCTCCTTTACCGTCCCCTCGACCCCCCCGCCCAGGATCAGAACGGACTCCGGGCCCGGATGCTGGAGAGCCGCGAGATTCGCGAAGGTCTCCGCCTCCGTCCCCTGGGTCTCGAAGGCGATGGCGTCGTTCTCGAAAACGGACACCTGCCCGTCGAGTTTTGTGACGGTCACACGCCCATAAGGGGAATCCCGGCTTTCCACCAGCCCCCTGTGATTCCAGGCCGTCATCAAGAGGTCCGGCGTCAGAGGCGGCCACAGCATGGACAGCATGAACCCCGCAAGGCCGAGCGCGGGGACGCTGAATAACAGCGACCGCCTTCCCGAAAAATACACAGCGGCGACGAGAACGGCGGCTGCGCCGCAGAGGACGGCCGTGCTGAAATTCTGAATGCCCCACTTGAGGCAGGTCGTGGCAAGAAGTCCTCCCGCCAGGCCTCCCATGCTCTCGATGCCGTATGCGGCGATGAGGGTCTTATGGCGGGCTATGTACATCCTTGCCGCCCACTGAAAGAGCAGGCCTGAAAGCACCCCGACGGGAAGGAGGGCGATGGCCATCGCCAGCAACTGCTCGGGAAAAGACAGATAAGCGCCCGGTACGGCCGCGAAGACCGTGCGGCTCGCGCGGATGAAGACGACACTCAGGACTACGGAAACCCCGAAGAGAAGAAAAAGAACGGTGAGCCCGTTAGGAGACGGCCTGAGTCTCCGGTGCGCCGCAAGCGCACCCAGGGCCGACAGAAAAAGCCAGACGCCGAGGGCGAGCAGGTAGATCAACTCGACGCCGTAAAAGGCTACGTTCAGCTCCCGCAGGAGGACCACCTGTCCCAGTATCGAGAGGAGGCCGATGATGAACAGGATGACGGGCATGCCGTAGCGCATATAAAAGCTCAAGACTCAAAATTCAGTGGAAGTCCTTCTCGCCGAACACAACCGCCTGGAACGTAAAGATCTTCGCATTCTCCTTCCAGCACCACCTTTCCAGCCCCGCCTTGAGACAGAGGTGTTCCAGCGTTTCTTCGCGCCCCCAGCCCTGCTGCGGCGCTACCTGGGGAAGGAAGAGGGCCGCCCGCCCTTCCTTCTGGAGGATGACGCCGTCCCTGCCGATCACCACGTCGCCGACCCCACCGACCCCCTTAGGGGTCGTGAGCACGGAGATTTCTATCTCCACGGTGTCGAGTTCCTTATCTCCCAAGGGTTCGAAACGGGGGTCACCGAAAGCCGCCTTCACTGCCATGGCGCCCACGAGGTTGATTAAAGGGGTGTCCGGGGGGACATGCCCGATACAACCCCGAAGCTCTCCTCGCTTGGTAAGGGTGACAAAGACCCCCCGGGGCGTCGAAAGCCGGGGGTCGAAGCCCCTCGCCATGGGGACGGTGCGCGTCTCTATAAACCGGGCGATAGACTTTCGGGCGAAGGCGAGGAGCGTTTTCTTGTCGGAGGGAGAAAGAGAAAGCGGCGCCAAGGCATCGGGTGTCTTTTCCCGAGCCTTCAAGGCCCTCTTCTCGCCAAGTGCCACGGCAGCGTAACCGACGACGCCCTTGGACTCCCCGATGGGGACATCACCTGAATGGTGGTAGCTGACGACCGCCCCGCCTTTCGCACCAAGGGCCTTGGCCGCTTCCATGGCTGCCATGATCGACCCTTCTCCACAGGCACAGGTGACGAGGTTCTCGACACCGCTTTTCATCAGCACCCCGACCTTCTCATGGAGTACCCCCGCATCGAGCTCGACAACGGCGGCCAGCGTTTCAGTGTCGACCCTCACGACGTCTTTAACATCCGGGTAATGCGAGAGGTCCGAACTCGCCACGATCAGGGTTCTGGTACCTCTGACGACGCTCGCGAGCGCCTCACCGAAGCGCCGGCAGAGGCCGACGTCGGGAGACCCCACCACCACCGGTACGACCTTCGCGCCCGAGAAGAGAACCTGGATGAATGGGACCTGAACCTCCACCGAATGCTCGCGCTCATGGACCGATTCATCGAACACACAGTCGCTGTCGGCCTCGACAAGTTTTGCGGCCATCGCCCTGTCTACCTCGGCGACGCCGAGGGGTGTGCGAAAGCCGCTGCCGGAATAAACGGAAATTTTTTCGAACCCTCGGTCCGTGTGGTTGGTGCCGAGAATCACGACCGTATCGTACCGCCTCCCGCTCACCTGCCGGTAACCGTCCGCGCAGACCTGCCCGGAAAAGGTGTACCCGGCATGGGGGACGATGACCGCCACCGGCTCCTTCATCTGGACCGGGACGGCCTCCTGCATGAAGCGCTCGACCGCTGCCCTGAGATAAACGGGTGATGAAGGATAGAACTTATCCGCTACGACTGGGTCCCGCACGCGGCCCGTCACCGGCTCATTACCGGCCAGACAGGCAACGGCCAGACTCATGACGACGATGAGCACACTCGTTCTCATGATTTTCTCCACCATCACCTTCTCGAGACTTCTTGAACCTTTTCGCCCTTGGGGCCTTGTTGACCCCCCCGGTTCTAAACTTCGAACTCTGCCCTACCCCCACACACCGGAGATCCTCCTGCGGCAAAAGGCGCAGCGGCCACCCTTCACGTGCACCTCGGTCACGAAGAAGGACGTCCTCTTTATCACTTCTTTTCCACAATAGGGACACCGGGTGTTGTTGCCGGGGTGGTCGGGGACATTGCCGACGTAGACATACCGTAAACCCCGCGCCATGGCGGCGTCCCTCGCCCGTTCAAGGGTCGCGACGGGCGTGGGGGGGAGGTTGAGAAGCTGGTAGTTGGGGTGAAAACGTGTGAAGTGAAGCGGTACGTCCGGCCCGACCTCGTTCAGGACCCACGTGATAAGGTCCCTCACCATCTCGTCGGAATCGTTCAGCGTGGGGACCACAAGGTTCACGATCTCCAGGTGGACTCGACTTTTTGCGATCTGCTTGATGCTTCTCAGCACGGGCCTGAGCTCCGCCCCGCAGACGTTTCTGTAGAAAGACTCGCTGTAGCCCTTCAGGTCTACCTTGATGGCGTCGAGGGCCCGGCACATATCGGCAAGCGGGGCCTCGTTCATTAGGCCGCAAGTGACGAGCACGGAGCGCAGGCCGAGTTTCCTCGCCTCCCCCGCGATGTCGAGCAGGTACTCGGTAAAGACGGTCGGTTCGTTGTACGTGAAGGCGATTACCGGCGCCCGGCATGTCGCCGCGTTCAGGGCGACCGTCTCCGCCGTCTTTCTTTCTACCCGGTAATCCTCCGGCGCGGCCTGCGACATCTCCCAGTTCTGACAGAACTTGCACCTCAACGGGCAACCGGACGTCGCCAGGGAATAGGCCGCCGAACCGGGGAGAAAATGGTAGAAAGGTTTCTTCTCGATGGGGTCTACATGGATGGCGATGGGCCGCCCGTAAACGAGGCTGCGCAATTCGCCCTTAACGTTCATGCGGGTCCGGCACCTGCCGCGCTCGCCCTCCCCGATGAAACACCCCTGGGCGCAGAGAAGGCACCTGACAACCCGGCTTTTGTGCTCATGCGGCATACCTTCGACGCCCCGGCCGTGGCACTTCAAGCAGCTCTGGGCACCCTGGGCGGGAGACGTCCAGTAACGCGCCTTCGGGGCAGAAAGGACGAGCTCGTCATTCTCGGTCAGCGCAAGGGAAAGGCCGTCATTGAAGAGCACCCGGAAGGGGTCGCACAGCACGACCCCCGCGCCGGCCAGAGGCGCAAGCCTTGCCAGTTTGAACAAAAATTCACGCCGCGAAACCATGCGTTTTTATATTTCAAACCGCCACGATATGCAACGAAAGAACGGGCTATTGTCTGTTATCGCCTCGATTCACCACCAAAAAATACCTCGTTGATCCTGTGAAAACAGGGTGATAGGTTGCATGTGACACGGGAACACGGAGAACAACATAAAAACTGCCCCAAGGTGTAACTTAATTTTTCAAAAAAACTGTCGTGACAAATGGGTCCACCTCACGGCTCCCTTATGAACCCGAATATCGATGCGGGTCCTTCGAGAATATGGCCACTGCTTTTTTTAAGATGTCACGCTCCCGACGAAGTCGCTCACATTCCCGCTCTAACCGGCGAAGCTTATCCTCTGCCGGCGGCAAATACCCTTTCCCCGGAAACGCGCTATCGCCGCTCTCACGAAACTCCCGCTTCCACCGGGAGAGGATCCCCTGGCCGATCCCCAGCCGCGCCTCTACCT
>CAZRAC010000029.1:0-27968 GCA_964597995.1 uncultured Syntrophaceae bacterium | reverse complement strand
GAACGAAAACAGCCAGTGCGGTTCACCCGAAGCAGGGCTTACCATAAGGAAGATAACGCCCATGTGGAACAGAAGAACTGGACCCAAGTCAGACAATGGGTCGGCTACGACCGATTAGACAACCCCATGGTCGTTCCACTCCTCAACGACCTCTACCGCAACGAATGGAGACTCTTCCACAACTTCTTCCTGCCCTCCGTAAAGCTCATCGATAAAGAACGCATCGGCTCCAAAACCCTCAAACGCTACGATCCACCCAAGACCCCTTACCAAAGAACCATGGAGTCCGACTACATCCCCAACGCAGTCAAAAAGGACCTCTCCAAACAACTTGAAAAACTCAACCCCTTCCTGCTAAGAAAAAACATGGAAACTAAACTCAAAAAGATATTCTCCCTCTGAGTAACATCTACTACGAGGCAACGATCCCTCAATCAGCCTACCCTTCGGTAACATTTATTTATGAGGCAACGGGAATTTATCGCGGGCAAGACTCATAATGGAGTGAAAAACTTCTCCGCTATTTCGTGTTCCCATAGCCGCTTCCGAAAGCGCTACCGATGCACTCAAGTGGACATCTATGCATCCTAATCCCTTTCCCATCAGTCGATTGTCTTCGAATCGTAAAACCTCTTCATGCTCCGCCTGGGCCGCCATAGGCAGTGCTTGAAGAAGCTACAGGATTTCAGGCCTATTCCTGAGGTTCCCGCAGGCAAGTTCGCCGACGATAAAGGCATGACATATGGCCTCTCCGGCATCCAATAACTCTTCGAGGCCAGAAACACCCTCATCGCAGGAGAGACACCAATACCGAGGTATCATCGAGGATCATTCTATCTTTGCCTTCTGTCCTCCGCGAGGTCTCATCCCCAAATCTTTCTCGGTTCCCCCTAATTTAGCAAACCTTTTGCCGCTTTCCCTCGCGATCAAAACTTCCAGGCCAAGCCTCACCAAAGACGTTTTCTCTTTTATACCTGTCAACTTTGATTGGCTCGCAAAAAGTCGCGAATTACCACTTTCGTCATTCCGGCGAACGCTGGAATCCGGTATATTCAATATGTTCTGGATGCCGGATCGAGTCCGGCATGACGTTTTTGGACTTTTTACGATCGCGTCAACTTTTATGCCTTGTTGATCAGTTCGTCATCAATATTCAATGTTGTTCTCATAGTTTTTATCATTTATATGCAGTGTCGTATGTGTAAAAGTGGGTTAACAATACATGAGTGTCAAGGAGTTTCAGCATCGATTTTTCAGATAACAAGCGGCTGAACGGCGGATTGTCAAGCGCGGCTTTCCTGGTCGGTGAGGCGGAGGATCCTTTCGGCCTCTTCGAGTTCGTCCTGCGTGTTGATCCCCATCACCTCCCGAGAGTCCGCGGCGACAAAAGAGCAGGCCTTTTTCCCTTTTCGCAGGGTAACGGCAACGATGTCCGTCAGATAGAACTCTCCCTGGGCATTGTCGTTGTCGATTTCTCCCACGGCCTCGAAAAGAAAGGGTGCCTCCGCGCAGTAGATGCCGGTGTTTATCTCCCGTATCTCCTTTTCTTCTTCTGTCGCATCCCGCGCCTCCACGATCTTGACTATCCCGCCTCCACCGTCCTTCACGACCCTCCCGTAACCCGCTGGGTCCTCGAGGACCGTCGTCATGACCGTTACAGCGGCCTTCTCCGCACGGTGAAAGGCGATGAGGTCCCTGACCGTCCGCGACCGCAGGAGCGGCACGTCTCCGCAGAGGATCAGGATAGTTCCCTCAAAGCCACGGAAGTGGTCTCGGGCCTGCAGGACGGCGTGGCCGGTTCCCAGTTGCTCTTTTTGCATGACGAATACCAGCCCTTCGTCCTTCATCACCTCTTCGATCAACTCTGCCTGGTGGCCGACGATGACGACGACCTCACGTGAGTCGACTTCCCGGGCCACTGCAACGGGAAAGCTGAGCATGGGTTTTCCATCGATCGGATGAAGGACTTTCGCCAGATCAGATTTCATCCTCGTTCCCTTGCCGGCGGCAAGGATGATAGTAGCAAGTTTAGGCGATAGATTCTGAGCCATCTTTTTTATCGGGCAGCACGATCAGGACCTCCTTGACCGACTTTGCGTCCGCGTCCTCTACGACGAAAAGAACGTCCCCTTCTCTGACGCTTTCTCTCCGCCGGGGTATGTGCCCCAGCCGGTCCAGGATAAAGCCTCCCAGAGTTTCATAATCTCCTTCGGGAATCTCGAGGCGGGTGATTTCGCGCACGCAGTCGAGGCTCGTCTGGGCCTTGAAAAGGTATCGGCCCGGGCCGACCTTCAGGTATGGCCTTTCGCCTTTATCGTACTCATCCTCGATTTCCCCGACCACTTCCTCCAGAAGGTCTTCGGTGGTGATGATGCCCACGGCCCCTCCGTATTCATCCACTACGACGGCCATGACCTCCCCGCGCCGCTGCATCTCCAGGAACAACTCATAGGCCGACTTCGTTTCGGGGACAAAGAACACGGCCGACCGCACGTAGTCCGCTACCGGCTTTTGCTCCCCTTCCGGCAAGGCCCTTAGAAGGTCGAAGCTGTGAAGAATCCCGGTTATGTCAAAAATGCTTTCCCGGTAGACGGGTATCCGGGAGAAGCCCTTTTCGCGAATGAGGGTGACGGCATCACCGACCTGGGCGGTTTCCTTCAGAGCCGCCACGTTCGACAGGGGCACCATGATCTGTCCCACCGTGGCATCCGAGAAATCGAAGACCCTCCTGACCATCTCTTTTTCCTGGGGTTCGATGTCACCTTTCCCCGCTTGTTCTCTGAGAAGATGCTTGAGGCCCTCTTTCGTGATGTAAGGAGCGTAGGCGGCCCTTCCCCCCGTCAACAAGCCGATCCCTGCCCGGGAGATCCAGGCCACGGCGAGCACCAGTGGGTAAAGGACCCAGGACGCAAGCAGGATGAAGTAGGCGACCTTTGCTGCTGATGATTCCGGCCTCTGCTGAAATATGCTCTTGGGAATGAGCTCCGCCGCCAGCAGGATAACGGGGATCATAACCGCCACGGCAACGACCCCTCCTTCTGTACTGCCGAAGAGGGAAACAAACACCGAGGTCGCCAGGGCGGTGTTCACGATTATGCAGAAATCCGTTCCCGCTACGGTAGTGGCCAGGAACCATTCAGGTTTTTCAAGGAGGCGTAGGACAACGGCGGCGGACCCGGAGCCGGCAGCCGCCCTCTGCTTGACCTTGTTGATGTCGGAAGCGACGAGAGCGATCTCCCCACCCGAAAAAAGACCTTCGAGACACAGGAAGAAAATCACCATGAGGATAGACAGAAGGTGGTCGGTCATTTTGCGACCTCTTCGCGGGAAACACGGACTCTCCAGATACTGGCCCCGCGCACTCGCTCCACCCGGAACACCATGCCGTCATAACGGACCTCTTCGCCTCGGGAAGGAAGTCTTCCGAAGAGATGAAGCACAAAACCTCCCACCGTGTCGAAATCCTCCAAGGGGATGTTCATGCCCGTAAGGGCGTTGAATTCTTCGATCGGCATCCTTCCCGAGGCAATCATGGTTTGACCGTCTAAGACGCGATAGTACCTTTCTTTGATGTCACGCTCGTCGTAGATGTCGCCGAAGAGACTCTCCAAGATGTCCTCCATGGTAACCAGCCCCGCAACGCCGCCGTATTCATCCACCACGATCGCCATATGGATTTTTCTCACCTGAAAGTCCTTCAGGAGGCTGTCCGCTTCCTTCTCCATCGGGACAAAATAGGGCTTTCTCAGCAACGCCCTGACGTCCGTTTCCCGCCGTCCCGATGCCATCGCCAGAAGAAGGTCCTTCGCATACAGGATCCCAAGGATGTCGTCCCTGTCCATGCCGTACACAGGCACCCGTGAGTAGCCGTTCTTGAGTATTTCCTTTTTCATCTCATCGAGGGTCAACGAAACGGGCAGGCAGAACATATCGATCCTCGGCGTCATTATCTCCTCTACAGTCGTGTCCGCCAGCTCGAAGACCCGGTGAATCAAGTCGCGATGGGGCTTCTGCAGCACTCCTTCTTCGTGACCTGCGTCAACCAAGACCCGCAACTCCCCTTCCGTCAGCTCATCCTTTCCCGACGGCTCACCCAGCCTGAAGGGACCCGTCAGCCAGCCCGATATCTTATCCAGCACCCAGCTGACGGGGGACAACAAGCGGAAAAACAATACCAACAAAGGCGAAACGGCCTGCGAGATCGCGATCGGGTTTATCTTGGCAACAGTCTTCGGAACTGCCTCGCAGAAGACAAGGAGCAGGGGAGTCAGGACGGCGATGGCGGTCCATTTCCCTTGATCTCCGAAGAGTTTTATAAAAATCACTGCTGTCAGCGAAGAAATCATTACGTTGACAGATTCGTTGCACGCGATGATCGTTATCAACAGACGCCGGGGATAACGAAGGAGTTCTTGGATTGTGGAGAGGCGCGGTGACTCCTCTTCCCTCACCTTGTGCAGATGAAGAGGCGTCAGAGAGAAAAGTGAGGCCTCCGCAGAAGCAAAAAAACCGGAGGCTAAAAAGAGAAAGAAGAGTACGACAAGTTTGAATGTCAGATAAGGGTCCAAGGGGATCCTGCTCTATCGGTCGCTTGAAGATGTGGTCATGGACGATTACCCGCTCGGGAGATTGGTACCCTCATTCGCTTGAAATGTCAAGTATTCAGCTTTGATTTATTGACTCCCTACCCCGTTTTGGATATAGTCGCAAGCTCACAAGCACTGGGCATCCCCTGCCGGTTGTGTGTCTGATGCCCAAACCTCAACCGAAGGCCGAGGCCCACGAGGAGGAAGAATGACACGCGTTCTTTTGGTCGGAAACGGCGCCAGGGAGCACGCAATCGCCGAGGCGGTCGTCCGGTCGAAACATCAGCCGAGACTATTTTCCTACATGAGGCACAACAACCCCGGGATCGCGGGCCTGTCCGAGCGGGTTATGCTGGGCAGCTATGACGACCTTGAGTCTCTCTGCAGGTTCGCCAGGGAGAACCGCATAGACTTCGCCGTCATCGGGCCGGAGGACCCTTTGAACAATGGTGCTGTCGATGCCTTGAAGGCCGCCGGGATACCGGCCGTGGGTCCGACGAAGAAGCTGGCGCAGCTCGAGACGTCGAAGTCTTTCACCCGAAATCTGCTTGCCCGGTACGGCATCCCGGGGAATCCGAGGTTCCGCGTCTTCACCTCCCTCGACGGGGTCGAAGAGTTCCTGAAGAGCCTGGACGGCGCCGTCGTGAAACCCGACGGCCTCACGGGCGGCAAGGGAGTCTTGGTTCAGGGCGACCATTTCCAGACGGTCGAGGAGGCATTGAAATGCTGCGGGGAGATACTCGCGGAGCACCCCGCTGTGATCATCGATGAGAAGCTGGAAGGAGAGGAGTTCTCGCTTCAGTGCCTCTCCGATGGAAAGACGGTTGTGGCGACGCCTCCCGTCCAGGACCACAAGAGGCGTTTTATCGATGACAAAGGGCCCAACACGGGCGGGATGGGGTCTTACTCTTGCGAGGACCATTCCCTTCCCTTCTTGACGCGGAAAGACGTCGAGGACGGCCTCGCCATCACGCAAAAAGTAGCCGAGGCGATATACAAGGAGACGGGTGAATACTACAGGGGAGTGATGTACGCCGGGTTCATGGTCACGAAAGACGGACTGAAACTCCTCGAGTACAACGCCCGGTTCGGCGACCCCGAGGCGATGAACATCCTGCCCATCCTCAAGACCGATTTCGTTGACCTTTGCCGGGCGGTCATCGACGGCACGCTGGGCGAATCGGCCGTCGAATTCGAGAAAAAGGCGACGGTGTGCAAGTACATCGTCCCCCGGGGTTACGGTCTCCCCAAGGACCATCCCGACGCAGATTCGACCTCGGCCAGGATTGAGGTGGGAGATGTGGGGCCGGCGAGGCTTTATTACGCCTCCGTGGACCAGCGCGAGGACGGTCTTTACATGACGACGTCGCGGGCCATCGCCGTGGTGGGGATCGCCGACTCGCTCGACGAGGCGGAGACTATCGCCGAGAACGCGGCCACGGCAATCAAAGGCCCCGTATCCCACAGGCCGGATATAGGCACGGGGCCCCTGATCGAAAAGAGAATACGGCACATGAAAAAGTTAAGAGGTGAATGAGGGGGAGGAAACAGATGAGACTCAATGAAATCAAGCGGGCCTTGATCAGCGTGACCGACAAGGCGGGCATCGTGGAATTCACCGCCGGGCTGCGGGCCTTCGGTGTCGAAATCCTCTCCACAGGCGGGACGGCGGCCCTGCTGAAAAAGAACGGCGTCGAGGTGCGGGAGGTCTCCGAATACACGGGCTTCCCGGAGATGATGGACGGGAGGCTCAAGACCCTGCACCCGAAGATCCACGGCGGCATCCTCGCCCAGAGGGACAAAGAGGAACACGTGACGGCGGCCAGTTCTCAGGGGATAGAGATGATCGACATAGTGGTCGTCAACCTCTATGCCTTCGAGGACACCGTGGCGAGGCCGGGGTGCACCCTGGAGGAGGCGGTCGAGAACATTGACATCGGCGGACCGGCCATGCTCCGGGCGGCGGCGAAGAACTACCCCTTTGTCACCGTGGTCACGGACCCGCAGGACTACCGCCTCATCCTCGAGGAGATGAAGGCGACGGGAGGAAAGGTCTCGGAAGAAACCAATTTCTCTTTGGCCGTCAAGGCATTCCACCTCACGGCCCGTTACGACGCCGCCATCTCCAACTACCTCGGCAGGATTCGGCCGGACGGGGCTCGGGAGGACTTCCCCGACACCTTGACTTTCCAGTTCGTCAAGGCCCTGGACCTGAGGTACGGGGAAAACCCCCACCAGAAGGCGTCTTTCTACAAAGAAAAGGACGCGACCCCATCGACCATCGCCAACGCCCGCCAGCTCCAGGGCAAAGAATTGTCTTACAACAACATAATGGACAGCGACGCCGCCTGGCAGATGGTCTGCGACTTCGACAAACCGGCGGCGGTCATCGTCAAACACGCCAACCCCTGCGGCGCGGCGACCTCGACGGAAGACATCCTCTCGGCCTACAAAAAGGCCCTTCAGACAGACCCCCTCTCCGCCTTCGGCGGCATCGTCGCCTTCAACAAGCCGGTGGACAGACAAACGGCGGAGGAGCTCGCCAAGACCTTCCTGGAAGTCATCATCGCCCCCGGTTATGACCGGGAGGCCCTCGAGGTCCTGGGGACCAAGAAGAACCTCCGCCTCCTGGAGGTCGCTCCCTGCACGGAGGGGGGCTTCCCGGGGTACGACTTCAGACGAGTGGTGGGGGGGCTTCTCGTTCAGGAGCGCGACGTAAACGACGGGAATGTCAGAAACGGTAAGGTGGTTACCGAGCGCACCCCCACTGACGATGAATTCGAGGCCTTGAATTTTGCCTGGCGTGTCGTGAAGTACGTCAAGTCGAATGCCATCGTGATCGCCACCAAGGACCAACTCATCGGTGTGGGGGCGGGCCAGATGAGCCGCATCGATTCCCTGAAGATAGCCCTCATGAAGGCCAACTTCCCCACGAAAGGCGCCGTCCTTGCCTCCGATGCATTCTTCCCCTTCCGCGACGTCGTGGACACGGCGGCGGCCGCCGGCATAACGGCCATGGTCCAGCCTGGTGGTTCCATCCGGGACGAAGAATCCATACAGGCGGCGAACGAGCACGGCATGGCAATGGTGTTCACGGGGAGGAGGCACTTCAAACACTGATGCACGTCATAAGAATCTCCGTCTCAAAATGGGGGAAGGCATGAAACAAAAAAGGGGTGTCCTGGTGAGCATCGCCATGGGGAGTGATTCCGACCTGCCGGTCCTCAGTGAAGCCATAACCATCCTCAAGGAATTCGACGTTACTTACGAGGCCGTGCTTACGTCGGCCCACCGCTCGCCCGAGAGGACGGCGGCCTACGCCGAGGGCGCGGCGGAAAGGGGAGTAAAAGTCATCATCGCCGGGGCAGGGGCCGCGGCGCATCTTGCCGGCGTAATCGCTTCCCGGACCACCATACCCGTCATCGGCGTGCCGATCGACTCGACGCCGCTGGCGGGACTCGACGCCCTGCTCTCGACCGTCCAGATGCCGGGGGGCGTACCGGTGGCCTCGATGGCGGTGGGGAAGGCGGGGGCAAAGAACGCGGCCCTTATGGCAGTCAGGATCCTCGCCCTCGGCGACGACGCCCTGCGGGAAAAATTGGCGGCCTACGCCGCAAAGATGGCCCGGGACGTCGAAAAAAAACAGGAAAAGGTCGATTGCCTATCCTGATCAGGACAGACCCGACAAACCTCGATAAAAAGGCCCTCCTGGAGGCCGTCGCCGTCCTGAAGGGCGGCGGTGTGGTCGCCTACCCGACGGAAACCTTCTACGGGTTGGGCGCCGACGCGAGCGACGAAAAGGCGGTGGAACGGGTTTACGCCCTCAAAGGCAGGGAGTTCAACAAACCCCTGCCGATCATCATCGGAGACCGGGAAATCGTCAGCAGGCTGGTCGAAGAGATTCCGGAGACGGCCCGAAAACTGATGGACGCCTTCTGGCCGGGGGGTCTCACGATCGTCTTCAAGGCCTCGCCGTTCATCGTTCCGAGACTGACAGGGGGCACCGGCAAGATCGGCATCCGCCTCTCCAGCAACCCCATCGCATCAAAGCTTTCGGCGCTCCTTTCCCGGCCCCTCACGGCGACGAGCGCGAACCTCTCCGGGGAAAAGGAAAGTGTCTCAGCTCGGGAGGTTTTAGAGATTCTCGGGGATCGGGTGGATGCAGTGATCGACGGCGGTTCTACGCCCGGGGGCAAGGGGTCTACCATCGTCGACGCCACCACCGACCCGCCCACCGTTCTCCGGGCCGGCGTTATCCCCCCTTCCCTCATCCGATACAGACTTGAGAAAAACGCCTGACGTTCTCCTCCTCGCCCAGGGCGATCAGTTTGTCGCCTTTCTCGATCACGTAATGGGCCATGGGATTGAAGATCATCCTGCCCGATTCCTTCTTAACGGCCACGATGATGAGGCCGAAGCTATGGCGGATGTCCGATTCCTCCAGGGTCTTCCCGATCACCGGCGAACCTTCGCATATCTCCAGTTCCTCCATCTGCAGCTCGAGGCTCTGCCTTCTCGTCGTGATTTCGATGAAGTCCAGCATCGCCGGCCTGAGAATCGCCATCGCCATCCTGATGCCGCCCAGCATATAGGGTGACATGACGCGGTCGGCCCCGGCACGAACAAGCCGGTGTTCCGACTCTTCCTCTTCGGCACGGGAAAGAATGAATATCTCCGGGTTGAGCTCCTTGGCCGTCAGGATTACATAGAGGTTCTCCGCGTCGGTCGGAAGCACACAGACTATTGCCCGCGCCCGCTTTATGCCGGCCTCTAAAAGCACCTTGTCACTCGTCGCATCCCCCTTACAGCAAATAAAGCCTTCCTCTTGAATCTTCTCGACCGTTTCCGGGTTGTTTTCAATGACGACGAAGTCCCGTTTCGCAGCCGCCAGCTCTCTCGCGATGAGATGGCCGATCCGACCGCACCCGCAGATGATAATGTGATTGCTCATCCGGCTGATCACCTTCCCGAATTTATCCCTCCCTAAAATCGACCTGAGACGCACATCGACCACGGTCTCAGCCATGAGAACAACGGTATAGAACATGATGCCGACGCCGAAGATCACGAACACGACCGTGAATATCTTGCCCGCCTCGGACCGGGGGAAAAAATCCCCGTAGCCGACGGTCGAAAGCGTCACGATAGTCGCATACAGGGCGTCGAGCAGATCCCAACCTTCGACGGCGTTATAACTGACCGTTCCGATAAATATCATTATTACAAGGCCGAGGATGGCGATCCTCAATTTATCTGTCGGGCGCACGCCGGCCTCCGTTCATTTTTTCTTCGACGCCTCGACAGACACAACCTCCACGATGTACTCGACGGCGGTTTTTGGCGGGTCTACAAACACGGTGATAAAGGGGGTCCGACCCCCGGGGGCGATGTTCATGTTGGGAGCGTCGCTGCCCGCCTCAAGCGACAGTTTATCCAAGATTTCTTTCACGGTCAGTTTCGTGAGGTCCTCGTCGGTCGGGGTATTGCCGCAATAAGAGTGGGCCTCGGCGACGACCCTCCCCTCCGCATCCAGGAGCGTCCCCTTTACGCGCAGTTTCGACACGGGATAGGCGTTCCTGTTTACCGCCGTGCCGCCGATGACCATCATATCCCCGGCCAACCAGTTCTTGACGTACCTGTCCCGTACGTCGACCAAATCTATTCCTGGGCCGGCCGGGTGTCCCGGCGACCCAATCCCAAAGTAACGGGCGATGTAAGAACCACCGGGCAAGGCCGCTGTCAGCACCTCCGGCATCAACCAAACGACCACTCCCAGGACGAGCAACAGCAAAAAGACGGCGACGGCGGTTTTCTTCAGTATGCCTTTGCCACTCGCCGTCGGCCCCGCCTCATTTTCCGATTCCGACATCACGTCTCCACCGGGGACACCCTCGGTCACTTGACCGACGTCGCGGTCGGCGACTTCATCTTCCACTGGCTCTGCTGGAGGCGGTGCGGAGGGGTTCTCCTGGAAGAAGACATTCTCGCACCGGCTGCACCGGACCCAAACCCCTTCCCCCTGGACAAGCGCCTCATTGAACCAAAAACGCGTCCCGCAGTTCGTGCACCGGATTATCATCTTTTTATCATTCATCGACAACGTACACCTCCGGATGGAAGCGTGATTTTTCGTCGAAGTCGAGCCCATAACCCACGACGAACCCATCCTCCATCGTAAAACCCACGTAGTCGGCCTCGAACTCGACTTCCCTACGGCCCCGCTTGTCGATAAAGGCACAGACCTTCAACGACCTCGGGTTCCGCTCCTTGAGCTTCTCCACCAAGAAACGCATGGTGATGCCAGTATCGACGATGTCTTCGATTATCAAGACGTCTTTCCCCGTTATGTCCGTTTCGATGTCTTTTTTTATGACAACGTTGCCCGAGCTCGTCGACCCGGAACCGTAACTTGCTACCCTCACAAAGTCGATGACACAGGGGACCTTGAGGCCCCGGACAAGGTCTGCCATGAAGATAAAGGCCCCTTTGAGTACTCCTATCAGGACCGGCTCCCTGCCGCGGTAATCCCGGGAGATCTCTTCGGCGACCTCCGCAACCCGGCGGCTGATTACATCCCTGGGATAGAGCACTTTCTTGTTCTCGACTTCCATCTCCCGCCCTCCCAAAAAACCTATCTGAAAAGCCCTGAAACGCACACAAACTAGGCATACGGAACAGTCAGTGATTAGCAAAAAAAGTCAGAAAATTCAGCATGAAAATGCTATGCCGGCTGCGTGCCCTTATCCATGTTCGCCGGTCTCGGTCTTCATTTCCTCTTCAACGGGGAATGAGCCGCCTTCCCTGCGGTATAGACGGATAAAGTCATCTATCAGAGACCGGATGATGTCTTCCGCTTCTTTCACCTCCTCACCGCCCGCAAACTCGGAGGAAAGACTCAAGAATATCATGTCGAACACGGATTTATCCACACCGAGGCGCTCATAGTCGATGGGGCGGATCATATACTGGGAGCCGTCGAAATAGTATTTACCGAAGCGGTTGACCGAGGACGAACGGAAGGGCCAGGTTGTCTTGAGGGAGAAAAAACGTCCGGCTGCATCCCTGAGGGCCGGGCGCTCGAAACAGCCCGGAGGAGGCATCTCACCTATGCCGTCGCTGACGAGGCGGAAATACTCTTTCACGAGGTCGATGTCGGTGACGCAGAGGCCGTAGAGGTACCAACTGTCCAGGATTTTGATGAGGGACCGTTTTTCGACCTCCGATATGTAGTGGTAGCTCGGGCAGAAATGACCGTCGCAGAGCTCCCGTCCGTAGAATGACACCCCGCGCAGGTCCCTGCCCCCGTTCTGGAGAGGATGGAGCAGGCAGCCGACGCGCCTTTCGTCTTCGTCAAGAAAACCGAGGTATTCGCAACAGTAAATCACGTCGTAGCGTTTCGTCCCGTCCTCGATGCTCTTTATCCTTTCCGAAAAGGCGGGCAGGTCTTCCTCACTCTCGACCTTTTCCCGAAAAAGCCGCGTCCGCCTCCTCAACCTTTCCGTCAGTGCCTCTTCCGAGCTGTCGGCATAATTATAAAGACCGCAGCAGGCCCCGCAGGACTTTCCAGCGTCCGGTTGACAGAGATGTACAAAACCGCATCCCTCCATGAGAGGGAACATAACAGAACTTTTTCCGGGGGACAACAGAAAGAGGCCGGATGGTTCAAACTCCTTATTGAAAATCCCCGGAAACATGGCTATAGAACTTCTAAGTTCCGAATCCTTTGGGCCGAGAAGCTCGACCCTAAAAACTCAGGGTTTCTCCGTGGCCTTCGAAATAGAGCGCAGATTTCTCGTGAAGAATGACGACTGGAAACGGCGGGCCTCCGTCGGTACGACGTACCGGCAGGGCTATATCTTTACGGGAAAAAACGGCACCCTGAGGGTGAGGGTCGCCGGTGACAGGGGATCCCTTACCCTCAAGGGCCTTCTCGAAGGCATCACCCGGCACGAGTACGAATATGAAATTCCCCTCGCAGAGGCCGAAGAGATCATGTCGGTCTTCTGTGAGCGAACCCCGGTCGAAAAGGTCCGTTATACCGTGCAAGAAGCGGGGACGAGGTGGGAGGTAGACGTCTTTTCGGGGGTGAATCACGGCCTGGTCATCGCGGAAGTAGAGCTCTCGGAAGAAGGCGAGTCCATCGAACTCCCCGGATGGGCGGGCGAAGAGGTCACCGGCGACGCCCGGTATCTCAACGTCAACCTATACCTCCACCCCGTTGGAGAATGGCCTGCCGGCGACCGACCGCTTCCGCCAGAAAGGCGGTGAACCCTTCCGTCACTCTAGGCGCTTCCACTCGAACCACCCCGTGAGCTGGAGGAGTCTCGCCCATTCGTTGATCATCGCCCGGTCCCCTTCATGGTTGTTGCCTAATCCCTGCTCGGTCACCCGGACGAGAGACTGGCCGTCGTACAGGAAAACCGTCTTGTGGTAGGGGGCAACAAAATCCAGCCTGAAGTGGTCCTCCAGGACCTTGAAGTAGGCGTAGTTCATCACATTCGAGGCATAGTAGACCTTGGCGGGCGTTATCTTCCTCATGTCCTCGGAAAGCCCTAAAATCGCCGCCCTTCTTTGCCTCTCAAGCGAGGCGAGCTGTATCGCCCGCAACTCAGGATATTCGTCGTAGAGCCATTTGTCGATCATGATGTCGGGGGGCATCCTGGTCACCTGGAAGACGACTCCCTCGTACCAGAGAAAAACGAGCTTCTTCACCTTCTCGGGACCGAATACCATTGAAAGACGTTTCAGGTCATCGTCCATTTCCAGAAGATAGCTCATCATCGTCTTGCGATTGGCGACAGGGATGAATCGTTTTCCCTTCTCCGCCCCGAAGAGCCTGAGAACATGCCCGCACTGGTGGGCTACAAGGTAGTTGATCTCGTCGGTATGTGTCGGCCGGTAGAAGAGACGATGGGCCTGCTCAGCCTTCTCGGCCACCTTCAACTCGGCGGAAACGGGTAGGTCGGTCTTTTCAACGAAATCGACCTTCCTGTCGGTCATCTCTTCAACGACTTTCAGTATCTCCCTGACCGGGTCCAGCAACCTAAGTGTCATGGATCCCCTCCACGCCTTCAGCTTGGCGGCTTCCTTTTTTGAACTGTTTTTGGTATACAAAAAAGAACTTCCGTAGGTAGGATACCATGAAAAGGAGGAATTTTCGCGTTATCTTTGCAATATTCTTGTCTTCCTCGCTTCTTCTCCTAAGTCCGGCAGTCTGCCCTGCCCAGGAAGCCGGGAAGGCGACCGAGAAAGTAAAACCCGGCAGCTCCTGTGAGGAGGACCTCTGGGAGGCGGACCGCCGTTGTCTCAGCGGGCGATGCGAAGATGCCGTGTACCTCTACGACCGTTTCCTGGAAAAAGACGGCGCCTGTCACGGTGATTTAAGAGGCGAGGCTTTTTTCAGACGGGGACGGGCGAAGGAGACCCTGAATGATTTCCGGGGAGCTGTCTCAGACTACGACCTCGCCCTCCAGGCGAAACCGGACTCGACGAAATTCAGAGAAGCCCTGGGTAGGGGATACTACAAGCTGGCCAATCAGAAAGAACGGTTGGGCGATTTCCGGGGTGCCCTTGCCGATTACCTGAAGGCCCTCGAACTCGTACCGGGGTTTCCGGAAGCGGCCGACGGGGTCGCCGGCATCTACTTGGAGAGAGGCAACAAGAAGCAAGAGCGGGGCGAATTGAAGAGCGCCATGGAGGATTACGAGAAGGCGCTCCAGTACAGCCCGAACCACCCCGCTGTGAGGGAGGCCAAGAAAAATCTGGACGAGAGGTTGAAGTACAAGGCTGCGGAGCGCGACGCCATGTTCACCTTCTGAGTCTGCTCTCGGCGGATCACTCGAAAACGATGGTCTTAGACCCGTGAACGATGACCCGATGTTCCAGGTGGAGTTTAACCGCCCGTGACAGGACGGTCCTTTCCAGGTCCTTCCCCTTCATCTTCATGTCTTCCACGGAATCCCGGTGACTTATCCTGATCACGTCTTGAACGATGATCGGTCCGTCGTCGAGACTCTCCGTCACGTAATGACTCGTGGCACCGATGATCTTGACGCCCCGGTCATAGGCCTGCTCATAGGGCTTGCCGCCAGCAAAGGCGGGAAGGAAGGAATGGTGGATATTGATGATGCGGTCGCGGTATAGGTCGACGAACCTACCCGTGAGTATCTGCATGTAACGGGCAAGGACTATCAGGTCCACCCGGTGCTGTCGGAGCTCCTCTATTTCCCGCTCTTCCTGCGCCTCCTTGTTTTCCGGCGTGACGGGGTAATAGCGGTAGTTCAGCCCGAAATGCTCGGATAAGGGCTTTAGGTCCATGTGATTGCTGATGACGATGGGTATCTCACACTTGATTTCCCCCATGTTCTGACGCAGAATGAGGTCATGGAAGCAGTAGACGTGGCGGGAGACGAAGATCGCCACTCTCGGGACATAATCGGTGAAATGGAGCCACCAGGTCATGCCGAAGCGGTCGGCTATGGGCGAAAAGGCCTTCCCGATATCCTCCCGGCGGATGTCGAACCCTTCCAGCTCCCACTCTATCCGCATGAAAAATATCTTTGACTTCTGGGTCGTGTGCTGGGCCGCGTGGACGATGTTGCCGTTGTGCTGGAAAACGAAATTGGAGACCGATGCGACGATCCCGCGCTGGTCGGGACAGGAAAGAAGCAGGATGGCGTTGGCCTCGCTCAATCTATCTGACACCTCGTTCGGCAGTTGTGTTAATTAAGTGCTAAGTATAGGGGCAACGGAGGCGGAGGTCAACAGAAAGTGAAGAGAAATGGCAAGTTCGCGGGCAGCAAAAAATAATCTTGGTAAAAGTGAGAGCGCTCGTATGGCTGAAAAAGTTGAGCCCCCGGTGAAGAAGCATGAAGATGGTTGAAGAGATACAGCTGCCCAACGGCCTCGTAGCGGAGGTCTGGGACCGCTCCCGGGCCATCGCCGCCGATACGACGAAGGTCGCCCTCCTCGTTCGTGTTAAAGTAATCTTCAAGGAGGAGTATTTCTCGAATGAAGAGCAACTGAGGCTCGCGACAAAGGTATTCGGGCCCGACGTTTATTACGAGCTGAAGAAAGAAAGGACCTTCGTCCCCAATCGGGAGGTGGGACACGTCTTCCGGACCTTCATGGAGGAATTCAAGCGCGACGCCCTACCTTACATCTCGAAGGAGAAATTCCCCGCCGGCTTCGCCCGTTCCAAATACCTGGACATCCAAAAACACCCGTACAAGTATGGGCTGCCGGTGGGGAAGGGAAGCTGAAATGTCCCCAAGCTCCTTTTTTCTCGTCTGTTCTTATGGTATAAGGCCTCACCTTTACGACTCAAAAAAACGGGGAAGCTGGAGTAAATCATGAACAACAAGGTATCCGTCATCGGTGCGGGTTTCGTGGGCACCATGACCGCGCAGAGAATCGTCGAGAAGGACCTCGCCGACGTGGTCCTTGTGGATATCGTCGAGGGCGTCCCTCAAGGAAAGGCCCTCGACATCGCCCAGTCGGCCCCCATCGAAGGATTCACGGCAAAGGTCGTCGGAACCAACGACTTCTCTCTGATCCGGGATTCCCGTGTCGTCGTCGTGACTGCCGGTTTTCCCCGGGCGCCGGGTATGACCCGCGAAGAGCTGGCCTTGAAGAACGGGGGTGTCGTGAAGTCAGTGGCCGAGAAAATCCGGGTGTTCGCCCCCGGGGCGATCATCCTCATGGTGACCAACCCCTTGGACCTCATGGCCCACCTTGCCTTCAAGGTCTCCGGCTTCCCGGCCGGACGGGTCATCGGGATGGGTGGGGTTCTCGACTCGGCGCGCTACCGCTACCTCATTGCCGAGGAGCTCGATGTCCCTACCGGAGACGTTCAGGCCCTCGTCCTGGGGAGCCACGGGGATGCCATGATCCCCCTGGAACGTTACGCGGCGGTCGGGGGCATCCCGGTAGCGGACTTGATGAAAAAGGATAAGCTCGACCGGATCATCGAAAGAACCAGAAACAGCGGTGCGGAAATCGTCGGCCTCCTGAAGACGGGCAGCGCTTTCCATGCCCCCTCGGCGGCTGTCGTCTACATGCTCGAGGCAATACTTCTCGGATCACCCCGAATCATGCCCGCCTCGGTCTACCTGGACGGACAGTATGGGATCAGGGACGTGTTCCTCGGGGTGCCTGTCCGCCTCGGCCCTTCGGGCGTCGAGGAGATACTGACGGTGGACCTCTCGGAGGGCGAATTGAGCGCCTTGAAGCGCTCGGCGGAGGAGGCGAAGAAAGCATTCAAGAATCTGACGTCCTATGAAAGATGACAGACCCATCAGCGACAGACTGGAAGACATCCTGCCTTTCGTCGAAAGACCGGGGCGCTACCTCGGCGGCGAAGTGAATTCCCGCACCGGGGACAGGACCGCCTGCAGACTGAGCTTCGCCCTCTGCTTCCCCGACGTCTATGAAGTCGCCATGTCCCACCTGGGGATCCAGATACTTTACGCCGTCCTGAACGACCATCGAGGGGTATGCGCCGAGCGCTTCTTCGCGCCCTGGCCGGACATGGAAGAGGCCATGCGCGGGAAAGGAATTCCCCTCTGCTCGCTGGAGAGCCGGACGCCCCTTTCGTCTTTCGATGTCATAGGCTTCTCCCTCCAGTATGAATTGGCCTACACGAATGTCCTGAACATGCTCGACCTCGGCGGCATCCCCCTTTATGCCCGAGACCGCAAGGAAGGGTGCCCCCTGGTTATAGCGGGAGGTCCTTGCGCCTTCAACCCATTGCCCGTAGCGCCTTTTTTCGACGCCTTCGTCATCGGCGAGGGAGAGGAGGTCGTGACGGAGGTGGCCGACGCCTTGATGAAAGCGGGGGAAAAGGGCGGCGGAAGGAGCGAAAGGCTCGCCGCTATCGCGGCGTTAGAGGGTGTTTACGTCCCTGCCCTCCACCGGGAGGGCGACAGGGTCCGCAAAAGGGCGGTTCGGGACCTCAACGACTGGGCGCAACCCCGCCGACCGGTCGTC
This sequence comes from uncultured Syntrophaceae bacterium, assembly GCA_964597995.1. Taxonomy (GTDB): domain Bacteria; phylum Desulfobacterota; class Syntrophia; order Syntrophales; family UBA4778; genus UBA2207. The sequence continues at coordinate 10,395 of CAZRAC010000029.1, read as the reverse complement.
CCGGTCATAAAAACCATCCACGACCGGGTGAACCTGGAGATCGCAAGAGGATGCACCCGGGGATGCCGTTTCTGCCAGGCCGGTATGGTGTGGCGGCCGTCGCGGGAACGCGGCGTCGACGTGTTGGAATCTATGGCGGGAGAGATGCTGGCCGCAACGGGTTGCGGAGAGATATCGCTCCTCTCCCTCAGTACCGGCGACTATACGCGGATAGAAGAATTGTTGGAAAGGCTCATGGACAACCATCAGCGGGAGCGGGTCGCCGTCGGACTCCCGTCGCTCCGCGTTGAGACGCTTACCCCGAGGTTGATCGAGGAGATCAAGCGGGTCAGGAAGACGAGCTTCACCCTGGCGCCCGAAGCGGGCACCCAGCGGCTGCGGGACGTGATCAACAAGGGCAACAGCGCGGAAGACCTGATGCGAACGGCACGGGAGGTCTTTGCCGCCGGATGGCGGTCCGTCAAGCTCTATTTCATGCTGGGACTTCCGGGAGAGAGGGAAGAAGACCTGGAAGGCATCGCCGACCTCGCCTGGCGGACGCTCCGCGAAGGGGCCATGAAAAGGCAGGTCACCGTCAGCGTTTCGACCTTCGTCCCGAAACCCCACACGCCGTTCCAGTGGGCGGAGCAGGCAGGCATCGAAGAAATAACCCGTAAACAGGCATTCCTGAAGGCACGACTTTCCCACAGAAACCTTGCCTTCAAGTGGCATGACGCGAGGATGAGCCTCTTAGAGGGCTTCTTCTCCCGGGGCGACAGGGAACTGGCCGCCCTCATCGAACGGGCCTTTCGCCTGGGCTGTCGTTTCGACGGCTGGACAGACCGGTTCCGCTTCGACCTGTGGGAGAAAGCCATGGAAGACGTCGACGTAAAGCCGGAAATGTGGCTTCAGGGCCGTAACACCTCAGCGGCCCTCCCCTGGGGATTCATCGATTGCGGGATAAAACAGGACTTCCTCCTCGAAGAAAGGCAAAAGGCAATCGATGGGGTCGTGACGGAGGATTGTCGCTCAGGCACCTGTCACAAATGCGGGGTGTGCACCGGCGACCTGAAGATAATCACGGCCCCCCCGGAAGACACCCTTCCGGGGCGGAGGAAGAGAGAAAAAGATAACGGGGAACGAAGGACGGTCAGGAGGTCGTGGCGCATACGCTTTGCCAAGACCGGAACGTCCCGTTTTCTTTCCCATCTTGAGACCGTCACGGCCCTCGTACGCGGGGTTAGACAATGCGGGATTTCTTTCGTCTATTCGGAAGGCTTTCATCCCCACCCACGTCTTTCCCTGACCCCGGCACTTCCGGTCGGCGTGGAGAGCCTGTCCGAGTATGCCGACCTCCAGGTGGAGGAACGGGGGAAGACGTTCCGTGAAATGCTTGACGAGATCAACGCCCGCCTCCCCTCGGGGCTCAAAGTCCTCGAGGCCGCGGAAATCCCTTTTCAGGCGGCGCCACTCTCTGCTATCATCGAAAAAGCTCGTTACGAGGTCCGCCTCCCGCGGACATCGGGTGAAGAGGCAGACAGGATCCGGCGTTTTCTTGAATCGGAATCCTTTTTCATCGCGAGAACAAAGAAGGGGATCACCGAAAAGAAAGATGTCCGGCCCCTGCTGGAAGGCCTTGCGTATGAGGCGGCTACGGGGAAGGTCCGGTTTACCGTCCCAAGCAGGCCGAACGGCATCAGGCCGGTCGACGTCATCTGCGGCATCTTCGGCCTGGACGAGAGGGAGGCAAGAGGGGCGCGGATCGTCAAGACGGAAACGGTATTCCTGCCGGGTCACGACCGGAAATTCGGACAAGCGACAGGGTAAGCGGCCATGGCCAAGGAGATGGTCTTCAACTGTACGGAGCACGAGACGAGGGTTGCCGTCCTCGAAAACGGGCTCTTGACCAACATCTACATCGAAAGGACCGCCGAAAGCGGCATCGTGGGTAACGTTTACCTCGGCAGGGTCGTCCGTGTGCTCCCGGGCATCCAGGCCGCCTTCGTGGACATCGGCCTGGACAGGACGGCCTTTCTGTACGTGGCCGACATCGGACCCGACCTGACCGACCTCGATTACCTGGTTACGGAGGAGGACGGGAATGACGAAGAGGAAGCAGTCGAGTTCGAGAGGAAATTATTCCGGAGCGAGCATGTCCAGCATGTCGAAGACATAATCACCGAGGGGCAGGAGATCCTCGTTCAAGTCTCGAAGGAACCGCTCGGGAGCAAGGGGGCGCGCCTGACCACCAACATCTCCCTGCCGGGACGAAACCTCGTGTTCTTGCCCATGGTGAACCACATCGGCATATCCCGGAGAATCCAGGATGAGGACGAAAGGAAGCGCCTCCGGGAGATAATAGAAAAACTCCGTCCCGAGAAGCAAGGCTTCATCGCAAGGACGGTGAGTGAGGGTCGCGGCGAGGAAGAACTTCGGGCCGACGTGGACTACCTGACACGCCTATGGGAGACGATCAAGGGGGTGAAGGATAAGGTCGGCGTCCCCGGCCTTGTCCATCGAGAGATCGGGATAACCCTGCGAGCCATCCGGGACATCTACACCCGGGACGTGAGCCGGATCGTCGTGGACTCGAAGAAAGAATACCAGCGCATAGTCGAGTTCATGAAGACCTTCATGCCGAAGGCCCACTATTACCTCGAGTATTACGACAAAAAAGAGCCCATCTTCGACTTTTTCGGCATAGAGCTCGACATCTCGCGGGCTTTGAACAAAAAGATATGGCTCAAATCGGGGGGTTACATCGTCGTAGAGACAACGGAGGCCTTGACCGCGATCGACGTGAACACCGGAAAGTACGTGGGAAAGAGGAACCCGGAAGAAACGATCCTGAACACCAACCTCGAGGCCGTAAAAGAGATCGCCTACCAGATACGCCTCCGGAATATCGGCGGGATCATAATAATCGATTTTATCGACATGCAGAACGAGGCCCACCGGGAAAAGGTCTTCAACGCCCTCAAGGAAGAAATGGGCAAAGACAAGTGCAAGACAAACATCCTGAAGATATCCGAGTTGGGGCTCATAGAAATGACCCGGCAGCGAAACGGGAAGAACGTAGACCGCATACTCTGCGACACTTGCCCTTACTGCGAGGGGAAAGGCCTGATCAAATCCAAGACCACGGTCTGCTACGAAATCTTCCGTGAGATCGAAAGGGAAGGCATCCGTACCCTGGCCTCCACGCTCTGCGTCCTCGCAAACCCGGAGATTGCCGACCTCCTGCTGGAAGACGAAAAGAATACGATAGAAAGACTGGAAGAAAAACTGAAAAAGAAGATCCTCGTCAAGGTGGACAAGAACTTCCACCAGGAGAATTTCGAGATAATCCCGTTGCAGTGAATTTTGATTGACAAAAACATATGAATTTTTGTATTAAGGTAAACTTTATGTTAAACAATCTACCAGGAAGGTTGTCCGAAAGATGTATGCAGTCATAGAGACAGGCGGAAAACAGTACAGGGTCTCCGAAGGAGACCTCATCGAAGTGGAAAAAATCGACGGCGAGAAGGGCGTCATCGTCTCTTTCGGGGCCCTAATGGTGGCCGAAGAGGGCGACATCCGTATCGGCAGGCCCATAGTGGAAGGAGCCGTGGTGCGCGGCGAGATCGTGGACCATCCCAGGGGGCCTAAGATCACGGTTTTTAAAATGAAAAGGAGAAAGGGTTTCCGGAAAAAAACAGGGCACCGGCAAAATCTTACCTGTCTCAGGATCAAGGAGATTTCAATTTAGCGGGAGGGCGAGATGGCACATAAAAAAGGACAAGGAAGCACGCGCAACGGCCGGGACAGCAATGCCCAGAGAAGGGGCGTCAAGGTGTTCAGCGGCCAGGTTGTCAACGCGGGCTCCATCATAATAAGACAGGTGGGGACCAAGATCCACCCGGGAAACAACGTGGGCATGGGAAAGGACTACACACTTTACGCGAAAGTCGACGGTGTCGTCCAGTTCGAACGAAAAGACAGAAACAGAAAAAAAGTCAGCGTGTACGCTGTGTAGGAACGATTCATCCCCGTCGGCTCCCTATCGCAATTGAAGCGGCCGTTTTATTTTCTTGACGCTGCTTAACTTTTTTAATAGAGTCACTGCAGCGGGTTGACCGCTTCAATGATTATGATTTCGAAGAACAGTTTTTTCAGGGTATCAAGGACGTGAAGGATAGACCGCTTGAGCTGTGACCGGCCAAGCGGTTTTTTTATTCGGGGATGTAAATTTTTTCGGTATCATGGGTAGTGCAGCAACAAAAAGGAGGGTTTTTGATGAGCGAGAAGGAGAAGGGAGTCGTGAAGTGGTTCGATGAGAAAAAAGGTTATGGCTTTATTGCCCGTGAGTCGGGGGGCGATGTCTTCGTCCATTACTCCGATATCGTCGGCCAGGCCGGCTTCCGTAGCTTGAAAGAGGGGGATAACGTCGAGTTCACCATCAAACAAAACCAAAAAGGACAGGCAGCCGCGAACGTCATGAAGGTTTAACGGTTTCCACTTCGAATACCGGCATATCCACCCCGGGCCGTTCCCGCCCTTGCAGTCGGCAGGGGATACTGTCACCATGAAGCGCTTCACGGGATCGAGGTGCTGCCCTCGCCTCCCCGTGGAATTTAATGCCAAGCGAGAGCAGGGAGGTTATGTTTCCGATCCAAGACGGCGTGGCTACGCGCTACCCGGCAATGGGGACCTGGGCACTGATTGCCGTGAACGTGGTTGTGTTCCTGTTCCAGGTGTCGCTTCCACCCCATGCCTTGGAGCGGTTTCTCTCGGCGTTTGCCTTAATTCCGGCCCGTTACTTCGGCGACCTTGGAGCAACCGTGCCTCCAATAGGAATGGTCGACTATCTGCCCTTCGTCTCCAGCATGTTCCTCCATGGCGGATGGTTGCATCTCATCCTCAACATGTGGACGCTGTGGATATTCGGCCCTGCTGTCGAGGATCGCCTGGGGACGTTCCGTTTTCTGGTTTTCTACCTCATCGCGGGCGTCTCCGCGTCTTTTGCCCACGCAGTCGTCAACGCGAATTCGGTTGTGCCGACTCTCGGCGCTTCGGGCGCCATCGCCGGTGTGATTGGATGTTACGTGAGGAAATTTCCGGCCGCCCGTCTCGTCATTATGGTTCCCGTCCTGATCTTTCCCTTTTTTTTCGAGATACCTGCTGTCTTATTCGCATTCTTCTGGCTGTTGTCGCAGATCATTCCCGGTATTGCGGCCTTGATGATGCCGGCTGACGGCGGCGGCATCGCCTGGTGGGCACATATCGGCGGTTTCGTCGTCGGATGGGCGCTTGCGCCGCTCGTCAGTCGCCCGGCCCGGGTCTATCGACGCTACTATGCCGACGAAGGTCCATACGGGTTTCTACCAAACGGCAGGAGAACAAGGAGGGGTCAACCATGGGTATAATGGACATTTTCTGGCTTTTTTTCATCATCTCGGCACTGCAACCGGTCCTGCAAAGGCGTTTCCTCGAATCGATGCGCACGCGCAAGATCGCCCAGATAGAGCGAAGGCGCGGCACGCGTGTCATTCTCCTGGTGCACCGGCAGGAGACCATGAGCCTTCTCGGCTTCCCGCTGATGCGGTACATCGACGTGAACGATTCCGAGGAGGTGATGCGCGCCATCCAGATGACGGATGAAGACGTGCCTCTCGACATCGTGCTGCACACGCCGGGGGGGCTTGTCCTCGCCGCGCTTCAGATCGCCCGTGTAATTAAGTCTCACAAGGGGAAGGTCACGGTTTTCGTCCCCCATTACGCCATGTCGGGCGGCACCTTGATCGCGCTTGCCGCCGACGAAATCGTGATGTGCAGGCATTCCGTACTTGGGCCGATCGACCCGCAACTGGGACAGTTACCCGCCGCCTCGCTGATCAAGGTCGTCGAGGAGAAACCGATAGCAGAAATCGACGACCAGACCCTGATCCTGGCCGACGTCGGGCGCAAGGCCATCCGGCAGGTCGAAGCTGCGGCTACGGAACTTCTGCGCAAGCACATGGAAGAGGAGAAGGCACGGGAGGTGGCGGCAAAACTGGCCAGCGGCACCTGGACGCACGACTATCCTATATCGGCAGATGAGGCTCGGTCGCTCGGCCTTCCCGTCAGCACGGACATGCCGAGCGAGGTGCTCGAACTCATGACGCTCTACCCGCAGCCCGTGCGACGGCAGGGAGGCGGCGTCGAGTACCTGCCGATCCCACGCTACCGCGAAGGTCAAAAGCAAGGTAATAACTGAAAGTGCTTGCGTGCCGAGAACGGTAGTGGAAGTCGACCAAAAATGCCGTCTACCCTGTTTGCGACGGATAAAGACAAAGAAAGACAGGAAAGAATATAGAGGGAAGCGGACCAAACCAACGACTGCCCAGGGTTGCCGGGAAAGGACGTTTCGTCGAGAGACTCAACCGATTCGTCATCATCTGCCTGCTCGGAAGCAGACGGGTCCGGGTCCATCTCCCTAACCCCGGGCGCCTCCAGGAACTCCTCCTTCCCGGACGGACAGTGTACCTGGCCCAAAACCGGGGCGGAAATAGCACCGATTTCACCGCCGTCGCCGTGGAACGGGAAGGAGCCCCGGTCCTTCTTCACACCCACCTTGCCAATGCCGTCGTCGGGCGGCTGATCGAAGAAGGCCGCCTGCCCGGCTTCGAGAATGCGCATGTCGTGGGGGCGGAAGTCGCTTGCGGCCGCAGTCGGTTCGACCTCCTTTTGGAGCGGGACGGGAGACCCTTCGTCCTTGAAGTGAAGTCCTGCACGCTCTTCGGCAACAGCATCGCCATGTTCCCCGACGCAGTGACTGTCCGGGGACGCAGGCACATCGAAGAGCTGGCGGCACTCGCAGTCAAGGGAACGGCCGCCGGCGTCGTCTTCCTCGTTCACACGCCGCGGGTTCGGTATTTTCTCCCCGATTACCATACGGACCTCGATTTCGCCCGGACCTTTCTCGATGTCAAAGACAAGCTCATCATCAAAGCGTTTTCCGTGGGATGGAAAAAAGACCTCACCCTGTGCTCGGACGTCCGAGAACTCGAAATCCCCTGGCAATTACTGGGCCGGGAACTGTCAGACGGGGGCAGTTACATCCTCGTGCTCCATCTTGCGGACGGCCTGTCCATCGACGTGGGCGGCCTCGGCCGGGTTCGCTTCCGGCAGGGCTTCTATCTTTACGCCGGCTCGGCGAAGAGAAATCTCCGGAAACGCATCGACAGGCACCTCAGAAAAAGGAAGGCCCTGCACTGGCACATCGACTACTTGCGCGCCCATGCGGAAGTGACGGCGGCTATCCCCGTCCGTGCGAGCGACGACCTAGAGCACGCCCTCGCGACGGCGATAGGGGGGATCGCGGACTGGACGCACCCTGGTTTCGGTTCGTCCGACTGCGACTGCCCGACCCACCTCTTCGGCATGAAGACGAACCCCTTCCGTTCGCCTGCCTTTATCGACCTTTTGCTGCACTTCCGCATCGACCGCCTGGAGCAGTTGATCGCAGAAGAAAAGACATAATCCTTGACAACCGTCTCCGATTGTCATTAATGGATAAAAACCCGGGCGAAACGGAGGGCCTTTGTCATGGCTGGAATCTCGGTGAGGAGAAAGCCCGTCGTCATCGGTGTCATGGGAGGCCATCGTGCAGACCCCAAGACGACCGAAGAGGCGCATCGCCTGGGCGCGGCGATCGCGGAGAAGGGTTATGTGCTGCTCACGGGCGGCGGCGGGGGCGTGATGAGGGCCGCGTCGGCAGGCGCCTGGGGCGCCGGAGGCCTCGTCATCGCCATCCTTCCCAACGAGAGGGCCCACCCACTTGAGGGGTACCCGAACGAGTACGTGGATATCCCGATCTATACGGGAATGGGGGACGGAAGGAACGCGATCAACGCCAAGGCCCCGGATGTCGTCGTGGCCCTCAAGGGAGGTCCGGGGACGCTCTCGGAGATAGCGCTGGCCCTCAAGAGCGGCACGCCTGTCATCGGCTTCCGGGCACTGAGGTTCGCCGTGCCGGAGGGATACACGTTCCACACCGCAGAGACGGTGGAAGAGGTGATGGAACGGATCGAAGGGATTTTGAGGTGGATTCGTCCTCTTTAGGACGTCAATGTCATATAAAGAATCGTTTGGGCAAAAGATAGGCAAAAGCTATAGGAGGTAAAATGGAGTACGCAGCAGCAAAGGGAGAGAAATTCGCGAAGCTCGAAATAGATGGGCGAGTGTTGGAGCTGCCCATAATCATTGGTTCCGAAGGGGGATACGCAATCGACATCAGTGAATTGAGGCGCCGCATGGGGTACATCACCTACGACCCCGGGTACGCAAACACAGCTTCCTGTTGCTCCGCAATCACTTATATCGACGGGGAAAAGGGCATCCTGCGCTACCGTGGATACGATATCGAATACCTCGCCGCCAAGGGTATCGAGTTCATCCCCACGGCCTGGCTGCTTATCTTCGGGGAGCTCCCGACGGAGGCGGAACGGGAAAAATTCCGGGAGTTGTTGACGTCGCAAGAGCTCCTGCACGAGGGCATGCTGAAATTTTTCGACTCCTTACCGCCCTACGGAGACCCGCTGGCGATCCTCTCGGCGGCGGTCCAATGCAACAGCCTCTACAGCCCCGAGTTGAGGGCCATCGAACCGAGAGATACGGAGGCGATGAGCCTCGTGGCGGCGAAACTGCTGAGCAAGGTGCGGACGATAGCGGCGTTCAGTTACAAGGAAGCGATCGGTGAGCCCTTCATCTATCCCAACCCGGAACTGAATTATTGCTCTAACTTTCTCCACATGATGTTTTCGATCCCGAACCGAAACTACCGGCCCAGCCGTGTCATCGTGGACACCCTCAACCTGTTTTTCGTGCTCCATGCAGACCACGAACAGAACTGTTCGACGTCCACGGTGCGCATCGTCGGGTCGACGAAGGCGAACCTCTTCGATTCCGTCGCCGCCGGGATCAGCGCCCTCTCCGGCCCGCTGCACGGGGGGGCCAACATCGAGGTAATCAAGACCCTCGAGCGCATCCACCGTCAAGAGACGACAGTGAAAGACCTGATCGAGTCGGTGAAGAAAAAGGACCCCACCGGGGCGCGGGTGAGGATAAGCGGCATGGGGCACCGGGTGTACAAGAACTACGACCCCCGGGCGAGAATCCTGAAAAAGGAGGTGTACCGCGTCCTCGACTCCCTGGAAGTGAAAGACCCGCTCTTCGACATAGCGATAGAGTTGGAAGAAAGGGCGCTCGCGGACCCCTACTTCCAAGAACACAAGTTGTTTCCCAACGTAGACTTCTATGCGGGCATCCTGCTGCGGGCCCTCAAGATACCGCTCAACATGTTCACCGTCATGTTCGCGATTGCCCGGACGGCCGGCTGGATCGCCCAATGGAGGGAAGAAGCCCTCGACCCGTTTACGCGCCTGCAGCGGCCGCGCCAGGTCTACGTTGGGCAGCGGAACAGGCCCTGACCGCCGCTGCGAAAGGTGCAGTCACGGCTTCAGGGAAAAGCTTCCCGATAGGTCTTCCAGGATAAGGCGGGCGGCGACCTTGTCGAGCGGTTTGTTGTCGTTGCCGCACTTCGGGGAGTACAGGCAGGCCGGACAGCCATCCTCGCAGGTGCAGTCGCGCACCAGTTCGTGGGTCGTCTTCGAGATTTCCCCGAAGAGGTCGAAGGCCTTCTCGGACAGCCCGATGCCCCCCTCGAAGCCGTCGTAGATAAAGATCGTGGGCCGTCCCGTGTCGGGATGGTACGGCGTCGAGAGGCCCCCGATATCCCAGCGGTCGCACAGGACATGGAGGGGCATAACGGCGATCAGGGCATGCTCGGCGCCGTGCAACCCGCCCGCCGCGTCTCTGTTCGCCGCCGCGACCCTGGACAGGGTCTTCTCCGGGACGGTAAACCACAGGCCCACTGTCTTGAAGGTGACCGGCGGAAGCTCCAGACTCCCCATACCCACGAACCGGTCCCGCTGCTTGATCCTGTACCCGAAGTACCTTTCCGTTACCTCCAGATCGCCGAGGACGAGGGAGTAGTCCTCGTAAGGAGCCGAGCGGGATATTTCCCGCAGGATCCTGAGGTCGGCCGTCTTCATGGCCTCGGTGTAGTAATCAACATCCTCTCTCTTCATGCGGGCGACCCGGTTCCTGAGGTCCAGCTCCTCGACGACGTACGTCTCCCCCTGGTGAAGGAAGACCGCCCCAGGGTGGACTTCCCGGAAGGCCCGGGCCTCGTCCATCGTCTCGAGCAGGCGGCCGTCGCATAACACCCGGTAGGCAGCAGACGAGAGGTGGTCGAGGCCGACGATATCCGTCGCCCGTCCCCTCCCCGCGTACACCCAGCCGTGGGGCGTTTCCTTCAGGAGACCCTCCTCTTCGAGGGCCTTCAAGATGTCCCCTATGTCGTCGCCGAGGAAGGTCCCGTCCTCTTCCGGC
>CAZRAC010000028.1:0-29596 GCA_964597995.1 uncultured Syntrophaceae bacterium | reverse complement strand
CATCCTGACGCGGTGGATGTCCAGGGTTCAAATCCCTGCGTGCCTACCATTTAATTTGAAAGCTATATCAGTAGGTCAACGAGGGCATCAGCTTGGAATCAGCCGGTGATGCCCTTTCTTTAATCAGGATTTTCCCCGAAAGGCGGAGAGAAGCGGGTAAAGATCATGGCTAAGACAATCAGGGTTTCCTTTCCGGACGGTAGGACGGCGGAGTTTGAAACGGGAACCATGGTGAGGGATGTCCTGGCGGGATGGCAAGAGGATTCCCTCAAGTCGGCGGTGGCGGCTAGAGTCAACGGCACCCCTGTGGACCTGAGCTCGCGACTGCACGGAGATGCGTCGGTTGAACCCATAGACGTCTCGTCGGAAGAAGGCCTGGGAATCCTCAGGCACAGCACCTCTCACGTCATGGCACAAGCCGTCCGGGAGACTTTTCCGGGCGTCAAAGTAAGCATAGGTCCCTCCATAGAGGAGGGATTTTATTATGACTTTGACTATAGCGAGGCCTTTACGATTGCTGACCTCGAGAAAATAGAAAAGCGGATGCAGGAGATCGTGGATGCCGACCTTCCCTTCATAAGACGCGATGTTACAAGGGAAGAGGCCGTCAAGATATTCTCGGAGAAAGGTGAGCCGTATAAGGTAGAACTCCTGAACGACCTTCCCGCTGACGTTACGACCGTCAGTCTTTACAGCCAGGGTGATTACGTAGACCTGTGCCGGGGGCCGCACATCCCCTCGACGGGTATGATCAAGGCCTTCAAGCTCATGAACGTAGCCGGGGCTTACTGGCGTGGTGATGAAAAGAACAAAATGCTCCAGCGTATCTACGGGACGGCGTTCGCGACGGAGAAAGAACTCGAGGAATACCTGAAATTTCTGGAGGAGGCGAAACGGCGGGACCACCGGAGACTCGGCAAGGAGCTGGACCTCTTCCAGATAAACGACGACGTCGGTCCGGGACTCGTCATCTTCCATCCGAAGGGGGCGTTGCTGCGCACCGTCATCGAGGACTGGGAGCGCAGAGAGCATCTCAAGCGGGGATACGACATCGTCCAGGGGCCCCAGATCCTCCGCGGGGATATGTGGAAGAAATCCGGCCACTTTGACCATTATCGTGAGTTCATGTACTTCACTGAGGTGGAAGGGCAGCTCTACGGGATCAAACCGATGAACTGCATCGCCCACATGATGATCTACAAGTCCAAAATAAGAAGCTACCGCGACCTCCCGCTGCGCTATTTTGAGTTGGGGACCGTTCACCGCCACGAGAAGACGGGTGTGCTCCACGGCCTGCTTCGCGTCCGCCAATTCACCCAGGACGACGCCCACATCCTGTGTACGCCCGAGCAGCTGAATTCGGAGATCTTGGCCATCGCGGACTTTGTCGATTATGCGATGAATATCTTCGGGTTCGATTATGAAGTGGAGCTGAGCACTAGGCCGGAAAATTCCATCGGGTCGGACGAGGACTGGGAGATGGCCACGAACGCGCTCGAAGCCGCGCTCAAGGGCAAAAAAATGGTGTACGACGTCAACGTCGGGGACGGCGCCTTTTACGGGCCGAAGATCGACTTCAAACTGAAAGACGCCCTGAAACGTAAATGGCAATGCGCAACGATTCAGTGTGACTTCACGCTGCCCGAACGCTTCGACCTTAGCTATATAGGGACGGACGGGGAGAAGCATCGGCCGGTGATGCTGCACAGGGTGATCCTCGGCGCCATTGAGCGGTTTATGGGCGTTTTGATAGAGCATTATGCCGGCGCCTTTCCGGTCTGGCTTTCTCCGGTGCAGGCCATCCTGCTTACCGTGACGGACAACCAGATACCTTACGGTGAAACCGTTTACCAAAAGCTCCTCGACTCCGGTGTACGGGTGGGGAAGGACTTCAGGAACGAAAAGCTGGGCTACAAGATCAGGGAGGCCCAGATGCAGAAGATACCTTACATGCTGGTAGTCGGTGACAGGGAGGTGGAGTCGGCGACGGTCTCTCCGCGGCAGCGGGATGGAAAGAACATCGGGCCCATGACGCCGGAGGCATTCATCGCCCTGGTGCAGGAGAAGTGCGCCGGGCACGAATAAACCGGACATCGCGCGTTGGAAACGGGATGTGGGGAGGCGGGGAATGATGTTCTCCGCAGAGGGTTGTGTGAGTCTTCAGTCTGATGGCGGGAAACCTTAACTTGAGGAGGTGACTCATCGCTAAGGATTTAAGGGTTAACAGGGAGATTAGGGCCGGTTCCGTACGGGTGATTGATTTTGAGGGGAAACAGCTGGGGATCATGACTCTCCAGGATGCCCTTCGGCAAGCGAGCGAAGCGGGGCTGGACCTCGTAGAAGTGGCACCGAATTCCTCACCGCCTGTTTGCAGGATCATGGATTATGGTAAATTCCGTTACCAGCAGAGTAAGAAAATGCAGGTGGCGAGGAAACATCAGGCCGTTTTGCAGTTGAAGGAAATCCGACTGAGGCCTAAAACGGAAGAGCACGATTTGCAGGTGAAGCTCCGCCACATAAGAAGATTTCTGGAAGAAAACAATAAGGTCAAGATCACCATGATGTTCCGGGGCAGGGAAATAGCTTACGCGGAGGTCGGTCGGAAGATAATGGAAGGGCTGATGGAGGGACTCGGCGATATCGGGACCGTCGATCAACAGCCCAAACTCGAGGGCCGAAACATGGTCATGATCGTAGCGCCGAAAAAATAGGGGTGGGACACTATGCTTAATAAGGTGAAGACGCACAGGGGGGCCGCCAAGAGGTTCAAATTGACGGCAACAGGCAAGGTTAAAAGACGCAAGGCCTTTCACAGCCATATACTGACTAGTAAGTCCGCAAAAAGGAAGAGAAACCTGAGGGCGTCGGCGGTGCTCGACAAGCGGGACACGAGGGGAATCAAGAGACTGATCCCTTATTTGTAGAGATAAGGGCCGTCAAAGGCGCCTAAGTTATACCCACAGTCAGGTAGTATCTTAGATAACGACGGAAAGCAGGAGACGAGGAATGAGAGTCAAGAGGAGCATAACGGCCAGAAAGAAGAGGAGAAAGGTCCTCAAGCTGGCAAAGGGATATTTTGGGGCACGAAGTCGCCTGTACACTGTGGCCGCAGAAGCCGTAGACCGGGCGTTGAAGTTTTCTTTTCGCGACCGCAGGGCCAGGAAGCGGGACTTCCGCAAGCTCTGGATTGCGAGGATCAACGCAGCTGCACGCCTCAACAACGTCACTTACAGCCGTCTCATGGATGGGTTGAAGAAGGCCAACATCAGCATCAACCGAAAAATCCTTGCCGACCTTGCAGTAAACGACCCGAAAGGTTTCTCTCGGATTGTCACGACTGCCCTGGGCGAGCGACAGGCATGAGAGATGAACTGGAGAAACTCCGCCGGCAGGCCCTGGCGGAATTGGACGGAGCGGCGAGAAGTGAAGATCTCCATGCCGTCCGGACAAAATATCTGGGGAGAAAAGGGCTGCTGACGGCCTTTTTGAGAAGGTTGGGGGAAATAAAGGACGAAGAAAGGCCAGCCCTCGGCAAACTGACAAACGACATCAAGCAAGAATTGTCTGCCAGGGTCGACGAGGCACTCCGGCGGTTGTCGGCAGAGGGCCGGCATGAAGCGCTCCTGGCCGAGAAGATCGATGTGACGCTCCCCGGACGCGGGCTCAAGTACGGTCGACTCCATCCCGTCACGCAGACATCCCGGGAAATATGCGATATATTCATGGCCCTGGGGTTCACGACGGCCGAAGGCCCGGAAGTCGAACTCGATTACTACAACTTCGAAGCCCTGAACATCCCCAAAGACCATCCCGCCCGGGACATGCAGGATACGCTTTACGTGTCCGATAATGTCCTCCTCCGCACCCATACGTCACCTGTCCAGGTGAGGGTTATGGAGAAGACGCCTCCCCCCGTTCGCATCATCTCGCCCGGCAAGGTCTATAGACGCGATTCCGATGTTTCTCATACCCCTATGTTTCATCAGGTTGAAGGACTTCTCGTCGATCGGGGAGTTTCCTTAGGCGACCTCAAGGGTGTCCTTACCTACTTTGTTCAACAGATGTTTGGTCCCCAGACCGCCCTGCGGTTCCGTCCCAGTTTTTTCCCTTTCACAGAGCCGAGCGCCGAGGTGGACATCCAGTGCGTCATGTGCGGCGGCACGGGTTGTCGCGTATGCGGGCAGAGTGGCTGGCTCGAGATTCTGGGCTCCGGCATGGTGGACCCCGCGGTTTTCAACGCTGTCGGATACGACCAGGAAGAATACACAGGGTTTGCCTTCGGGTTGGGTGTGGAGAGGATCGCCATGCTGAAGTACGGCATATCCGACATTCGTCTTTTCTATGAAAACGACCAGAGATTCCTCGAACAATTTTAATAGGTTGGGCTTTATATGTTAGTCAGTCTCAGGTGGCTGCGTGATTATGTCAATATAGACCTGGACCCCCATGATCTCGCGGAAAAGCTGACCATGGCCGGCCTGGAAGTGGATGAGATCAAGGAGGTCCGCCCCGAGTTCAGCGGCGTCGTCACGGCGAAAATACTCGGCCTCAAGCCCCATCCCGACGCCGATAAGTTGTCTCTTTGCGAGGTTACGGACGGGAAAGAAGTATTCCCCGTGGTCTGCGGCGCCAGGAATATGCGCGTCGGTGACGTCGTCGCTTTGGCAAAAGTGGGGGCTTCGCTCCCCGGCGGTTACACAATCAAGAGCTCAAAAATAAGGGGTGAGCTCTCGGAAGGGATGCTTTGCTCCGAAGAGGAGCTGGGCATCGGCCCCGACGCGACGGGTGTCATGATTCTCCCCCCGGAACTTCCGCTCGGCGAGGACCTGACGAAGGCCCTGGACCTGGCTGACCTCGTTCTCGACATCGCCGTCACCCCCAACCGTTCGGACTGCCTCTCGATCATCGGCGTTGCGCGGGAGGTCGCGGCGATCACGGGAAAGAAACTCTGTTACCCGGACATAAAGGTCGAAGAAACAGGCGAAGACATCCGGGAGGTCACGTCCGTCGATATACTCGACCCTGAGCTCTGCCCCCGTTACGCCGCGCGGGTCGTCAAGGACGTCCGGATAGGCCCTTCTCCCTGGTGGATGCGGCAGCGTCTCGAAGCCGTCGGCCTCCGTCCGATAAGCAATGTGGTCGACGTGACGAACTTCGTCATGATGGAGTTCGGGCAGCCTCTCCATGCCTTCGATTTCAACTTCTTGGAAGAGGGGCGGATCGTCGTCCGGGGTGCCGAGGAAGGGGAGGTGTTTGTTTCCCTGGACGGAAAGGAAAGGGTCCTCAAGAGAGGTACCCTCATGATATGTGATGGGGTCAAGCCCGTGGCCATCGCCGGGATCATGGGAGGGTTGAATTCCGAGATCCAGGACGACACGGAGACGGTTCTTCTGGAGAGCGCTTATTTTAATCCCACCTCCATCCGCAGGTCGGCCAGGCTGCTGGGTATGAGTACGGATGCCGCCTTCCGCTTCGAAAGGATGATCGACCCCGAGGGAGTCCTCCGCGCCCTCGACCGGGCGGCCCAGCTCGTTTCGCTGACGGCGGGCGGGCGAATTTGTAAGGGTTTCATCGACAACTACCCGAGGAAGCTGCCGGTGGTGAAAGATATTCCGTTGAGGGTCAGCCGGGTGAAAACCGTTCTTGGTGCCGCCGTTCCGGGTCGGGAGATAGGGAAAATACTAAAAAACCTCGAAATGACGGTGACTAAGGACGGTAAAGACTTTCTCGTGACACCGCCGACTTTCAGGGTCGATGTCTCCCGTGAGATAGACCTGATAGAGGAGGTGGCAAGGATTCGAGGTTACGACGGCATCCCGGAATCGGTTCCTCCCGCCGGACCACGCAAGGACCTGAAAGACAGGAAGAAGGTCCTCGGTGAGAAGGTGATCGCTTTTATGAACGGTTATGGGTATTCGGAGGTGATCAATTACAGTTTTACCACCCCGACTTCCGCGGACATCCTTGGGTTGAGAGGTGACGACGGCGGGTGGGGTTTTGTGAGGATCAAGAACCCCCTGACGGAAGACCAATCGGTGATGAGGGTCACTCTGGTTTACGGCCTCCTCGAAACGATGAAAAAGAACATAAACAACGGTTCTTTCGACCTCAAATTATTTGAGAAAGGAAAGGTCTTTATCCCGAAGGCGGGAGACGTAGAACTTCCCCGGGAAAGCGAAAGGCTCGGTGCCCTTCTCACTGGTTCGAGGTACGACCAGTTATGGCATTCTAAAGGCGTGCAAGTTGATTTCTATGACGTGAAAGGGTGCCTGGAAAATCTGCTGGCGATGCTCAGGATTGAAAACGTTCGTTTTGCGCCGTCGGCCGACGTGGAATTCCTTCATCCTGGGCGTGCCTGTCGGGTGCTCATAGACGGGAAAGAGGCGGGTATAGTCGGAGAAGTTCACCCCGACGTGCTGGAACGGATGGATATGAAGCGCCGGGCGATGGTTTTTGAAGTTGACCTCGATCTCCTGGCTGATCGTTTCACCGAAGGAGTCGTCTTCAAGGAGATCAAGAAATTTCCCGCGGTGTATCGAGATGTGGCCTTCCTCGTCGGGGCGGACATGGAGGCAGAGAAACTTATGGATCTGGCCAAGGCCGGAGAAGAAGAATTGCTTGAAAAAATAGAAGTTTTTGATGTATACAGGGGCGAAAAGGTTCCCAAGGACATGAAAAGCATAGCCTTGAGATTCACCTATCGCTCGGATGAAAGGACTTTGACGGACGAAGAAGTGGCCCGTGTTCACGGCGGGATCGTACAGAGGATCCTCAGTGCTACGGGGGCAAGGGTGAGGGGAGAGTAGATTTGTCAGAAAAGAGGAGGGAAAGATGACAAAGGTCGATATCATTCAGAATGTTTATGACCGGTTAGGTTTTTCAAAGAAGGATGCGGCCCGGATCGTGGAATCGATTTTTGACATCATGAAAGAACGCCTCGAAAAGGGGGAAAAGATCAAGATTTCCGGGTTCGGCAATTTTGTCGTAAAGGAGAAGAAGGCCAGAAGAGGGAGAAACCCCCAAACCGGAACAGAAATCGAGATATCGCCGCGGAAGGTATTGACCTTCAAGTCAAGTCAGGTGTTGAGAAAGGCCTTGAACCACAAGTAGTTCCGTCTATTTCCCAGTATTTATCATAGGTTAGAAAATCCCTTCATTGACGAAGGCTGATAGTGACCAGGGTTGCGGAAGAAGATGGTCGGTCACCTAAAGGACGCGTCAATTCTCCGACGTGAGGTCTTCATGAGTGAACCGCTTCCCGACAAGAATTTTTTCCGGATCGGTGAAGTAAGCAAGATACTCCAGGTGAAGCCCTATGTCGTCCGTTATTGGGAGTCTGAGTTCAAGACAGTGAAGCCTATTCGTACGAGCGCCGATCAGCGTCTGTACAGGCGGCAGGATGTCGAGGAACTGCTCACCATCAAGAACCTTCTTTACCATGAGGGTTTCACCATCGCCGGGGCACGGAATAAGCTGAGAGAGTTGAAACGCGGCCGGACCGAAGGTCGAGAAGAGGATGACAGGTCTCGGCTCATGACGATCAAGCAGGGCCTTAAGGAATTGAGGAAGTTGCTCGATTGATGAGCGACGGCAGGAGGAAACACAAGTTAGGCCGGCTGGAGAGGGACCCCTACAGCCGGCTTTTTTAACAGATGAAGAAAGGCCGAGACTCGAGGCTGTACCTTAATGTTTCTGGGCTCGCTTCGATGCCTTGAGTGGATTAATTTTTTGCGATGCCTCTTCTTTCACCTTCTTGACGTGAGTGGCGGTCGGGCAGCTGCCGTGTGACCATTTGGCCGCCGGGTCCGGGTAGACTGTACAAAACCTGCCAAAAGAGCTTTCGATTATCTTGCCGCAGCCCTCACACTTATCGATTATTGCGTTACAGGTCCCACCGTTGAACCCACAACCCTTCTTAGTCATGAATGCACACTCAATGCCGGCCTTTACCGTTTGACAAACCATCGGAATCACCCCCTTCTTATTATTTGTTTGCTTTTCTTGGTTCAAAAAAAGGCGTCAATCCCAAGACCGGACTGGACGCCGTCGGATATCCCTCAATCAGGGCGCCAGAGTTTACAGAAAAAATTTTTACTGTCAAGAAAAAAATAGACTCGTCGGACCCCCATGATCGGGCCGTCAAGATTGACTCGGAAAAGCAATCATGTTATCAACTTCCCTATATTTCGATGGAGATACGACGGGATGAATAAAGAGACGGGCAGAAGGATGATGAACGTTTTTTTCAGGTCCTTTTGTATCCAGTCGACGTGGAATTTCTGGAGAATGCAGAACCTGGGATTCGCTTTTGCGATGATCCCTTCGATTCGCACCCTGAGCACCGACAGGGATATTAGGTCGAGGATGCTTGTGCGGCATCTTCAGATGTTCAATACCAATCCTTACATGTCAGGTCCGATCATCGGGTCCGCCATGAGGTTAGAGGAAGCCCTGTGCAGCGACGGAAACAACCCCGAAGTGGATCAGTTGAAGGCGGCGCTCATGGCGCCCTATGCGGCCATAGGAGATTCCTTCTTCTGGGGTGCTCTGAGGCCGCTCGCGGCTGCGGTCGGCGTACTGCTTGCGTTAAAAGGATTTTTTATCGCGTTCCTCGCACCGATCCTTATTTTCAACCCTTTTAATCTCTGGGTTCGTCTGAAAGGTCTGGTCGAAGGTTACCGAAGGGGCAAAGAGGGTATCGAATTCATACGTTCGATGAACCTCCTTGGGATGGCGCGGCAGCTCCGGTGGGTGTCTGTCGTCTTTCTCGCCGCCCTGGCTCTGGTCGTCTCGAGCCAGACGGAATGGCCCTTTGTGCAGGGTCTCGATATCCTGAAGAGGGTTTTTCTTCTGGCGGTGATCCTTGCTTGCCTCTGGGCTTTAAAAAAAGGGGTATCCGCCGTGACCATCCTCTACAGTGTATCTTTCCTCCTTTTTCTTGTGATCGGCCTGAGATGACGACGAGCCTGAGAATCTTCACCATCACCAATGAACTCGGTATCCATGCCCGTTCGGCCGCCTTGATCGTGGATGTCGCCAGTAGGTTCAGGTCGGAAATATTGATCGAAAAAGACGGCAGGGAGGTCAACGCGAAGAGCATCCTCGGCATCCTAACGCTCGGCGCTCCCAAGGGGAGCAAGATTACGGTCAGGGCGGAGGGGCCCGACGCTCAGGAGGCCGTCGACAGTCTTGGGCATCTCATCGAAAATAAATTTGGGGAAAGTTGATGGGTGAAAGAGACAGTCAGAGAAAGACGCATGTTTTGAAGGGGATAGGTGTGTCACCGGGAGTGGCGACCGGCAAGGCGTTGATTCTCGACTACAGCATTGCCAATGTTCCCTGTTATCAGCTTGGGAGTGAGGCGGAAACGCTGGTAGAGATTTCCAGGTTTGAGAAGGCATTGAAGGAATCGAGGCGTCAGCTAGCGGCGCTCCGGAAGAAACTCTCCGACCGGGAGGGGCCGAAACCGCTTTTCATCATGGATGTGCACATGATGATGCTCAAAGACAAGACACTGATAAACAACACGGTCAACGTCATCAAGGAGAGGATGATCAACGCCGAGTGGGCCCTGATGCTCACTATAGATAAGTACCGCGAGATATTCGAGAAGATCGACGACGAATACTTGAGGGAGCGTTTCAGTGATGTGGAATACGTGGGCCAGAGGATACTCAGGAACTTAGTCGGCAGGGAGCACATCAGGCTTGCGGACATCGAAGAAGCGTCGATCATCATCTCTAAGGATCTGTCGCCGGCCGACACGGTTCAGATGAAAGTCGAAAACATCCTCGGCTTTGCGACCGATATGGGAGGAAAGACCTCGCACACCGCCATCGTCGCAAGGTCGATCGGTATCCCGGCTGTCGTGGGGTTAGAGCGGGTCACGCGGGAAGTCAGACCTGGCGACATCGTGGTCGTAGATGGGCTGGACGGTTTCGTCATCGTCAACCCCGACCCGGAACTCATCAGGCGCTATGAGGAAAAGAAAAGGCATTTTGAGATACTCGAGGAGGGTCTGCTGCGGGAGGCGAGGCTGCCGGCGGTCACGAGGGACAACCGAAAGGTCGATATATCGGCGAACATAGAATTCGTAGAAGAGATCCCCTCCGCTGTGGCCCATGGAGCAGAGGGTGTAGGGCTTTACCGTACCGAGTTCATATACATAAACCGGGAACAACTGCCGACGGAGGATGAGCATTTCGTCAATTACAGGAGTGTGATCGAGGGCCAGGGCATAAAGTGGTCTACAATCAGGACCTTCGACCTGGGTGGTGATAAATTCATTTCCGACCCAAAGCTGGCCAAAGAGATGAACCCGGTCATGGGATTGCGGGCGATCCGGTTCTGCCTGCAAGAAATAGAACTTTTCAAGGTTCAGCTGAGGGCGATCCTGAGGGCCAGCGCTTACGGGAAGACACGGGTGCTGTTCCCCATGATTTCCTCGCTGGAGGAGATTATCGAAACCAAGAAGATATTCGGGGAGGTCAAGGAAGACCTCATCAGGCGGGGGGTTCCCGTCGGCGAGGACATCGAATTGGGGATCATGATCGAGGTACCGTCCGCGGTCATAATCGCCGACAGCCTTGCCCGTGAAGTCGACTTCTTCAGCATCGGCACCAACGATTTGACTCAGTACACCCTTGCGATCGACCGGGTCAATGAGCGGGTCACCTATCTTTACGAACCCTTGCATCCGGCCGTCCTGAAACTGATCAAGATGATCGTAGATGCAGGCCACCGGGCGGGGATCAGAGTTTCCATGTGTGGAGAAATGGCGGGAGAGCCGACCTACACCCTTGTCCTCTTAGGCTTCGAGTTGGACGAGCTGAGTATGAACCCCTTGGCCATACCGCGGGTGAAAAAGATCATCCGCAACGCAACCTTCGAGG
The DNA here is from genome assembly GCA_964597995.1 of uncultured Syntrophaceae bacterium. Classification (GTDB taxonomy): domain Bacteria; phylum Desulfobacterota; class Syntrophia; order Syntrophales; family UBA4778; genus UBA2207. The sequence goes on along the minus strand of CAZRAC010000028.1, from coordinate 18,704 downwards.
AATCGCAGGCCCTGTTGAACAAGGTTATGACGTTTTCCACGGCTCGGGAGATAGAGGCCTACGTAAGGGACTACATGACGGGCCGTTTTCCGGAGGATTTCAGACAGGAAGACTGACAGGCGCATCAGACCATGACGACAAACGTCGCATCAGAGAAAAAGGCCGGAAAGAAAGAGTACGGTTGCTACGGAGGCTCCCTTTACGACTCGAGTGGTTTTTCCCTCAGCCGTTTTCTGGAAAGGATTCTTTCCCGGGTGGGATTTTCCGATGAGGCCGCGGAGGAATTGAGGAGCCTTCACCAAAGGGGTGTCGTGGTCTATGCCCAAAAGAATGCGAGTCAGCTTGATGCCCTGATCCTGAGAGAGGTTCTCAAAAAAAAGGGAATCCCGCCCCCGATCTATTGCCATGCCGTCAACATGGTGGCCTGGCAACCGTTATTTACAGCCCTTAAGTGCGCTTTTACGCGCATCTTCAACCTGGTGTTCAAGAAAGACAGCCTCAATCCTTACAAGACTGAATACCTGAAGGAAATAACGAAAAAAGGCGCCAGCTCCCTCATCTACCTACGGGACTCGGATTTTTTGGGAAGTCCCTACCCCAAGGATCCGCTCATCCAGCTTATCCACGCCCAGAAGGAGATGGAAACCCCCGTCTTCATCGTGCCCGTCGGTTTTTTCTACGGCAAGAGGAGGGAGAAGAAGAACAAGACCATCATGGAAATACTCCTCGGCCATGTAGAGAACCCCGACCCGCTACGGAGGGTCATCACCTTTCTCCGGTATTCGAAGAAGGCGACCGTGGTTCCTGCAATGCCCGTCAACCTTACCGAATACTTAGAATCTGCTAACCCGCCGCGTTCCTACGAAAGTATTTCCTACAACCTGCGCAGAGAACTGATCGACCGGATCAACGAGGAACGACGCGCCGTCTTCGGCCCTGTACTCAAGTCGCGAGAGGAGATCATCGTCACGGTGCTGCGGGACGCCTATCTTGTCAAGGCGATGGAGGAGCTGGCGACGGCGACGAAGAAGGATTTCAAAGCTGTCTTCAAGGAGGCAAAGAAATATCTGAAGGAGATCGCCGCGGATTATCAGGATATCTACATCGACATCTGGTACAAGATTCTCACCTGGCTCTGGAACAACATCTACGACGGGGTGGTTGTAGACAGAGAAGGCCTTGCGATGATTCGTGATATCTCAAAGCGCATGCCCTTCGTCATCGTGCCGTGTCACAGGAGTCACATCGACTACCTCCTGTTGTCCTATGTCTTCGAGGTCAATAACATCCCTCTACCCTTTGTTGCGGCGGGGACCAACCTTATGTTTTGGCCCCTCGGGCCGATCTTCCGGAAGTCCGGCGCCTTCTTCGTCCGGCGCGGCTTCAAGGGGAACGTCCTGTACCGCCAGGTGTTTGCGAAGTACATCAAAGTTCTCCTGAAAGAGGGCCTTCCGATCGAGTTCTTCATCGAAGGGGGCAGGAGCCGGACCGGAAAGATGGTTATGCCGAGATACGGCATGCTGTCCATGGTCATCCAGGCATACAAGGAAGGCATCAGCAGCGACCTCGCCGTCATCCCCGTCTTTATCGGCTATGACCGGGTGATGGAGGAAAAGGCCTATCTTGAAGAGCTCGGCGGCGCGCAGAAGACAAGGGAAAAGGCGACGGACGTCATCAAGAGCGGAGGTCTCCTGAGGAGACGTTACGGTCGTGTGTATGTCAACATCGGGAAACCGATCTTTCTCAAGAGTTACATGGCCTCCCTGGAGAAAACATACGAAGACATGACTGTCGAGGAACGGCAGAGTTTTTACAGAAAGATCGGCTACGAGGTCGTCGGCGAGATCAACAAGGTTTCGGTGGTTACTCCCTCCGCACTCGTTGCGGCGGCGATGCTGTGTCATTACCGGCGGGGCATTTCCCACGACGAACTCGTGGGCATAATCAATGAGCTTTATGAATATCTCGCCTACCGGAACGTGAAGTTCGCCTCCACCTTCGCCAACCGTGAACGGGCCCTTGCGGATGCCCTGAGCCTCTTCGAGACCGCGGGCTTGATTTCCAAGATGGGCATCGAGGAAGAGGATAGGAATGAGGAGGTCGAAGAGATCGTCTATTCTCTGGACGAGGAAAAGCGGCTCAACCTGGAGTATTACAAGAACAACATACTCCACTTCTTCGTCCCCCTCAGCTTCGTCGCAACATCCATACTGTCCTCCAGTGAGGACGCAATTCCCCTCTATCGGATACTTGAGGATTACAAGTTTTTCAGAAGGCTCTTCAAGAATGAGTTCATTTTCGACGACAAAGTAGACGACGTCGAGGAGGTGAATCAGGTCCTCAATTACAGTCACGACCGCGGCATGATCGAGGGAAAGGAACGGGACAACGAGGCCTGGATCGAGGTCAAGGGCAAGGGGAGGGTGGGCCTAAGGCCCTATGCGGGCCTTATCCATAATTACATCGAGTCGTACTGGGTGGTGATACGCGGATGTTCGTACCTGAAAAAGGGTGCTCGGACGGAGAGGGAATTCACCAAAAAAATACAGCAGCTCGGCACCAGGATGTATAAAAAAGGGGAGATCATGAGGGCGGAGGCGTTGTCGAGCTCGAACTACAAGAACGCCGTCAAATTTCTCTGCGACATGGAGATAATCTTTCTCCGAAGGGAGAAGGACAAAAAGGACAGGAAGGAAACCGTTGTCTATTCCCTGACGGACGACCGCAGCGAAGTCGAGTCTCTGAGGCAGCGGCTGTTCAAGTTCCTCTGAGCGAACGCGTATGAATCTTGTCCGTCGTGGTTTCGACCTTGAATCAGGAACTACGGTGTAGGGATTCTAAACCTCATCCGGGTACCTTTGGCGCGCCTGGCGGATGGAGTCCAGGCAGGAGAAAAGGATGCCGACCAACTCTGGGTCGAACTGCCTTCCCGATGCCTTTTCGATTGCCTCCAATGCCTCCGATTCGCCCCAGGCATGTTTGTAGGAGCGTCTCGCAGTGAGGGCATCGAAGACGTCGGCGATGGCAACGATCCTTCCGAAAAGGGGGATCTCTTCTCCTTTCTTGCCCAGCGGTAAGCCGTCGGGGCCGGCTTTTCCTTGAAGGGGGAGGCCGGTGGCGACATCCACATGGCCCGGGTATCCCGTTCCGTCCCAGTTTTCATGATGGTTCAGAGAGACGTCGAAGGCCACTACGTCGAATTCCGAATGCCGGTCCATGAATATCCTCGCACCTTGAATCGTATGAGACTGCATCACCTTGAACTCTTCATCGGTGAGTTTTCCCGGTTTCTTGAGTAAGGCGTCCGGGATGGCCACCTTTCCCGCATCGTGGAGCATGGCAGCCATGCGCAACAGGTCCCGGTTCAAATCGATCTGTCGCTCGGGAATCCCTTTGAGTCTCGCCCACTTCTCGTAAATCTCCGTTGCGCAGCTCGCGACCCGGTTTACATGGGCCCCCGTCTCTTTTGGGTCCCGCATCTCGGTCATCTTGATCGTCCGCAAGATGATGTTCCTAACGAGTTGCGCCCGTTCGAGCGCAACGGTAGCCGTGCTCGCGAAGTGAAGCATCATCTTTTCGTCTTCCGTCGAGAAAGGGATGACCTTTTCGTTGCCGTCCCGCGCGTTGATGATCTGAAGGATGCCGATGACGTTCCCTTGTAAGGTCTTGAGCGGGATCGTCAGCACGGACCGTGTCCTATAACAGGCCTTCTCGTCGAAGTCCTTGTTGAATCGGTAAGGACGACTGTTGCCGATAGCCCACACGTCCGAGATGTTCAGCGTCTTTCCGGTGGCGGCGGAGAAGCCGGCGATGCTTGTCTCGTCCACGGGGATCGAGAAGGTGGAGTAGACGAGTTTGCCGCCCGGCGGCATTCGTTTCTGTAAGGTTTCGTTCTGGGTATAACTGAAGATCAGGCGGTCTCCGTCGCGGATGTAGATGGAACCCGCATCGGCGTTGACGAAGTTCCTGGCCTCCGCCAGGATATGTTCCATGAGGATGTCGAAGTCTTGCAACTGGTTCAGTTCGACACTGAGCCTGATGAGTGTTTCTATTTTTTCGTTTTCCGTCAGCATGCCGCTCCCGTGAGGTTATTCCCCGGGTTTTTTGCCGGTCTTACGGATACTGTAAAAAGCGGACATCCCCGGATATACGGCCATGTCGCCGAGTTCTTCCTCTATCCTCATAAGCTGATTGTACTTTGCAAGCCGCTCACTCCGCGAGACGGACCCGCTCTTTATCTGGCCGCAATTCGCCGCTACGGCTATATCGGCGATGGACGTGTCCTCCGTCTCGCCCGACCGGTGAGAGACGACCGTCGTGTAGCCCGCCTCTTTTGCGCGCTGTATCGTCTCCAGCGTCTCAGTGAGCGTGCCGATCTGGTTTACCTTGATCAGGATCGAGTTGGCGATGCCTCTTGCGATGCCCATCTCCAGTCGTTTCTTGTTGGTTACGAAGAGGTCGTCACCGACTATCTGGACCTTTGCTCCGAGCTCGTCGGTCAAGAGTTTCCAACCCTCCCAGTCGTCCTCCGCCAGGCCGTCCTCGATCGAGATGATCGGGTAGTTTTTCACGATGTCGCTGTAGAACTTGACCATCTCCTCGGGTGTCTTCTTTGGCTTTTTTTCCGCAGCGAGGATGTATTTCCCCTTTTCGAAGAAAGAGCTCGCTGCCGAGTCAAGGGCGATGAAAATGTCCTTACCCGCTTCGTAGCCGGCCTTCCCGATGGCTTCCATTATGACGACGAGGGCCTCTTCGTTGGATCTCAGGTTCGGCGCGAAACCCCCTTCATCCCCGACCGCCGTGTTGTAACCTTTTTTCTTCAGGACCGCCCTCAGGCTGTGAAACACCTCGCTGGCCATCCGGAGGGCCTCTTTGAAATTTTTCGCGCCGGCAGGCATGACCATGAATTCCTGGAGGTCGACGTTGTTGTCTGCATGCTGTCCGCCGTTCACAATGTTGACCATGGGGACCGGGACATCCTTGGCGGCCACACCGCCGATGTAACGGTAAAGGGACATGCCGAACCACTCTGCAGAGGCCCTGGCGCAGGCGAGGGAGACGCCGAGGATGGCGTTGGCGCCCAGGTTGCTCCTGTTCTCCGTCCCGTCGAGTTCAACCATCATGTAGTCGATCTGCCGCTGCATAAAGCAATCCATACCGATGAGCTCAGGCCGTATCTTCTCGTGGATGTTCTGGATCGCCTTCTGGACGCCGAGACCCCTGTATCTCTTCGAGTCTCCGTCTCTCAATTCGAGCATCTCGTGTTCCCCCGTCGAAGCGCCCGAAGGGACTGAAGCCCTGCCGATGATACCCGATATCAACTCGACTTCGACCTCAACCGTGGGATTTCCTCTTGAATCCAAGATTTCTCGCGCTTGGACATTGATGATCTCACTCATATGGCCTCCTTGAGGGGTGTGTATTGAAAGATGTTATGGTATTAACGCAACAAGGCTTTTTTTTCAAGGTGAATGTCTAACGTGAAGTAGCTTGCCAAGACCATGCCATTCGAGTATAAAAACGGGCACCAGGAAGCTAAGAGGCATCGTTTCAGTATGGTTCAACAGGTGTTGCGCACCAATTCTTCTAAACCGGCCGTACTCGAAAAAGTCAGGCCCGCAGTGCCACGCGAAAAGGGCACGAAGCTTTTCCTTCATCTCAAGAAATGGATGGAGAAGGCAGTGATGGACTATAACATGCTGGAAACGGGGGACCGGGTAATCGTCGGCATCTCGGGCGGCATCGACAGCCTCGCACTCCTCGACCTCCTCAGCTCCCCCATGGTTCACGCGCCGTCCGATTTTTCCCTCCTCGCCGTCAATATAGATATGGGGTTCGACAGGACTTACGGAGGGTTTGCCGCCCTGGAGTGTTTTCTTCGGGAAAACGGGTATGACTATGTGATGGAGAAGAGCGATATAGGCCCTCTGTCCCACAGCGATTACAACCGCAAGAACCCCTGTTATCTCTGCTCGCGTCTCAGGCGCCGGAGGATTTTCGAGATCGCGGCGGAACGGGGGTGCAATAAAATCGCCCTTGCCCACCACAAGGACGACATCGTCGAGACGCTTTTGATCAACATCTTCTACGGCCGGGAAATCAGCACGATGATGCCCAGGCAGTCCATCTTCGGCGGAAAGCTCCAGATCATCCGGCCCTTTGCATACATACGGGAGGAATTGGTGAAAAAGTACGGCAGGGAGCGGGGGTTTCCGGTGGTCGAGAACCCCTGTCCCACGAGCAAGGTTTCGAAAAGGACTGTCGTCAAGAAACTGCTGAAGGAACTCGAGCAGGAAAACAAAAACATCCGGGAAAACATCTTCAAGGCCATGTTCCATATCAAGGTCGATTATCTACCGGGTCTCAAAAAATAATGGTCGAAGGGCGGGCAGTGGAGGTGCCTCCGGCATGAAGCATAAACAAGCGAACGAAAAGCTCATCGCCCGGAACAAGACGGCGAATGTCAACTACTTTATCGAAGAGTCGCTCGAGGCGGGCATCTCTCTTCTTGGGACCGAGGTAAAGGCGCTCAGGGAAGGGAAGGCGAACCTAAAGGACAGCTATGCCTTGGTGCAGGACGGGGAGGTCTTCGTCCACGACCTCCATATCGGCCAGTACTCCCACGCAAACCGCATGAACCACGACCCGCTGCGCGTCCGTAAGCTTCTGCTCCACGCAAGAGAGATTAGGAGGCTTTACGGGAAATCCAGGGAGAAGGGCCTTGCCCTCGTCCCGCTGAGGCTCTATTTCAAGAACGGCAGGGTCAAGCTTGAACTCGGGATCGGCAAAGGTAAGAAGCTTTACGACAAACGCGAGAGCCTCAAGATAAAGGCCGACAAACGCGAGATGGAAAGGGGAATGCGCGGAAAAGACTGGTGATCGTGGAGAATCTTCGCTATCAGAAGACCGCACGTTTCTTTGCTTCCCGCGGGCAATGATGTGAGAGGGTCTCTCGGGTCTCATGGCAAAGAAAAGTGAGTACGGGTTGACTTTGCTGTCTATGTGCTTTATAATTTTCACATTCATCCCTTTAGAATCGATTCACCGAATGGGGGCGTACCGGTTTCGACGGGGATATGGAAGCTGTAGTGGCATACCGAGGTTCCTACCAGGCCTCGTTAAACAGGTAGGAAACATATAAGCGCAACCAAATACGATTACGCTTTAGCCGCATAGACGGCTACGTTCTCCCGGCCTCGCCTATCGGGTCGGATGAGGGCGTCAAACAGGTAGGATAGCCGAACCCGCCTGCCTGAAGCGGGGGAAGCGAAATCAAGACAGGATAGCTCTCGATAAATCCTGCCTTTGGGAGTTGTCGAGAGTGAATTTAGAACAAAGGCTATGTATGTAGAAGCTGCAGCGGAATGTTTCCGGACGCGGGTTCGACTCCCGCCGCCTCCACCAATAAATATCTGTAGTATCAATAAGTTGGAGAAAGGTTGTTAGCGGGTAAGAATGGTGTGGGAAGTGTCTCTTTGCCACGTGCATCGAAAAGAGTGCCTGACCCGTCTTCTCATCATAAAGCACGCAGGTATTCCGGCCTCAACCACGCAGGGTTCTTCAAGACATTGTCTATCTCTTTCAGGAGCCTTTCCTTATCCTGGTTTAGGGTGGCCTTGATAGGGAGATAGTTGGAGGCGTGGTTGGTGCGAAAGATACAGGAATCTAGCTGAAAGTGCTCGATCATAGTGCGAAGTTCGCGGAGTATTTCCAGTTTATCCATCCACTCCCAGTCTTCCCCCACGCAACGGAAAAAGTACCGATTGTCATCACTGAGCATGAGGGTTAAAGCGGATAGATAGTGCGGGTTGATAGCGGAACAGACCCGTGCGGTTTCTCGTGCATGAATTTCGCTTCTCTTCTTCCCGGCAAGACCGAGGATAACGGTTGCCGAAAGTATAAAGCCCGCATCGATGGCCTTCCCCGCGCTCGCAATCAAATCTTGAGAAGTTGCCCCTTTTCTTACCTTGACAAGCAGGTCGTCGTCGCCGGTCTCGATGCCGAAATACAGCATCTGAAGACCGGATTCACGTATCGTTTTTAGCTCTTCGGCCGACTTTTCCAAGAGGTTGCCCGGGTTGGCGTATGCGCTTACCCGTTCAAGGTAAGGGAATTTGTCGTAAAGAAAGTTTAGGATCTTGACCATATAATCAGTGTCAACAACCAGTGCGTCGCCGTCGGCGAGGAAGATCCTCCTTGTCGCGCGATTCAAAAGCGCCATCTCGAGGATGTCGGTCTTGAGGTCATCCCACGGCCGGACACGAAATTTTTTGTTTTTGTACATGGTGCAGAAGGCGCACCGGTTGTGAGAACAACCTATGGTTACCTGGAAAATGAGTGAATACGCCTCACTCGGCGGGCGGTATAACGGCATTTCGTAGTTCATGGTGATGTCATCCTTAACTCAGTGCTACCATGAAAAATGGGTTAGCCACTTAGTGGTTAACCCATTTAATTAATGGTGGGTCAGGGCAGAATTGAACTGCCGACACTCGGATTTTCAGTCCGATGCTCTACCGACTGAGCTACCGACCCATCTCTCTCTATTCTCAAAAAGCCCGTCCTTCCGGCTTACCCGGTAATGACGAATCTGCCGGATTCCACACCGATTTTCATCGGAGCGATTCATCGGTCGGAGAGACAAATATTAAAAAACCCCTCTTTTGTCAAGGTATTTTTGCGGACAGGTCCGGTTGTACCCCCTCGGGGTGCAGGTCGACCCTGACGACGAGCGTCCCGGCGATCTTGTCGTGCCAGCCCTGCTTTCTGCTGTCGAAGGCGACCCAGATGAAGCCGAGATAGAAAAAGGCAGCGGAAACGAGATACCCCACCCATCTGAGGAAGGCCTGGCGGGCCTTCAACGGCTCCCCCGCGGTCGTGATGACCCTCAGACCGAGAATCCTTTTGCCTACGGTCTGCCCGGTTATGCTGTGAAAGTAAGTGAAGTAAAAGAGGTTCATCGTCACGGCGATAAGGTAGTACAAAAACGGCAGGGAGCTCAAGGTTGCGAGGTCCATGTCGGAATCGACGAGGCTGAGCCCAAGCAGAAAAACGAACGTGGCCGCCGTCTGGAGCAGGATGTTGTCTATCAGGAATGCCATTATCCTCCGGCCGAAACCACCGTATTGAAAGAATGTCATCCGAGTTGGCCCCTTTCGTATTGGATGATTGTGAGTATGGCGATGGACGCCGTCTCGACCTTCAGTATCCGCCGGCCAAGACCAACGGAAAGGTATTGGAGCTTCGATGCCCTGTCTACCTCGGAGGGTGCGAATCCACCTTCCGGCCCCACTATCACGACGATGTCCTCTGCCTGCCCCACGTTTTCATCTTTGAGGACATCGCGTACCCTCCTCTCTCTTTCTTCCTCCCAGAGAAGGAGCTTGAGGGCACCGATACCGCCCGCCTCGATGGCCTCTTCAAAGGAAAGGACGTCCGTCACCTCGGGGATGTCCGCCCTTCCGCATTGGCGGCAGGCTTCGACTGCAATCTTTTGCCACCGGGCCGTCTTTAGTCTCGATTTCTCCGCCGGAATTCTTGGGATCGACCGGAGGGAATGGAAGGGGATAATCCTGTTTACGCCGAGTTCCGTCGTTTTCTGGACTATGATGTCCATTTTCGACCCCTTGGGAAGTGCCTGGGCGAGAGTTACACTCACCCCGGCGGGGGCTACGTCCCTCTTTCCCATGATTTCGACGGCTGCCGAAGCCGCATCCAATTCCCGGATAAGGGCATCGCATTCTTTGCCGCTGCCGTCGAAAAGAATCAGTCTGTCGCCTACCCTGAGCCTTAATACATTACCGATGTAACGGCGGTCGTCGGCGCCGAGTCTGAGCCTGCTACCCACTTCCATCGCTTCCGGTAGATACAACCTCGGTGTGGTCAATTCAGGCGTCATCCCCTTTTTTCATGACGTAGCACACCCACTCCTTCTCCCTAAGAACACGCTGGATCGATAAGGTCCTAGCGAAGGACTCCTCCACTTTCTTTGCGTTCTGCTCGATGATGCCTGAAGCGATCAGGTATCTTCCGGGGCCTGTCAACGAGACCAGATGATTTTTCAGCTTCAGGAGGGTTTCTGCCGTCAGGTTGGCGACGACGAGGTCGAAAGTGCCGGTAGCCTTGCGGACATCGGCGTTGACGATCCTTACCCTGTCTTCCACGCCATTGATAAGGACGTTCTTACGGGCTACCTCGACGGCTTTTGGGTCAGTGTCCAGGCCGCGGACGCTCTCCGCTCCCAATTTCGCCGCCGCGATGGCAAGTATGCCGGTCCCCGTTCCCACGTCGAGGACCCGCCACTTCTGAACCTTCCTGTCCTTGAGCAGGATGTCCTCCATCGCCTCCAGGCACATCCTGGTCGATGCGTGCTGTCCTGTCCCGAAGGCCATCCCGGGGTCTATGTCGACGATGATTTCCCGGTGAAGGGGCGTGTATCTTTCCCAGGTCGGCTTGATGACGATGTTTTCCGCCAGGCGGATGGGCTTGAAATACTTTTTCCACTGCTCTCCCCAGTCGGCATCGCTGATGAGCTGGGTCTTCACAGACGGTTTTTTCATGTCGGGGAAGATCTCGGACAGGCTGTCGATGTATTTATGGATAGCCGCGATTTTCTTTTCGTTAGCGGGATTAGCCGCAAAATAGGCCTTTAATTCTTCCGTTTCCGCCGGTTCATCGGTGACGTTCCGGGCCTCTTCGAGGACCTCTTCCTGGAAGACGCCCTTTGCTCCCGATTCGGTCAGAAAATTGGAGAGCGCATCGACAAGTTGAGGCGGTGTCGAAATGGCGATTTCAATCCACCTGTCTTTTTCCGGCATCTTTTTGCCCCTTTCTGTGTCGGCCTGAAGGTGATTCCCCGAGCATACAGGGGAAGGACCGATTAATCGTTCTATAACCCGTTTTTCTTATTATTTCAAGGAACTTGAAATTGTCCGGCCTTCGTGGTAGCGTAAAAAGCCGCGTTATCAGGGAAGATTGTATCCTATTCGGGAGGTTTGCTGAGAGGAGATAAAAGAAAGGAGGTTCAATGAAAGCTGAATTCACAGCAATCATAGAACAAGCACCCGAGGGTGGATACTGGGCCATTTGTCCGGAGATTCCGGGTGCCAACGGACAAGGAGAGACAATCGAAGAAGCGAAGGATAGTCTGCGGCAGGCTATTGAATTGATCCTGGAAGACCGCAAGGCGGATATCCTTCGCGGACTGCCTGAAGATGCCATCCGGGAAAAGGTTGTGATTGGGTGAAACGACGGGATTTGGAGTGTGAGCGGGTGACTGAGGGTTCCGGTAGATTGAGATACTATCCCCTCTATCTGAATATAGTGAACAAAAGGTGCACCGTCGTCGGCGGAGGAGAAGTGGCGGCGAGGAAGGTGGAGCGGCTTCTCCGTTGCGGCGCCAGGGTTACTGTAATCGGCAGGGAGCTCTCGCCCGCGCTCGATGCCTTGAAGAAAAACGGTCGGGTTGAGCATATCGAATCGGATTACCGGAAGGAACACCTTGAAGGGGCTTTCCTGGTGATCGGGGCGACGGACAACCCCGAAGTAAACGAGCGGATTTACTGGGACTCGAGAGAAAAGGGGGTCTTGGTGAACATCGTAGATGACCCCGGACTCTGCGATTTCATCCTCCCGTCCCTGATGGAAAGAGGGGACCTCTCCATCGCCGTTTCCACGGGAGGAAAGAGTCCTGCCCTCGCCAGAAAGATCAGGCAGGAGCTGGAACGAATCTACGGCCCCGAGTACGAAGTCCTCATCAGGATCATGGGCGTCCTGAGGGAGAGAGTCCTTTACCGGCGAGGCCCGTCGGAGGCGAACAGGCAGGTCTTCGAGGCCGTCCTTGATTCCGATGTCCTGGATGAGATAAGGAAGAAGGACTGGAAGGCCGTCAAGGAAAGAGTTAGGGATCTGACTGGGGAAGAGATCGACGATTTCGAGGTTGAGGAATGATGGACAACCTCTTTTTTAACTTTACCCTGGGGCTTTACGTCGTGAGCACGCTGGGCTACACGGCGTCCCTTCTCGTCAAGAGGGTCCAGGTAGCGAGGGTGTCCACCTGGATTCTTTTTTTGGCCTTTCTTTTTCATGCCGCTTCGATCGGCCTGCGGTACGAGAGGATGGGCTACGCGCCCGTCTTCGGCTGGTACGACGCCCTCTCCTTCTTCGTCTGGGCGATGACCGGGACCTACCTGGCTTTTCAACTGAAGACGAAGACGAGGGTACTCGGCGCTTTTGTGTCTCCCCTCGCTTTCTTCATCATGATGGCCGCCTCCGCGGGGATGACGGAGGATGTCCAGTTGCCGGGTATCTTGAAAAGCAGTCTCGTCTCGGTCCATGCCATCCTGTCCATCTCGGGGGAAGCCCTTTTCGCTCTGGCCTGTTGTGCGGGGGCCATGTACCTGTTACAGGACGGGTTAATCAGGCATCGACGGTTCACGCGGTTCAGCAGGCTGCTGCCGCCCCTCAATGACCTGGACAGGATCAGCCATGTTTCTCTTCTCTGGGGTTTTCCGATCCTTACGCTCGGGGCGATTGCCGGCTCGGTCTGGGCGCGCAACGTTTGGGGGAGCCACTGGAGCTGGGACCCCAAGCAGGTGTGGACGCTGATGGCTTGGATACTGTACGCCTTCGTGCTCCATCAGAGGCTTGCCCTCGGGTGGAGCGGAAGGAGGGCGGCGTTGCTTTCCCTGGGGGCGCTTTGTCTCCTCCTCGTGACCTTCGTCGGCGTCAACGTGTTTTCCACCACGGTGCATCGCTTTGCGTAGCGACATGAATATCGTCCTTGTCGGAATGAATCATCGGTCGGCGCCGCTCGAGATAAGGGAGAAGCTCTCGATTTCCTGTGAGGAGGATTCGTCGCCTATCCGGGAAGTCCTGAAGATTCCCGATGTTCTCGAGGCCATGTACCTATCCACCTGCAACCGGGTGGAGGTCCTGGCCAGAGTGGAAGACAGGGACGGAGCCGTGAAGAGCCTCAAGGGCTTTATTTTTTCCCACGGGAATCTTTCCGAGGAGGAACTCGAGAGGTGCCTCTACGTGTACAGCGGTGAAGAGGCGGTGCGCCATATCTTCCGGGTGGCCTCCAGCCTTGATTCGATGGTGATGGGGGAACCCCAGATACTCGGCCAGGTAAAAGATGCCTACCGCCGGTGCGTCGACCAGAACGCATCTGGTATAATCCTCAACAGGCTGCTCCACCACACCTTCCGGACGGCCAAGCGTGTGAGGACGGAGACCGGTATCGCCAACAACGCCGTCTCGGTGGGCTTCGCGGCCGTAGAGCTGGCGAAGAAGATATTCGGCGGCCTGAAGGGTAAGACGGCCTTGCTCATCGGGGCGGGAGAGATGTCCGAGCTCGCGGCGAGGCACCTGGTCAACCAGGGGGTCACGAAGATCATCGTGGCAAACAGGACCTTCGAGCGCGCCGTCAAGCTGGCGAACGATTTTCACGGCACCCCGGTCGGGTTCGACCGGCTGGAGGAGAAACTGCAGCAGGCGGACATCGTCATCAGCTCCACCGGTTCGCCAGGATACGTCATCACTCGCGGGATGGCCGCGGTGGCCCTGCACAGGAGGAAGAATAGGCTCATGTTCTTCATCGACATCGCGGTGCCGCGGGACATCGACCCGGAGGTGGGCGGTATCGACAATGTCTATCTCTACAACATCGACGACCTGCAGGGCGTCGTCGATGCTAATCTGAAGAGCCGGCTGAAGGAGGCGCAAAAAGCGGAGGAAGTCGTCAGCGAAGAGGTCCGGAAGTTCGTTACCTGGTACCAGACGCTGGAGGCCGTGCCCACCATCAAGCAGCTAAAAGAGAAACTGGACGGCATCGTGAAGGGGGAGCTGGAGCGGGCGCCCCGTTGGATCAAGGACCTGGATGAGGAGGGAAAGAAGGAGATCGAGATCCTCATCTCTTCGGTCCTGAACAAGGTGCTCCACGACCCGATCACGGGCCTCAAAGAGGAGATCTGCGAGGACGGCGGCCTCTCTTACGTCGCCGCGATCAGAAGGTTGTTCAGACTCGACGACGGTAAAAATTAGGTTGCCCTTCACGTGATTCACCGTTGATTATATGAAAACTCTGAGAGTAGGGACGCGGGGGAGTTCACTTGCCTTGACGCAGACCATGTGGGTCGTGGAGAAGATAAAGGCGCGGCATCCCGGCGTTGAGATTGAGGTCGTCGCGATAAAGACGACCGGCGATAGGCTCCAGGAGGTCGCCCTGTCGAAGGTCGGGGGCAAAGGAGTTTTCGTCAAGGAGATCGAGGAGAAGCTCCTCGCCGGGGAGGTCGATTTCGCCGTCCACAGCCTGAAGGACGTCCCGGCAGACATCCCTGAAGGGTTGGAGATCGGCGTCACACCGAAGCGGGAGGACCCGAGGGACGTCCTCGTCTCGCGAGGCGGCGTCATGCTCGACGAGCTGCCCGCAGGGGCACGGGTCGGGACCGGTTCCTTGAGACGGAGCATTCAACTCAGGCACCACTTCCCGCGGATTCGCGTGGTGCCGATCCGCGGGAATCTCGAAACGAGGATCAGGAAAATCGAAATGGAGGGTCTTGACGGTGTGGTCGTCGCGGCGGCGGGCATAAACCGGATGGGCTGGGGGAGCAAGGTCACCCAGTTCATACCTCCCGAACTCATGATTCCTGCGGTCGGCCAGGGGGCCCTTGCTGTCGAGGTGCGTGGGGGCGATAATGAAACAAAAAGCGTGCTCAGTTTTCTCGACGACGAGGACAGCCGTCTCGCGATCACGGCGGAGAGGGCCTTTCTCAAGGTCTTCGGGGGCGGATGCCAGCTGCCGATTGCGGCCCATGCGGAAAGAAGAGGGGCCGATGTAGTACTCACGGGGCTTGTCGGCAACCTGGACGGGAGCATCATCGTAAGGGATCGGGTTTCCGGCCCCGCCCCGGGATGTGAAGCCCTGGGAAGGGAACTGGCGGAGCGGATCTTCGCGGACGGCGGGAGGGAAATACTCGAGGAAGTCTACCGGTGCCCCGGTCAATAATAACTGAAGCCGCCTGTATCTTGACTTGATCCGGGGCCGCGACGCAAAGAGAGATCGCAGATGAGATGAAAGAATCAAAGGGTCTGTCTAAACCAGGCAAGGTTTACATCGTCGGCGCCGGGCCGGGCGACCCGGGGCTTTTGACCCTCCGGGGGAAGAAATGTATCGAGGAGGCGGACGTAATCGTCTATGACCACCTCGTGAACGAAGATCTGCTTGGCTTTGCCCGCAAAGACGCAAGGATGGTCTATGCCGGGAAGCAGGGAGGCGACCACACGATCCCCCAGGAAGAGCTCAACATGATCCTCGTCCGTGAAGCGCGCAAGGGGATGAATGTCGCGAGGTTGAAGGGTGGGGACCCCTTCATCTTCGGGCGGGGCGGCGAGGAGGCCGAGGTCCTGTCACGGGCGGGTATCCCTTTCGAGGTTGTCCCGGGCATAACGTCCGCCGTTGCCGTCCCTGCGTACGCGGGCATCCCTCTCACCCATCGCGGTTATACGTCGACGGTGGCCTTCGTGACGGGCCACGAGGACCCGGGGAAGGGAAAGAGCGGCGTCGATTGGCGGGCCCTTTCGGGTATCGGGACCCTCGTTTTTCTGATGGGAGTAAAGAACCTCGCGCAGATTGCCGCGAACCTGATAGAAAACGGGAAAAGTCCCGACACGCCGGCGTCGCTTATCCGTTGGGGGACGACTGCGGACCAGAGGACAATCACGGGGACCCTGGGAGACATCGCCGACAGGGCGACGCAAAGCCGCTTCACACCCCCGGCGGTATTCGTGGTCGGGGAAGTGGTAAGGTTACGGGCGGAGCTGGAGTGGTTCGAGAAAAAACCCCTCTTCGGCAAGGGTGTCGTCATCACCCGTCCTGAGCCGCAGGCCGATGAGATGGCCGAGCTCTTGCTCAGGGAAGGCGCTAGGGTGATACGTTTTCCCACGGTCCGGATTGCGCCGCCCGAGAGTTGGGAAGGCCTTGACGGCGCCCTGGCGCGCATCGAGGACTACAGATGGGTAGTCTTCACGAGCGCCAACGGCGTCGGTTTCTTCTTCCGGCGCCTGAGAGAGGTCGGGCGCGACGTCAGGGACCTGAAGGGAGTCGGTATCTGCACGATCGGACCCGCGACCGCCGCGGCCGTGGAGAAGCTGGGCCTTCGGGTGGACATCGTTCCCCGCGAGTTCGTGTCGGAGGGGGTGGTGGAGGCCTTCCAAAGAGTGGATTTGCGAGGGAAGCGGGTTCTTTTGCCAAGGGCGGCTGTTGCCCGCGACGTGATTCCCCGGGGGCTTGCGGAGCTGGGCGCGAAGGTGGACGCGGTTGTTGCGTACCGGACGGTCAATTCGGGACGCAAAAGGTCGGAGCTGGACGAGCTCATCGGAGAAGGCAAGGTGGATGTGATCACCTTCACGAGCCCATCGACGGTGAGCAACTTTTTTGAGATCATGGGAAAAGACTACTCGCTCCCCGCCGGTGTAAAAATCGCCTGTATCGGGCCGGTGACGGAAAAGGCGGCGGTGAGAGCGGGCCTCAAGGTGGACATCCTCCAAGAGACCTACACCATCCCCGGCCTTGTGCAATCCCTCATAGAATACTATAAACCATGAATCTTTAACCTTGAGCTGAGTTTACCATGGTCGGAATATCCAAACTATACTGCGGCGCCGTCGAGGCCGCCGATGTCCTCCGGTACGACGGGGAGTCGGCAAGGCTGCCTTCCCATCTCCTCCAGTTCTCGCGCGACAAGCGCCCTGTCGTGGTCTGGAATGTCACGCGCCGGTGCAACCTCAGGTGCGTCCACTGCTACGCCGGGTCGAAGAACGTTCATTACAGGGATGAACTGACGACGGAGGAAGGGAAGGCATTGATCAGGGACCTCTCCGATTTCGGCTCTCCCGTTGTCCTCCTCTCCGGCGGCGAGCCCCTGATGAGGAAGGACCTGCCGGAATTGGCACAGTACGCAGTCGACCGAGGGATGCGGGTCGTCATCTCCACGAACGGAACCCTGATCACGGAAAAGACGGCGGACATTTACAGGAAAATCGGGTTGTCCTACGTCGGGGTGAGTCTGGACGGCATGAAGGAGACCCATGACCGTTTTCGCGGCGTCGAAGGCGCCTTCGAAAGCACCCTGAGGGGCATAAGGGTCTGCCGGGATGCCGGGATTAAAGTCGGCATCCGGTTTACCATGAACAGGACGAATGTCGCCGACATCCCCGCCGTCTTCGACCTCATCGAAGAGGAGGATATACCGCGGGCCTGCTTTTATCACCTGGTTTACACGGGGCGGGGGTCGAAGCTGATGGAGCAGGGCCTTACCCACGATGACGCGCGCAAGGTGATCGACCTCATCATGGACAGGACGGGTGACCTTTTCAGACGGGGTAAGCCCAAAGAGGTCCTGACCGTGGACAATCATGCCGACGGGCCTTACGTCTACCTGCGTCTCCTGAGGGAGGACCCGGAAAGGGCCGCCGAGGTCCTCAGGCTCCTCAGGATGAACCGGGGGAACAATTCCGGGGTGGGGATCGGCTGCGTGAGCTGGGACGGAGAGGTATATGCCGACCAGTTCTGGAGGACGAGGTCCTTCGGGAACGTCCGCAAGCGCCCTTTCAGCGAGATCTGGCTCGACACCTCCGACGACCTCATGGCAAAGCTCAAGGACAAGAAATCTCACGTCAAAGGCCGTTGCGCAAGGTGTCGCTGGCTCGACGTCTGTGCCGGCAACTTCCGCGCCCGAGCGGAGGCGGCGACCGGAGACCCCTGGGCCCCCGACCCGGCGTGCTACCTGTCGGACGAGGAGATAGCTCAGGGTTCACTCTAAACTCAATAAAACGGAGGTTTGAAAATGTACTTCCCCGCATACCGACCGAGGAGGTTGAGGAAGAACGAGAACTTCAGGAGGCTGACACGGGAGACCCGCCTATCCGTGGACGACCTGATTTACCCCCTGTTCGTCGTCGAGGGGAAGGGAATAAAGAAACCGATAGACTCGATGCCGGGAAATTACCAGATGTCCGTTGATAACCTCGTCAAGGAGGTCCGGGAGGCGAAGGCCCTGGGTATCCCCGGTGTGCTCCTCTTCGGTATCCCGGAGAAGAAGGACGAGGTCGCCTCCGGGGCCTTTGCGGAAAACGGGGTCATCCAGAAGGCGGTGAAGAAAGTCAAGGACGCCGTCCCCGACATCTTGGTGATTACCGATGTGTGTCTCTGCGA
This sequence comes from uncultured Syntrophaceae bacterium, assembly GCA_964597995.1. GTDB lineage: Bacteria > Desulfobacterota > Syntrophia > Syntrophales > UBA4778 > UBA2207. The sequence goes on along the minus strand of CAZRAC010000028.1, from coordinate 490 downwards.
GTACACGAGCCACGGCCATTGCGGAATGTTGAAGGGCGGGGAGGTGGACAACGACACGACGGTCGAGGTGCTGGCGGAGACCGCCGTTTCCCAAGCGAGGGCCGGCGCGGACATGGTCGCCCCGTCGGCCATGATGGACGGCCAGGTCGGCGCGATTCGCGACGGACTCGACGAGGCCGGGTTCGAAGCGGTGCCCATCATGGCCTATTCCGCGAAGTACGCCTCTTGCTTCTACGGGCCGTTCCGCGAGGCCGCCGAGAGCGCCCCCCAGTTCGGCGACCGCAAGGCCTACCAGATGGACCCGCCGAACGTCGTCGAGGCGGTCCGGGAGATCGGACTGGACATCGAAGAAGGAGCCGACATCATCATGGTGAAGCCCGCCCTTCCTTATCTGGACGTCATCCGTACGGCAAGGGAGGAATTCGACCTTCCCATCGCGGCCTACAACGTGAGCGGCGAATTCGCCATGATCAAGGCCGCCGCGCGCCTG
>CAZRAC010000027.1:0-30316 GCA_964597995.1 uncultured Syntrophaceae bacterium | reverse complement strand
CGGGGCAGGCTTAATCAAGTCCGGCATGACGTTTTTGGACTTTTTACGGGGACGTTAAATATATATGGAGCCGGCGATTGTTTGTCAAGGAGGAACTGGGGCTTTTTCGCCGGCCGAATTGACATAAAATTCGCCGTCTGTTAGGCTGATTTAACCTGGCGTACAGCTATCCTTGGGAGGGTAAAACGGAAATGGCCGAAGACATCCGGTGGGTGAAAACGCACTGCGCCCGTATGGACCACGGGGGGTGCGGTCTCTTGGTTGGAGTTAGAGGCAACACGATCGTCGAGATAAAGGGGAACCCGGAGGGGTATCTCAACAAGGGTTATACATGCTTCAAAGGAAGGGTCTCGGCTGACCGTCTGACCCACCCGGACCGCCTCAAGCACCCTTTGAGGCGGGTGGGTGAGCGGGGCGAAGGGAAATGGCAGCGCATATCCTGGGACCAGGCGCTCGCCGAGATTGCGGAAAACCTCCTCAAGATCAAGGAAAAGCACGGAGCGCGGGCCGTGGGTTTCGGCGTCGGTATGCCGAAAGGGCTGGAGCATTTCGTCCTGATCCGGCTCGCCAACATCTTCGGCTCACCGAACGTGGTCGCCATCCAGGACGTCTGCCATGCCGGAAGAGAAATCACGGGTCAGCATACCTGCGGCTTCTATCCCGTCGCCGACTTCCACCATGCGACCCGGCTGATTTTTTTCTGGGGCAGCAATATTCCGTCCACCAATGAGGAAGGGAATATCTACAGCCAGGTGGCCGCCCAGTTGAAAAACGGTGCCCGGATGATCGTCGTCGACCCCCGCAAGACGGAGCTTGCCCGGAGGGCCGACCTCTGGCTCCAGCTGCGTCCCGGCACGGCCCAGGCGCTAGCCCTGGGGATAATCCGCGTCATGTGGGAGGAGTCGCTTTACGATGAGGACTTCGTGGAAAAGTACACCTACGGGTTCGATGACCTGGTCCGGCAGGCCAAGCCGTTCACCCCCGAGAAGGTCGAGGAGATTACCTGGGTTCCCGCCGACCTGGTCAGGCGGGCCGCCCGGATGTACGCTGAGGCAAAGCCCGCGATTCTGCAATGGGGGAATGCCATCGAGCATGACGTCAACGTCTTCGACGCCGCCCGCGCCCTCGTCTGTCTGATGGCGATCAGCGGGAACCTCGAGGTCCCCGGGGGAAACATCAACGCCCTGGAACCCAAGGTCATGGGACTTGGGCAGTTTGTCCGCGCCGACCTCATCCCCGACAAGCGCAAGGAAATGCTCGGCGCCCACTACGGCGTCATCCCGAGACTGATGACCGCCGCCCCGTCCTTCTTCCGCCGGGCCGTCATGGAAGGCAAGCCTTACCAGATGCGCGGGTATTATGGGATGTGCACGAACCCGATGGTTGCCTGGGCCGACAGTAAGGCAACTTACGAGACCTTCAAGAGTCTCGATTTCTCAGCCGTCGCGGAGATCTTCATGACGCCGACGGCCGCCATGGCGGACATCGTTCTCCCCGTGGCCCACCAGTACGAGATGAACGATATCGGCCACTACGGCATCGGCCACGGCATCGTCCTCGCGAGGCCGAAGGTCGTCGAACCGCCTGAAGAGTGCTGGCCCGACATGAAGATCCTGAACGAGATCGGCAAAAGGGTCTCCCCGCCGGAACTATGGCACGAGGACCACGAAGAATTTCTGGAGGACCTCCTTCGGCCGGCGGGTTTGACGTACCGTGAGTTCGTCGAGAAGGGGTACCTGAAAGGTCCGGACAGCTTTCGAACATACGAGACGAAAGGTTTTCCGACACCTACCGGTAAGGTGGAATTGCGCCTGAGCACGGCCGAGAAGTTTAAGCTCAAGGCGCTCCCTGAATTCACGGGATTTCCCGAAGAAGACGACCCAGACTATCCATTGCTCGTCACCAGCGCCAAAAGCCGCTACTATCTCTTATCTTCGTACCGATGGGTGGCGAGGTTGCGCGAGAAGAGACCGCACCCGCTGGTGGAAATCCACCCGGAAACGGCTGCTCGCTACGGGATCGCAGACGGGGACGAGGTCGTCATTGAGACGAAATACGGCGCGATAACGCAGAGGGCCCGCGTTACCGACACCATCCACTCCCGCGTAGTCAGCGCTGCCCTGGGTTGGTGGTTCCCCGAGGCCGCCCCGGAGACCCAGTATGACTGGCGAAGGTCCAATTTCAACATGCTGACCTCCATGAAGAAACTGGGGAAGGAGTTCGGCACACCCAACATCACGAACCTGCCCTGCCGGATACGGAGGGCGTCGGCTTGACGGATTGGATGCTCTCGGCACCTAGGGTCGCCTCGGTTTCGTTGTGGGTTACTGAACGTATTTGACATTCCCCAGGCCCTGCGGGATAATTTTTTCATGAAGGTTGATCATCGCCGCAAGATCATTGATGTTTTCAGCGATATCGATTCCCACCGCGTGACCGCTGAGATCATCAGAAGACATTCGACAAACCGACGAGATGTCAGAGAGGTCGCCCTTGAAGGACTCGACCTTTCGCGTGTCCGGAAGATTGTCGAGCTGGGATGCGGGTTCGGTTTTTTTACCGAGGCCCTGAGGGCGAGGGTGTCGCCTGGTGCCCGCATCATCGGTATCGACGTCGTGGAGGGATACAGGGATGTCTTCATGGAGGCCTGCGCCCGGGCGGGAATAGACGGGACATTCATCCATGGGGATGCCTCCGTCATCCGGGACTTTGAGGACCGTTCTTTCGATGCCGTAATCTGCAGCTATTCGCTTTATTTTTTCCCCCATATCATCGGCGAAGTAGCGAGGATTGTTGATGAAGACGCGGTTCTCGTCGCGACGGTGCATAACAGCGATAGCCTGAAAGAGCTTGTCGATTTCACCCGGGATATGCTGGTCGAAAACGGCATGATCGACCGAGCGGCCACCTTTCCCATCGAAGCGCTCATAACCGGTTTTTCTTCAGAAAACGGCTATGAACTTCTCGAGCCCTGGTTCGGTGCTATCATTCGGAAGGCCTATGAGAACACCCTTGTCTTCGAGGCGGGGGATATGTACTCCCTGATGGAATACTTCAGGTTTAAGTGGCCGTTGTTTCTCTCCGGCCTGTCGCCGCGGGATGTGGCAAGGGCGTTCGACCTGTTTGAGGTATATTTACAGAGGCACTTCAACCGGAGCAGAGACGGATTTCGCATCACGAAAGATGACACGATTTTCGTCTGTTCCAAACCGCGGTGTCGGAGAGATGAACGATGAAGAGGGCGGAGCGGCGATACTGCGTCCATTGCGGCGAGTCGGTTGCCAAGCGGGATGAAGACGGGGTGCTCCGCGATTACTGCGCCGCCTGCGATGTATTCTTCTATGACAACCCCCTTCCCGTGGTCTCGACGATCCTGCAGGAGGATCGGAGGATCCTTCTCGTCAAGAGGAAATACAGGCCGTACAAGGGCACGTGGTGTCTTCCGTCGGGGTTCGCCGAGGTCGGAGAGGGAATAGAGGACGCGGCGATAAGAGAACTCGAGGAAGAGACCGGCATAAAGGGGAAGATAGTAAGTCTTGTCGATGTTGATTCGTGCAGCAATTATTTCTACGGTGACTTGATATTCCTGACATTCGAGGCGCTGCGGGTGGCGGGGAAAATCACGCCCGGGAGCGATACAGTCGCGGTGAAATACTATCCCCTAGATAAGATCCCCCGTCTCGCCTTTCGGTCTAACATGAAGGCGGTCCGGACCTTCATCCAGAACAAATCCGACTATTGGGCGATCATTGACTCCTTCTCGGCAGCAGTCGATAAGCGTGGGGGGCGGAGACAGAAGAAGAATCTCCTGTCCGACAGGCTGGTCGAGACCATCCGGGAAAATGCCGATGCCATCGTCGCCAACTGGCTCCATGATGTTTCGGTGAATAGGTCGACCCCCAACTACCATTCCTATGACCCTGAAAGGCTTCGCCGTCGCGCCCAAGACGTGCTCGAGCTTTTCAGCACTTGGGCCGATGAATTTTACAAGGACAGCGCCCAGCGGAGTGTGGACATCCGGGGGTATTTCAGGGGATTCGGAAGGGAAAAACGGAAGGAAGGGTTTACTCTGCACGAAGCATTGAGCGCGCTCAGTCTGAAGAGAAAGCATATCTGGGAGTTCGCCCTTTCTTACGGCATGACAAAAAAACCGCTCGACATCTACATGGCCTTCGAATTCGACCGCCGGATGATGATTTTCTTCGACAGGGCGACGTTCTACTCGTCGATGGGTTACATGGAAGTGTAACGACGGTCGATGGTGGGAGAGGATACGAGCCGGGTAGATGTTCTCACTCTTTCGCGGCGGCGACATCATAATCACAAGCAATGAGGAGGTCTTATGTTCCACGAAGAGAAATGCGATTTTTGCGGTGAGTGCCTCGAGAGGTGTTATTACCTTGATTTTGACCGGGAAAGCGGCAGCAAGGAGTTCGAAAAGCTTGTCAGGGGTGAAAAGGTCAACTGGCTCAAGGACTGCATAACCTGCATCGCCTGCAATGAATACTGCCCGAAAGGCGCCCGTCCTTTTGATCTGATCTTGCGGCGGCTGGAGGAAACAGGGGATTTCACCGACCCGGCACTACGCGCGCAGATGGCAGAGAGGTTCAAGCCGGAAGGGGAACCGAGGCCGGTCGAGAAAAAGGACCGTGTCATGTCCATCTGCGTCATGCAGGGCAACATGCCCTGGGCGATCCAGGGACAGCTCTTCGAGGGGATACCCCTTCTCAAGGGTAAACATTATTTTTGCAATGTCCTTTTTGCCCATATGGGTGACGAATCCATCATGCGCGACAGGCTGCGGGCTATGGTGGACAATCTCGCAAGGTCAGGGGCCAAGGAAATCGTCTTTGTCCACGACGACTGTTACGGCCTGCTGAAAGGTGTCGCCCCGGAATACGGCATCACCTTACCCTTCAGGCCCGTTCATATCTTCGAGTACCTTAGGGATTATCTCAAGACTCACAAGGACAAGGTCAAGAAACTGGACATGAAGGTTGCCTACCAGCGTCCCTGCGCCTCGCGCTTAACGCCTGAGAAGGATGGGCTTCTGGACGAGATATTCGACCTCATCGGCGTCCGGCGCGTAAAGCGGCAGTACGACGGGATAGATGCGCTCTGCTGCGGCGTGGAAGTCGCCGGTCCCGGCCTCAAACTCTTTCCCCGGGGAAAGAACTTCGCGCCTTTCCGGGAAAAGAACGTGAAAGATGCCAAGGACAGCGGGGCGGAGGCGATGGTGTACCTCTGTCCGATGTGTTTTGCGACGCTGAACAAGCCGGTGAGAGAGGCGGGGATGAAGAATTACATGATAAGCGATATCTGCCGGCTGGCCCTCGGCGAGACGCTCCCCCCGGAAAAACCGCTGTAAAACGGGTCGAGCCCGCCCAGGCACTCCTCCCTGGAGACAACCGGTGAGCTCGTTGACCCTGAAAAATCGGCTTTAAGGAGGTAAAAATGAAGGCTGCGAACCGAAAAAAAGAGTCTGTAGAAGGGATATCCCCTGATGAGTTGTTGGCGGGTATGGGTGTTACGCCGGCGGACAACGCCGAGGGTCTCACCACCGCCATCCCCTGGAGGAGTCTGATGGGGGGTGAGTTGACGAGGGGCCTCTTTTGCTGGAAGCGTTGCCTCGAAGCAGTCGGTGAAAACCCCTTTCTTTTCGGTCCCCTTGCTATGACAGCAGCCGGGCAGAAGGTCGTGCTCGAATCGCAGGTAACCGAGCCCATCAAAAAATACGCCCGGCTTGCCGTTGTGACGAAAAAGAACCCCGATGTTTTCGGGGAGCTGAATGCCTGGATATACAAGAGCTACGCCCAGATGCTGTACAACTTTTGCGGCAACTTCATGACGGACAATCGTTTTGACCGGCAAAAAGCCCGGTACACGGTGACGACTCCGGACGGGAAGGAATTCTTGAAACGTACCCTCGCCGAATTCGCATTCCTGGAAAACAACTACAATTCCCGCGGGCTTACTCGTCTGCACGCCATGAAGGGTCTCTTGAAATGCTTCCTTGTTCTCATCACCGGCAAGCCTTTGCAAAACGGGGAGATGCTCTTTTGGAGAAAAAAGAGTGGCGGTACCCCTTCTATTTCCTTCGAAGAATACCTCGAGGAATGCCGCGTCCGTTTTGAGAACCTCTACAGGAACGACGCTTTCGACGTGCGGGACTATTCCGACCGGGCGACGGGAGGCATGATCGGGTATATGCCGTACAGCGTTGTCGAGGGGTCGAGTCTCCATTCGGTGACCCTCCGCCACTATCCAAGGCCGGAGGGTATCCCACCGAACGGAAAGGTCCTCTATCTGGCGTCGCCGCTCATAAACAAACCCGAAATATACGACCTTGCAAAGGGCAAGTCTGTGATCGAGGGTATGTTGAGGCTGGGGTATGACCTCTATCTCGTGGATCACGGAGAGCCAGGCTACAGAGAGTCGAAACTGGGCCTCGATTTTTACGGAAAAACAGTCCATGACCGGTACCTCGACATCTTAGAGCGCCTCCATCCGGGGAGTGAGATCCATACCATGGGCTACTGTATGGGAGGGACGTTGCTCATTTCTTACCTGGCGAGACGGGCCGAGGAGCGGATGGCCTTGGGTCTTCCGATGGACATCCGTAAGGTTGCCCTGCTTGCTACACCGGTCAAGTGGGACGACGAAGAATCGGGGATGCGTCCTATGCGGGATGTCATCCGTAATTATTACGACCCGTATCTGATGAGAGAGCTGTTCGGGGACGTGAACGTTCCCCCGCAGCTGATCGAGATGGGGATGAATCTCACCCAACCGGGGGTTCAGTTTTATATGGCGAGCGGTCTTTACGAGAGGGCCCATATTCCTGACGACTTGGAAGATTCGGCGCCTTTTCTCTACTGGGTGACGCACGGCACGAAGTTCCCGGAGCGTGCCCACGAAGAGTGGATCGCGAAGATGTACATGGGCAACCAGATCTACGAAGGAACATACTGTCTGCCCTCATCCGTGAAGGCATTGGACGGAAAGCCGGTGAACATGAACGCCCTGAAAGACGCCGGTGTCGCGATCTTCAACTACCGGGGCGACCGGGACGTGATCGCACCGCCGGGCTCCTGCGTGGCCGGCGATTTGTGGGGGGTCACGGAGGAGGGTAACATTTCCGTGAGTCGAGGCGGTTTGAACCGGACCATCGAGAAGCATGCCGGCCACATCTTCGTAGTAAGCAGAACCCTCCTGGCGGAGTTTCTCGACCTCGTCTCCGCCTTTTTCAAGGGGTGATGGAGACGCCTGTGCGAAGAAGGTGGAATCCGGCCTGCAGGCCGAGGAAGTTACACTCATGGTAATGCCTAGGGACCGGTTCGTCACGGTAAACAATGTCGAGACCCGCTACTGGGCTGTCGGCGACGGAAAGAGGCCGCTCGTCCTCATCCACGGCCTTGGTGCATCGGCGGAGATCTGGATGCACAACATCGGGGCGTTTTCGGAGAACCATAGGGTGATCGTCCCCGACCTTCCCGGGTTCGGCCGAACAGACATGCCCGGCGAGCCCTTCGCGCCCTTCGATTATCTCTCCTTCCTGGACGGTTTTCTCAGGGAACTCAAAGTCGAGCGAGCGGTACTTTGCGGACAGTCTCTCGGCGGGGGCATCGCCCTCCTGTATGCCATCCGGTTTCCTGAGAAGGTCGAGAAACTGGTTCTGGTGGATTGTGCCGGTCTCGGAGTGGAAGTCATCTGGACGCTGCGGTGGATGACGTTGCCCTTGATCGGGGAGCTGTCTTCCGTACCCACTCGCCCGGGTGTGGCGCTCTTCTTCAAGCTGGCCGTGAAAAATCCCGCTGTTGTGACCGATGAACTGATCGACCTCTATCACGGATATTTCAATCGTCCCGGCCGACCGGCGTTTCTGCTGAGGCTCGTCCGTTCTCTCGTCGATTTCCGCCGTGTAAAGCGAGATGTCGTCTCACCGATCCTGGAAAATCTTCACCGGGTCGCCTGTCCCACCCTGATCGTTTGGGGTGAGCGTGACCGGGTCTTTCCCCTCTCTCATGGCCGTCACGGCCTGGAAAGGATAAAGGGGGCCGAGATCCGGGTCATGAGAGACTGCGGCCATATCCCCTTCTTCGAGCGGCCGGGGGAGTTCAACGAACTGGTTCTCGATTTTTTACTGCCTCCGCTGTCCTGTGAGGGAGATCAGGCAAGACCGTTTGACCTGTAAGGGGAAGAACCGCAGCGTCAGATGTTAGTCCTGTAGCCGGCGCCGATAGTGCTGAGGGCCTTTTCGGCGGCTTCGGAGAGTTCCCTGTCGTGGTCGTGGTTGAGGGCGAAGACACGGAAGTGGACGACCCGGGCGGGGATAAAGCGGTAGATGTCCTGGAGCGGTTCCGGCGAGGTGAGGCCGGTGAGGGGGTTGAAGACGTTGATACGTTTTTCCTCTTCTGCCATGGGGTTCAGGGGCCGCGGGTCCTGAGTGGCGAGGTCGACACGAAACTCGAGATTTTTCAGGTCCTTCGCCAGGAACTGGCGTATCTCCTTCTCGTAGTCATCGGCCGTCGAGAATCGTGCACCCTTCCGTACCTCGTCAATAGAGAGCTCGGCGGCGAAGGCCATCTTCCATTTTACGGCCCTTGAGTGGATCGTCTCCCATTCTTTCCCCAGCCTACGTTTTGCCGCCGACCTCGCCTGCGGCCAGGCGCGCACCTGTTCGAAGAGGTGCCAGTCGTCGAGCTTGAGATATTCGTCGAGTTCCTCAAGAGGGTGATGGGGAAAGAGGATATCCATCGTCTCGCGGAAGATTTCCTGCAAGTGAAGGTCGAGGGCCCTTGTGGTTCGGTGGTAGTAGACGTTTGTGTAGAGGTTGAGCCTTGCGTTAAGGAAGCGGCTGAGGGCCGAGATACCCGCCTGGTGGAGCGTGAGGCCCTTTCCGGTGAAGAAGGAGTAAAACCTGAGCCGCGAGATGTCCACGATGTCCATGGAAAACCCCGTCATGTAAGCATCGCGCTGGACGTAGTCAAGGTTGTCCACGGTGTAAACACCGGAAAAGAGCTGGCGTAGCATCTTGAGCCATTGCGGGTGCCGTCGGTCACCCTCCTCCGGCATCTTTATCAGGAAGGAGATCTGCTCAGGCTGGATGGTCTCACGGCCCTCGAAGGGACCCGTGGGGCTTCGCCGCATCCCTCTGATGATCCCGGCGAGTTTTCTCTTGATTATCTCCTGGCCAATCCGCTCGTGGTTAAGGTCGAATTGGCGGATGAACTCGTCGTCGAAGAAGTGGCCGTAAGGGCCGTGCCCCACGTCGTGGAGGAGTCCCGCCACACGGAGCAACTCTTCGACGAAATTGAGGGACGGGACATCGCCGCAGACCTCCTTCAGGCTCGGATAGAGGTAACGGCCGAATTCACCGGCCATGTGCATCGTTCCCAGGGAGTGCTGAAACCGGCTGTGCTCTGCCGCGGGGTAGACCCAGCGGGCGCTCTGGAGCTGATTGATCCGCCGCAGGCGCTGGACCCAGGGAGAATCGATCAGGTCCTTTTCCGTCGATTCCTTTGGGTAGTCCGGGGACGGGACGGTGAACCAGGCGTACTGGTATATCGGGTCGGCGATCAGCGCCTTGCCCTGGTAAGCGGAGGCGTATTCGGCCTTCTTTCTCTTCACGGCTATTTTTTCTTTCCCGTGACGGCGATGATGTTGAACGAGGAAGACCAGGTCACCGGTTTCAGGACGGCTTTCCCGCCGATGCTCTTCGCGATCTCTTTGGCCTCCTTTTCCGCGTCGGCAGTATAGTAGATAGTATCCTCCGCGAAATTGGACCGAGGTGCGTGGTCGACGATCTCTACTTTGAGGCCCGTCTTCTCTATCAGCTGCGCCATCTTTCTCGCAGAGGCCAGCCTTCCGTCGCCCGACAGTACCTTGATCCGCAAGGGTTTAGCCAGGGTTTCTCCCTGGGATGCCGCCTCCGCCTTCCGTACCTCTTCCTTTTCTGTTATCGCTTCGGTCTTGATCGCTGCGGCTTTTTCACCCTGCCTCTGCTTTTCTATGTACTCCTGGAGGTCTTTGACCTGAGCCGTCAAGGCCGCCTTCTCGCTCTGCAGCTTTGCGACCTCCTCTTTAGCCGATTGGAGTGCCTTGTCCTTCTCTTTGACATCCGCCTCGAGACGTGTGAGTTCCTTTTTCATCTCGTCGTTCGTGATGGTCAGTACCTGTATCTGTCTCTCACAACTTCCGTCCAGGCACTTGAGCGAAGCACAACCTGAAAAAAAGAAAACCGTGACGATGCCGATTATCATCCACTGTAGTTTTCCGCCCATGATTCCCTCCTTTCCGGCAAAACGCCGCAACATCATTGTATTTTTAAATATCGTAAACGACGGAAAAAATCCATAGAAATATTTGATGTTTGTGATAGATTGCGCGGCATGAGACTTCCTATGCTCAGAGCGTTTTTCTTGGTGGCGGCGATTTTTGCCGGTCTTTCGTTCTTCGCGCCCTCCGGTGAGGGGGCCGAAAAATTTCCGCGACCGGTGGGGGCCGTCAATGATTTCGCGAACGTAATACCCAACGCATACCGCCAGAGGATGGATGCCCTGGCGAGAGAGGTTCTGGCGAAGACCGGGACGTCCATCGTCGTGGCGACGGTGCCGACCATCGGAGATAACGACCCGGCGGATTACGCCAACAGGCTTTACCAATCCTGGGGTATCGGCAAGAAAGGCGAGGACAAGGGGGTGCTGATCTTTCTCGCCCTCAAGGAAAGACAGGTCAGGATTGAGACGGGATACGGCGTGGAGGGAATCCTCCCCGACGGACGCGTGGGCGCTATCCTGGACCGGGATGTGGTGCCCTTTCTCAGGAAAGGCGAATACGGACGGGGACTCTTGAATGCCATGCTCGACGTGGCTGCCGTCGTTGCCGAAGATGCAAAGGCGTCCATCGGTGAAAAACGCGTCGTCCCGCAGCCACACCGGGGGATGGAAGGGCTACCCCGGGAGAAAGGGATCTCCTGGGCCGGCACCCTCGTCTCGTTGCTCATCCTGGTCGTCCTCTTCGGTCTGCTCCTGGCGACTCCTCAGGGTCGGTCTCTCCTGCCCTTGATCCTGCTCATGTTCCTCGGCGGCGGCCGCGGCGGTGGGGGGTTCGGGGCTTTCGGCGGCGGCGGTTTCGGTGGTTTCGGCGGCGGGTCGAGCGGCGGCGGCGGAGCCGGACGGGGTTTCTGAAAAAAGGAGGCGTAAATGGTGAAGATACCGGAAAAGCCGGAGTACATCTTTCAGGAATTCACCTCCGATTTTCTGTCTGTTTTCGGTCCCGACCTGATTTCCATAATTCTTTACGGAAGCGGGGCAAGGAACGATTATGTGCCGGGGAAATCGGATATCAATTTTTTGATCGTCCTTTCGGAACAGGGCATCGACAACCTGGGCAGTGTTTTCGGCGTCCTGCCGAAATGGAGGAAGAGGAGGGTCGCCCTGCCCCTAGTCATGACAAAGGCCTTCATCAACTCTTCCCTCGACTGCTACCCCGTCGAGTTTCTCAACATGAAGCGCTGTTACGTGCTCGTCTTCGGCGAGGACGTTCTCAAAGATTTGACTTTCGATAAACCGGCGCTCCGGTTGCAGGTCGAGAGAGAGCTGAAGGGGAAGCTCCTCCTTCTCAGGACGAGGTACCTGGAAACGGAGGGTAAAAGTCGCCGGGTCGAAGACCTTATCAAGGAATCGGTCACGGCTTTCATAGCCATTTTCAACGCCCTTCTCTATCTAAGAGACGTTGAGGTTCCCCTGGGGCGGGGAGAGGTCGTAAAGGCCGTGGCGAAGGCATTTGCGGCCGAGACAGGGACCTTGCTACAGTGCGTGGATATAAAGGAAGGACGGAGCCGGCTCGCGGCAGCGGAGGCTGAGCGTGTCTTTCAGGGTTACGCGAAAGAGCTGGCCCTGCTGACAGACCTGGTGGATAAGATAAAAGTATAAGAGGATAGTGGAGGTGGAGATGACCCCGGGGAAGAAAAAGTGGATAGTTGTACTCGTTATCGTGGCTTTGGTCGCCTTTTTTACCTACTCTTTTGTTCGGGGGACGTACAATCAGTTCGTCAGGCTCGACGAAGCGGTGAAGGCGTCCTGGTCACAGGTGGAAAACCAACTCCAGCGGCGCTATGACCTCATCCCCAACCTCGTCGAGACTGTGAAGGGGTACGCCGCCCACGAGAAAGAGGTTCTCACCGAGGTCACCAACGCCCGTGCCAGGGTAGGCGGGGCGGGGACGGTCGACGAAAAGATCAAGGCCAACAACGAGTTGACAGGCGCCTTGAGCCGCTTGCTTGTCGTCGTCGAGCGGTACCCGGACCTCAAGGCCAGCCAGAATTTCATCAGGCTCCAGGATGAGCTCGCCGGCACGGAAAACCGCATCGCCGTGGAAAGAAGGCGTTACAACGAAGCGGTCCAGGCTTACAACGTGGCGATCAGGAGCTTCCCGGCGAATCTCCTTGCGGGATTGTTCGGCTTCAAGGCGGCGACCTTCTTCGAAGCGCCGGCGGCCGCGAAGACCGCCCCTGAAGTGAAGTTCAGGTGAGCATAGTCGGTCTGTGTCTAAAGATCGAGGCCTTTGAAGAACGTTGCCTGATAGATAACGGTACGGCGATTCGACAGCAGATTCAAAGGCCTCGATTCGGGAGGCTGAAGAGGTACTCCCTATCCAAGTCTATAGCCGGCCTTCCGGATACGTTCCCTTAAAGTCTGGTCGTCGACCGGCTGCGCTTCCTCGAAGCTTGCCTCTCCCCGGGCCAGGTCAACCTTGACGTCGGTTACGCCCGGTATCGCCTCGAGGGCCTTAGTCACTGCCTTCACACAATGTTGACACGACATCCCTTCGATCTTCACTGTCCTCATCTTTCATTCTCCCCTACTGACCGTCGTCAGTTCGGCATCTCTCGCATGCCCTTCTTACCTCATTTTGCCAGGTAACCGCCGTCGTTGACCAGGACGTGGCCGGTCATGTAAGCCGAGGCGTCTGAGGCGAGAAAGACGGCGACGCCTCTCATGTCGTCGAGGTCGCCGACCCTGCGCATCGGGATCTGGCTGAGAATCAGGTCATAGGCCTTTTTGAACTCCGGTTTCTCGATGTAAGTCATCATGTCGGTGCGGAAGAAGCCGGGAGCGATGGCGTTCACGCGGATGTTGTAGGGTGCAAGTTTCACCGCCAGGTTCATGGTCAGCAGGTTGATCGCCGCTTTAGTGGAATTGTAAGGGACCGCGGGGTGGGCCAGTTCTTCCGACCCCCTGAAGGCCATGATCGACGAGATGTTGATGATGTTTCCGCCGCCCTGATCCTTCATGAGGTTGGCTATCTTCTGTGTCAGTATCCAGACGCCGCGCACGTTGACGTTGAAGAGCTGATCCCATCTGTCGAGGGGAAATTCCAGCGTAGGCGCACCCCAGGTGGCCCCGGCGTTGTTGACGAGGATGTCGATCCGGGGGAATTTTTCCGTCGCCGCCTTCACCATGCTTTCAATGTCCTCGGCCCTGGCCATGTCACAGGCTACAGGCAGGACTTGGACACCGTAAGTTGCGGAGACCTCCTCGGCCGTCGCTTCGAGGTTTTTCATCTTCCGTGAAGTGATGATCAGGTCGGCGCCCGCCTCGGCGAGTCCCGTTGCGATAAACTTGCCTATTCCCCTTCCTCCTCCGGTGATAAGTGCCGTTTTTCCTTTCAGACTGAACAACTCGCTAAGTTTTTTCATCTAAACCTCCTCATACGCCTTTTTTACTTGCATGGGGATGGGGCGAAGACGGAGCCGTCGGGCATGATTTCCACGTTTCTTCCCCCTTTTCGCTCCATTTTTGTCAGTATTCGGGGGATGTCTTTCCCCTTCGTCGCAAGGATAACGTCCTCGACGGTCTTAAAGGCACAGAGTTCCTTAAGGGTCATGATCGTCGGGAGAACGAGATTGAAGTCGCCGCGGTGATAGGCGTCGAGGGCCTCCTGCGGCGTGACCCAGAGATGTCCGACCAGTTCATGACCGTCGTGGAGCGCTTCCTGCCCCGTCGGTGCCTCGGCCACGAAAAACCTGACGTCATACCTGATCGGGAGCGGTTCCGGTGTGACCCAGTGGGAAAAGTAATGGAGGCGGTCGGCTGCGAGGGTGAGCCCTTCTCTTTCAAGCATCGACCTGAAATCGTCGGCCCCTTTGCCCAGGGCGTCTCGGTAGTTAGAGAACCTTTCGGCCTCCTTTGGGTCGCTTAAAGTGATCAACCCACCGTCCTTGATGTAGGCAAGCAATATGCCGACCTCCTCGAAGGTCTCGCGGATACCGGCCACCCATGCCCCAAGGGCCTTCTCCGGCGGGATGTCGTCCATCAGGCCGACCGCTTTCTCCCGGGTCATTCCCCGGCAGAGGACTTCCATGGCCGGGGCGCAATCTTCCTCATCGATGGCGCCGCCGGGGTATACGTAGGCATCGGCTACGAACCTGCTTCCCGGGTGTCGGAGCACCATCAGGACTTCGATGCCGCCCTTCACAGCATTCGGCCGCCTGCGGAGCAAGATGACGGTCGAGGCGTCCTTCGGCTTCACGTAAGTCGGTCTTCTCTCATAACCTATAATCACGGCTTTCCTCAAACATCCTCCGAGCCGGGCACAGGGCGTCGCGGACGCGAAATCTATCTATTGCCCCACGTCAGGAGGGCGACAACCTCTATGTGTTTCGTCTGGGGAAACATATCAAAGGGTCTCAATATCTGCAAAGAAAACCCCCGGTCGGCGAGGTACCGGATGTCTCGTGCCTGTGTCGCCGGGTCGCAGGAGACGTAGACAACCTTCTTGGGTCTCCATTCCGCCAGAGTATCCAGGAGAACCTTGTCGCAACCCGTCCTCGGGGGGTCGAGCACGACGACGTCAGTCCTGCCTTTCTCTCCGGCTAGATGTTCCCTGAGAATGTCTTCGACGGACCCCTCAAACAGGCGGACGCCCCCATGTCCGAAGGCGGCGAAGTTTTTCCGTGCCGCGCCGACGGCTTCCCGGTCGATGTCGACAGCAATGATATCCCCGGCCTTTGCCGCGAGAAAGAGCGAAAAAAGCCCGACCCCGCAGTAGCAGTCGAGGACTCTCTCGCCGCCCGTCAGGGCGGCCAGGTCAAGAACGGCATCGACGAGCGCGTCCGTGAGGGACAGGTTTGCCTGGAAAAAGCCCTGCCGGTGGACTTCAAGTTTGCGGCCTTTGACGACCCGGGTGATCGGGCCGTCTTCATTCATATCCTGGTCTCCCGACCAGAGTATCTTTGTCTCCTCCCCTCCGATGGGCAGGTCTCCGGAGAGCGCCTTCCCCCTGAGTTCGCGGAGGGCGTTGTTGATCGTCTCATCCGCGATCGCACAACGCTCTACGTCGACTATCCTCAGCCCTCCTGTGTCGATGAACCCGATTTCGGGGGGGTAACCCCTCTTAGTCCTGAGGTGGATTTCCACTTTTCCCCGGTAGTTGTAACTCTTCGGCGAGGGACGGATGTCTTCCACAGGGGGCGAGGAGAATCGGCCGATCCTCTTGAACGACTCGGCGACCTGATTTCTTTTCAGCTCGAGCTGATGCTCGTAGGATATGTGCTGGT
Source organism: uncultured Syntrophaceae bacterium (assembly GCA_964597995.1). Taxonomy (GTDB): domain Bacteria; phylum Desulfobacterota; class Syntrophia; order Syntrophales; family UBA4778; genus UBA2207. Next base: position 14,754 of record CAZRAC010000027.1, on the reverse strand, counting down.
ACCGGCAGCCGCCGCACCGAAGATAATAAGGGCACTCAGGCTCTGTCCGATGGGGTGATGGGATGAGTAATCTCCTCAGCTTTCCGCGGAGGAAATTTTTCCTCACCTCGACGACCCTGACCTCCGCCAGGTCCCCGTCGGCGGTAAAGGGGACGAAGAGGACCATGTCGCGCACCCTGGCGACCCCGTCGCCGCCGAAGGCGACCGTCTCGATCATAGCCTCTACCGTTTGACCGATTCTGAATCTTGCATCCATCACGTCAGGCATCGAATGATTAAAGGAAAGATTTTTGACTGCTTTTGGCTTATACCACTTCCCTTTCCGTCCTTCCACCACCCTTTACAACGGGATAAAATACTGATAGCTTCCAATGTCCACAAGGGAAATCGCGCACCGAACAAAAAAGTGTGAGTAAAGGATAGGGAAAAGGATTGGAACACGCGGATATTCACCGCCGTAGCTTTAACGGCAAAGAGGTGGTGCTCGTCGGAACCGCTCACGTCTCCAAGGAAAGTGCCGACCTGGTCGAGGCGGTGATCGAAGGGGAGAAACCGGACACCGTCTGCGTCGAGCTGTGCAAGACGAGGTTGGAGGCGCTCAAGAATCCACGCAAGTGGCTCGAGACCGACATCGTCAAAGTCATCAGGGAAAAACGGACTTCGGTTCTGCTGTCCCAATTGCTTATGGCGTCGTTCCAAAAACGGATGGCGGAAAAGTTCGACATCAGGCCGGGCGAGGAGATGCACAGGGCCGTCGTCGCCGCCGAGAAAATCGGGGCGGAGGTCGTACCCGCAGACCGGGACATCCGCGTGACCCTCATGCGCACCTGGCGAAAGATGGGATGTTGGAGTAAATTCAAGCTGTTGCCCGAGGCCGTGGCGTCGCTGATCATGGCGGAAGAGATCAGCGAGGAGGAGATCGAGAAGCTCAAAAAGCGTGATGCCCTTGAGGTCGCCCTGAACCTCTTCGGTCAGAAACTGCCCGAGATTAAAACAACCCTGATAGATGAAAGGGACGAGTACCTTTCCCATACTATCCGACACGCGCCGGGAAGGAAGGTCGTGGCAGTAGTCGGCGCGGGGCATATACCGGGGATTCTGAAGAATGAGGGCAAGGAGGCCGACATCGAGGCCCTGAACAAGGTTCCTCCCAGGGGCCCGTGGGGCGACGTCGTCCAGTGGGTTCTCCTCGCCGGTGTCCTGGGTCTCATCATCGGTGGGTTCTTCTACGCCGGCAGCCAGGCCAGTTTCAACATGGTCAAATCCTGGGTGGCGATCACGGCCCTGTCCGCGGCTGTCGGCGCCCTGGCCGTTCTCGCCCATCCGCTCACGATTGTCACGGCCGCGATCTCGGCGCCCGTCGCCACGATCCATCCTTTAATCGCGACAGGCTGGATCGCGGGACTCGCCGAGGCGTCTCTGAGGAAGCCCCAGGTGAAGGACTTCCTCGACCTCGCCGAGGACATCACGACGGTGCGCGGTTTCTGGCGGAACAAGATCACCCGTATCCTGCTTCTTGTGGTCTTTGTCAACCTGACGGCTTCGGCGGGAACCTTGGTGGCCATCCCGGCCATGATGCATTTTTTGCGCTGAGACGCTGACATTTCACACCCAGGGGAGACTCATGCCGAACAAAGAAAAGAAGCCCATCATCTGCCCGAACTGTCGGAAGCTCATCAATCACGACGAAGAAAGATGCCCCTATTGCGGGATTGTCGGTCCGGGCGCGTCGTGGAAGAGATACCTGGCCGATTCCATCGGCTCTCGGGACATCGTTTCTGTCGTTTTTTACGCCAACATCGCCTTTTACATCCTGTCTATCGTCCTGGACCCACGGAAGATCGGCGTTTCGGCGAACCCCTTCACGTTCCTGTCCCCGTCGGAAAACAGCCTCTTCGTCCTCGGGGCCACGGGCACGATCCCGGTCGGGCTTTTTCACCGGTGGTGGACGCTCGTCTCCGCCTCTTTTCTCCACGGCAGCATTCTCCACATTTTCTTCAACATGGCCGCCCTGCGTCAGCTCGGCCCTTTTGTGATGCATGAATACGGGACCGGCCGTTTTATCATCGTCTATGTCCTCAGCGGTGTCGTGGGGTTCTACGTCTCGGTCCTGGCGGGCATCCCCTTCACCATCGGCGCCTCGGCGAGCCTCTGCGGGCTGATCGGCGCCATCCTCTATTACGGCAAGAGCCGGGGCGGGTTTTACGGGCAGGCCGTCTACAAGCAGGCCCTCGGGTGGGTCATCGGACTGATTCTCTTCGGGCTCCTCGTTCCCGGAATCAACAACTGGGCCCACGGCGGAGGGATCGTCGCGGGGGCACTGACGGGGTTTTTTGTCGGCTATGAGGAGAAAAGGGCGGAGAATCAGCTCCACAAGATCCTGGCCGCCGGGCTAATCGTCTTGACATGCCTCGTGCTCCTGTGGGCCGTCCTGCAGGCGATCTATTTTCGCTTTTACTGACCTACCCTCGCGGAACTTCAGCAGCGTTGACTTCTTTTTCATGGCGGTATATCTTGCCGGGACTTTTTCCGGTTGATTTCTTTATTTCACTGACTCAGGGAGGAACTTTCATGAATGGTCCATCACGATGCGCCATGGTCTTTTTGCTGGCTCTGGGCGCGATGATTCTTTCGGGCTGCGCCGTTATGGTGGGAGACAAGGTCGTCGGCATCGAATCGGGCAGATTCTTTTACAGCGACGGCGTCCTTTGGACGAACTACAAGGCGTCCTTCGAAGAAACTTGGTCGGCCTGCGAGAAGGCGCTCGCCGATATGAAGGCCGGAGAAACGACGAAAAAAAAGAAGATCGGCACCGGGACCATCGATTCGACGATCGGTGACGATAAGGTCCATATCGCCCTGGAATACGTCTCGAAAGACACCACTTCCGTCGGGGTCCGGGTGGGCTTGGCGGGTAACGACATTGCTTCCAAGCTGATTCAAGAAAAAATCGGTGCGAATCTCCAGAAAAATTAAGACAGTCCGATAGAGCGGGGATGGCTGATCCTTGTGGACCAGAAAGAATCGAAAAAGACGATCCGCACCTATTCCTGGGCGTCGTTCCTGAACGACATGGGGTCGGATATGATCTATCCGGTCTGGCCCCTCTTCGTCACGTCCCTGGGAGCCAACATGGCCGTCCTCGGTTTTCTCGACGGCCTGGGAGACGCCATCGTCTCCCTGTCGCAGGCGGCCTCGGGCTACATTTCAGACCGGATCAGTAAGAGGAAGGTCTTTGTCTGGCTGGGTTACCTTTTCGGCGGGCTTTCCCGGCTGGGCTATGCCTTCTCGACGGCCTGGCAGCATCTGATCCCCTTCCGTATCCTCGACCGGGCCGGAAAGATACGCGGGGCGCCGCGGGATGCCATCATCGCCGACCTTTCTACGGACGAGGACCGGGGAAAGAACTTCGGCCTCTTGAGGACGATGGACAACCTGGGAGCCGTCTGCGGCACCCTCACCTGCATCTTGTTCGTAGGGTTCCTTGGTTATCGGTACCTGTTCTTGATCGCGGCCGTTCCGTCTTTCATCGGCGCGGCACTGATCATTTCCGTCGGCAGGGAAAAGAAGCCGGATGGCTCGAAGGTGTTCAAGGGTATAAGGCTGAGAGACCTGGACCGCAATTTCCGGTTCTTCCTCCTCCTGAGCGCCCTTTTCGCCCTTGGTTCCTTCAGCTATTCTTTTCTCCTGATCTGCGCAAAGGAGTTCGGGTTCGAAGTGACTTTCGTCCCCGTTCTCTATCTCGCCTTCACAGCGGTTGCGGCGGCCACATCCCTGCCGTTCGGCAGGCTTTCCGACCGGATAGGAAGAAAGGCTGTGATGGTGATCGCCTTCATCCTATGGGGGCTGGTCTGTTTGGGCTTCATGTTCGTAAAAAGCCATCTTATGGTCGTCGCCAACTTCATCCTTTACGGCCTCCACCGTGGGGCCATCGACACGGTCCAGAGGGCCTTCGTAGCGGAGCTCTCGCCCGAAGCATACCGGGCCAGCGGCCTCGGGGGGTTTCAGATGGTCGTTGGGCTCTGTGCGCTCCCCGCCTCGGTGATTGCGGGTTTGCTCTGGGAGAGTATAGGCGTATTGGCCCCCTTCTACTTTTCCCTTGCCCTCACAGTGGTTGCTGCCGCGATGCTTATGTTTGTCAGAGGCGGGGTAAACGGCACTGAAAAGTGAACCGAGAATGGCGGGGGGTCATGAGGGGGTTTATTAATGGACGTGTTGTTCCGGTCCCTGCCTTGCGGGATTACTTTTCAGGTTTTGATGTAGAGGTCTCCTTCTTGTCTGACCCGGCCCTTCTCCATTAGCCTTTGAAGGTGCTTCTCGACCTGGACCAACTCCATCCACATCGTGACCTCCCTGGGTTCGGGGTAATCTTTGTACACAACGTGTTTGCCGAGAAACCCCGCGAGCGTTTTATTCCCCGATAGGTACTTAAGGATCAGCTCGTCTCGCCTGTAGATGATGTTCTCGTATTGAGAGAAACGCTCCGCCAGCCTGTTGCGGAAAGGTCCCGAATGGCTCGTGGCCACCGTCGAGGCGCCGAGCGCCTTCAGCTTGCGTATAGAGGCGATAAAGTCCTCGATGCTGCCGAAGTCGTTACCGTAAAAGGGGCCGAAGGTGTTGAGCGCCACGTCTGCCGAGAACAGGAAATTCGCCTCGGGGAAGTAAAAGGCACAGTGGCCCGGCGTATGTCCCGGGGCGTGGACCACCTGGAGGGTCAGGCCGCCCAGGTCTATTCTTTCTCCGTCGGTGAGATGCCTATCTACGCGCAGGTCCGGGAAGGGATGTCTCTTGAAAAAGCGGTCAATGTCTATGCCGCTCCTGAGTATGCCGGTTTCCCGGAGGTAAACATCCCTGTCCTCGAGGTAGGGGACTTCTACATCGTGGCACCAGACCGGGATGCCACGAACGCGCCCGATGGTCGATTGGTGGTCGAAATGACAGTGGGTCAGGATCAGGACATCGATCCCTTCACGAAGGCAGGCGTCCATCCGCGCGTCGCCCATGCCCGCATCTATCAGGACCCGCAAGTTTCTGCCCTTCAAGTAAAGGCAGGTGCAGAACGGGAACAGCGATCTGTTTTCTCCGGGGACCAGAAAAATACCCGGAGCGACTTTCTCCATGATGCTGTTCATTACCACACCTTGAACCTTTCATTCAATGTCGTTGAACGAATCTTTACAAAAGAGGGGTGATTTTTCTCTCCGGGGAGGAGGACGGAGGAGGGGCATTACTTAAATATCTTTATTTATCAATTAGTTACGAAATATGCTGAAGCGAGAGATAATCTGGCATGATAATTTCATATAATGAAGTAAAAAGGAAACAGACACCGATTGAATCAAAAAAACAATAAAAAAAGGAGGAAATAAAGATGAAAAAGGTACTTTCCACTCTGAGTATGGCGGTTTTCGTAGTTTTGGTAACGGGCACGTTCGCGATCGCTGAGTACAGCGCGACCGGCGCTAGCAACTTCCCTTACTTCCATCTCGGTGCCCTGATAGTCGGCGGGCTTATCCTCATCTCCCTGCGGCACAAGTATAACAAGCTCTACATGAGCGAAGTCATGGGTGCGTTCGCCCTGTACACTGTCCTCATCGCCCTCTTCACGTCACCGGTGGTGGAGCTCATCAAATCCGTCGTCGGATGACCGACGCACCTTAAAACTCACGAAAGGGCCCCGGCGAGTCCAAAACGGGGCCCTTTTTTTTGGTCCTTCGTTTCCTCCCCCGTTTCACACCGATTCGGGAAAGGGACCGTCCTTGATCTTTCGCAGCGTGACGGACCAGGAGGAGAGCCTTTCGTTTTCTCTAAGGAATGCGCCACGGCTGAGGTACTGTTCGTCGTTGACCCGGAGCATGAATTCAGAGCCGCCGAACAGACCGTCACCTGACCGGCAGACTGAGAGAATCGCATCATCAACGAGGATGAAACTCCCGTTCAACTCTCCGACCGCAGGGTTCGAAGACTTCCACGAGGTCGTGGAGCGGCCCTCTTCGAAGGGGGTGACTTCATACCGGTTATGGACGACAATGGGGACTTCCCCAGATTTCAGCTCCATGGCGCCTTCGTTCACCCACAGCCTGGGTAGGTGTGTGACCCGTGTCTTACCCTCGAGGGCGATGGGACGGCCGCGGTCATCGAAATAAACACCTTCTACCGACCATAGTCCCTCCCGAAAAAGAAAAGTGTGCGTTTTCATGGGGTTGTTTCTTGCATTTTTCCCCGTCGATGTCAATACCGGTGGAAGGTCCGCTTTTGATTCTTGTCACCCTTCAACGGCGGTGGTATAGAAATACGAAGACGTGCGGCAACGTCGGTCGCGATTAAGGAGAGAGGAGGTTTCTTGAAGGGGACGCTTGTAAACAGCGGCGGCATAATCGTCGGGAGCCTGATCGGCCTCTCGGTCGGTAACCGTCTGCCGGAGAGGTTCAAAAAGACCGTCATGCAGACCCTCGGCCTTTCCGTTGTGGTTATTGGTCTCCAGATGGCCCTATCGGTAAGAGAGGTCATCCCTGTCGTCGGTTGCCTTCTCCTCGGGGCATTAACAGGGGAACTCCTGGAAGTCGAGGATTGGGTGGAGAAACTGGGGGAATGGCTGAAAGAGCGGTTCCATTCCGGTTCCGCAACCTTTGTTGAAGGATTTGTTTCGGCATCGGTCCTGTACATCTCCGGGGCTATGGTGATCGTCGGCGCCATCCAAGACGGTGCGGTCGGTGACGCAAGCACCCTCTATCTCAAGGCGATGTTGGACGGCGTAGCCTCCGTTGCCTTTGCTTCCACCCTCGGCCTCGGCGTCGCGTTTTCTGCGATCCCCGTCCTAGTAGTGCAGGGTACGATCACCCTTTTGGCCTCCCAGCTTCTCTTTCTTCAGGACCCCCGCGTCCTCAGCGCCGTCACTGCCACGGGTGGGGTGCTCATCCTCGCTATCGGGATCAACATCCTGGAGTTGAAAAAAATCCCTGTGGGAAACCTCCTGCCCTCACTGGTGTACGCCGTCTTATGGGCGCTCGTATGACGGCCGTACATTCGGGCGGGCAGCCTTTAGACAACAGAAGACGATGGTGAAAAATGATAAGCAATGGGCAGAACGAAAAAGAATACGACCTCCTGATCCGGGGAGGGCATGTTTACAACGGCCTTGGTACGCCCGGTCAGGACGTGGATGTGGCGGTGAAAGGAGGAAGGATTGTCCATCTCGGGCCGGGTCTGGAGGGGCGTCATGCCGGACGGGTGATCGATGCCTCCGGTCTCGTCGTGGCGCCGGGGTTCATCGACCCCCACAGCCATACGGATGTGGAGCTTCTGGTCAACCCACGGGCGGAGAGCAAGATCCGGCAGGGCGTCACGACGGAAATCGGCGGAAACTGTGGGTTTACCTTCTTTCCCTTGAACGACGAATCCTTCCAGCAGAGGGGGCGGATTCTTAAGGAGAAGTACGACCTCGACCTCGATTGGCGGGATATCAGGGGATTCTTCCGACGCCTGGAGCAGGGCGGAATAGCGCTCAACTATGCGACCCTCCTCGGCCACGGAACGCTGCGGGAGGCCGTCGTCGGCTGCGAGGACCGTGTCTCCGAAGACCATGAGGTCGAGGAGATGAAGTCGATCGTGGAAGACTGTATAGAGGCGGGCGCCCTCGGACTCTCCACCGGCTTGATCTACACGCCGGGGGTCTTCGCCCAGCAGGAGGAGATAATCGACCTCTGCCGGGTAGTGGCGCGTTACGGAGGCGTTTATTCGACACACATGAGGGACGAAGGAGACTACCTCATGGAGGCCGTCGAAGAGACGATCAAGGTCGCCACAGAGGCGCGGGTGAGCCTCCAGATATCCCACTTGAAACTGGCGTACCCGCGAAACTGGTCTAAGATCCATGCCGTACTCTCCCGGATATCCGAGGTCAAGGCGGAAGGGTTCAACATCATGGCGGACCGCTACCCCTATACCGCCACCTCGACCTTTCTGAGTGTCTTCTTCCCCCGCTGGGCGCGGGAAGGAAAGATCACGGAATACCTGAAGAACTCTAAAGGCACAGTGTTGGAGAAGAAGCTGAGGGAGAGCATCAAGGCCCAGGAGGAAAAGATCGGCAGCTGGGATAATATAATGATCACCTCGGTCATCACCCAAAAGAACAGCCATCTCCCCGGTAAAAGTATCCTCCAGGCATCCCGGGAGGCAGGGAAAGACCCCTACGACTTCATCCGCGACCTCATAATCGAGGAGGACGACCAGGTGGGAATGATCAATTTTTCCCTCAATGAAGAGACGTTCAAACGCATCATTCTCCATCCCCTGGTCGTGATCGGTTCCGACGGCTGGGCCCTGGCGCCTTACGGCAAGCTTGCATTCGGGAAGCCCCATCCAAGGTCCTACGGTACGTTCCCGCGCATGCTCGGCCGTTACGTGAGGGATGAAAGACTGATGCCCCTCGGCAGGGCGATCGAAAAGATGACTTCTTTGACGGCCGAAAAATTCGGCCTCGCGGGACGGGGTCGGATTATGAACGGTTATTATGCCGACCTCGTTATCTTCAATCCCGACACGGTCATCGACCTTTCGACATGGGATGACCCCCATCGCTACAGCCGTGGGATCGAGTACGTCATCGTGAACGGCGAGGTCGTGATCGACCAGGGAGAGCACACAGGTAGGTTGCCGGGCAAGGTCTTGCGGTACCTGCAGCGCCGTGTGATCCTATGAGAAGGGTATCAGTACCTGTTAAGAATGCGAACAGGCCGTTCGCGTTTTCAACAGGATGCCTCAACCCTGGGTCGGTGAAGCCGGGTGCCCTCATGTCTGTCCCCGCCGCCCCGTAAACCTATGAGGAGGATTTAGCGTAAAGCCCGTCATTCCACAATGTCGGAATGACATAGGAGCCGGGCTTTGCCGCCCCTTTTTTTGAGGAAAGATGGCATTACTTTTGCTCTTTCATGATAGCAAGGCATGGGCGTTCGCAATCCACCGGCGGCGAGACTTTCTTTGTTTTCTGTTCATGAATGGGAAAGGGACGTCGCCGGGAACGGTTAGATAAGTGGCTCGGGTCGGGATAAATGCGGCAGTGGCAATTTGACGCCGAACATGCAATATCTCAGGTGAAGCTTCGAGACCCGGAGCGGCTGAGTCCATCCCCCTCCAGAGTACCAGATATGGAACATCTGCAAAAAGAACTGGAAACAAAAAACAGAGTCATTGCATCGGTTTTTCGCATATCCAATCTCCTTACCCAGCAAATCCTGCTCGACGAGATACTGAGGTCGATACTGATGAGTGCCGAAAAGGACCTGGGTTTTTCGGCATCCTGTCTCTTTCTTGTCAGCGACGATAGAAGGCATTTGGCTTGCCGTATGGTCAGAGGGTTCGGTGCAGAAAATGAAATCCGGGCTTACCAAAGACCTTTCGACCTCGACCGCCATGACTGTATCGAAACGAGGGTCGTCAGGGACGGCCGAGTTGTTTATTTCGAAGATTCGCTGAGGGATCCCCGAGCGACGGAGATCGACCGGATCATCACGAGGAAACTCGGGCGGGGCCGGATAGTTTACGCCCCCCTTACCGTGAAAGGGAAGATCATCGGTTGCATGGGCGTCAACCGCCCCGCCGCCGGTCCCCCGATTTCCGAGGCGGAGGTCGAGGCCTTCACCATCTTCGCCAATCAGGCGAGTATCATCATCGAGAACAGTCGGTCTTACGAGCAGCTCATGGCGGAGCGGAACCTAAACGAGAACATCCTCGAGAGTTCCCCGAACGGCATCCTTACGGTGGACAACAAGGGCAAGGTCATCTCCCTCAACCGGGAGGCCGCGAGGATCCTTGCGGTCGACCAGGAAAAGCTCCTCTCGACGGACATCGGTGCGGCTGCGGACCGGTACCGCGGCATCTCGGTCTTCAAGGATGTCTTGCTGAATCCGGCGGCGTCGGTAAAAGAGTACGACTACATCGGGGAGGACGGCGAGAGGCGTTTTATCGAAATCGCCGTTTCATCCTTGAAAGACAACCGGGGCCGCGAAGCGGGAACACTCTTTCTTTTTCAAGACCTCACGGAAAAGAAGATCGTCAACGAACAGGTCCAGAGGATGAGCAAACTGGCCTCGGTAGGGCAACTGGCCGCGGGGATCTCTCATGAGATTCGCAACCCCCTGATGGGGATCGGCGCCGTGCTCGAGCTCGTCAGCGCGGGCTTGGAACCGGGCCATCCCCAGAGGACATTGTTGTTGAAATCGATGGAAGAGATCGAGCGGATCGACGCTGTCATCGGCGACCTGCTGAATATGGCCCGGCCCCGCGAAATCAGGCTGCAGCCCACCGATGTCAACCAGGTCATCCGTAGCGCCTCCGACTTCCTCGTCGGTCTTTGCCGGAAGGAAAACATCGACCTCGTCCTGCAGTGCGACCCCGATATCCCGCTCGTGCTCGCGGACCGGGAAAAGATGCGCGAAGTCGTGATCAACATCGCCATGAACGCCATCCAGTCCATGAGAGGAAAGGGTGTGCTGAAGGTCTCGTCTCTGCCCTCGAATCACAGGTTGTACGGTGCGGATGAACGCACCATTCAGGTAACCGTGGAAGATACGGGCACGGGGATCCCTTCCGAGATGAAGGAAAAGGTTTTCGACCCCTTCTTCACGACGAGGCCCGACGGCACGGGTCTCGGCCTTTATCATTGCCACAAAGTAGTCGAGGCCCACAGGGGCGCTATCTCCATCGAGGACGGCCCCACGGGCGGAACGAGGGTCCATGTCATTCTGCCCGTCGGAGCGGTAAAAGGAGGGACGCCGTAGTTGTACAGTATACTTGTCGCGGACGATCACGAACTCATCCGAGAAACGTTGAAGAATTCACTCGTCGACGAGGGTTATCGGGTGCACCTGGCCGGGACGGGACAGGAGTGTTTGGATGTCGTTCAGGCCGCTGATGTAGACCTCGTCCTCTTGGACGTGAGGCTTCCCGACATCAGCGGCATCGACGTCCTGCAGCGGTTGAGGGAAACGAACCCCGATGTGATTGTGATGATGATGACCGCTTACGGCGATGTCGAATCCACCAGGCGGGCGCTCAACCTGGGGGCTTTCGATTTCATCCACAAGCCCGTCAAGGCGAAGGCCATCACGTCGATCATCAAGATGGCCATGGAGATAAGAAACCTGCGCCAGGAAATCCAGCAGTTTATCTACCGGAATAAGGAGCGTTACGGGTACCACAACATCATCGGCAAGAGTGAGGCCCTCCAGAAGGTTCTCGAGTTCCTGACGAAAGTCGCCAACAGCGACGCCTCGACGATCCTGATCGAAGGGGCGAGCGGCACGGGGAAGAGCCTCATCGCCAAATGCCTCCATTACAACAGCCTGCGCGCCCACCAGCCGTTCGTCGAGATCAACTGTGCCTCCATACCCGGTACATTGCTGGAGAGCGAGTTGTTCGGTTACGAGGCCGGGGCCTTCACGGACGCCAAGAGACAGAAAAAGGGTCTCGTCGAGATGGCTCACGGGGGTACCTTGTTTCTTGACGAGATCGGGGAGATGGAACCGGCGCTGCAGGCGAAAGTCCTCCAGCTCATCGACGAGAAATGTTTCCGGAGGGTCGGCGGGACGAAGAGCATCGCCATCGACGTCCGCATAGTTGCGGCGACGAACCGGGACTTGAAAAAGGCGGTCGAAGACGGGTTCTTTCGCAGCGACCTCTACTATCGGTTGAACGTCATCGACATCCACCTGCCGTCCCTGCGGGAAAGGAAGGAGGACATCTTACCGCTTGTCGAGCATTTCATCGGCCATTACAGCAGGAAGTTCAACAAACCGGTCAAGCGAATCTCTGAGGAAGCGCGCGACCTGCTCACCCGGTATGATTGGCCGGGCAATGTCCGCGAGCTGCTGAACGTTGTCGAGCGGGTCATGATACTCGAAGACAGCGGGGTGCTCCTGCCGGAGCATATCCCCCTGAGGATCACCAAAAGCGGGGGTAACGATCACAGTCATGCTACGGCGGACGCCGACGAACTCTTGGTCGAGGGTGGTGGGTCTGATTATCGATCTCTGACGGAGAGGTTTCAGTCGCGCTTGATAACCCGGGCACTGGGTCAGGCCCGCGGTAACAAGTCGGAAGCGGCAAGGATGCTCGGATTGTCCCGCCTGAGTCTGTACCACCAGATGAAGAAACTGGGGATGGTGAAGAAGGGGATCAGTTGACAATAGCAACAGTATGTTGAAAAATTTAACACCTCCGGTCGAGGCCGAGGAGATTTTTTTGGAGACAGGTGCGGGCTCTGAAGCGGTGAATCGGTTCAGAGCCGGTCGGGAAGCTTTACATTGCAGCGATTATTATAAAGAATTTCTCATACTAAGATGTTCGTTGCAGGCCCGATATTTCATGGACCGGTGAGTCCCGTGGGGAGGCTCTCTGTGAAGGCGGTAATGGCACTTCTCTTGCTAATGAAGATAGCGGTTGTGTTTCCCTCCCTTTTTTTGTTCGGTGTGGGGGGTACCTCGGTCGGGTTTCCCCTACACTGATTGAAAACTACTGATTAAGGAGTCTTCGATGATCAAGTCGTTAGCTGATTTTTCCCGGATAGCCAGGGAGAAGGGTCCGAAGAAGCTGGCCGTTCTCGCACCCGAGGATGAGGAGTTCATGAAGGCGGTCAAAATAAGCTGGGAGGTGGGGTACATCGAGCCTGTCCTCATCGGTAACGAAGAGAAGATGGAACGGGTTGCGGAGAGGGTGGGGTTCGACATCGGCAAGTTCCGGAAGATTCCCGGGGTCGACCAACAGGCCATCTCCGACCTCGGGGTCGGCATGCTTTTTTCGGGGGAGTTGTCGATAGTCAGCAAGGGCCAGATTCCTACGTCTTACGTCTACCGCTCGATCATCCGTCAGGAGGCCAAGGCAGGGTCCGGGATGACCGTGAGCGTGGTGACATTCTGGGAGATACCCGGGGTCGACCATCTGGTGGCCTTCACCGACACGGGTGTGAACATCAAACCGGACCTCAAGGCCAAAAGGGAGATCATCAATAACGCCGTCTTCGTTTACCATCTCATGGGGTACCCGAGGCCCAAGGTCGCCGTCCTTTCCGGTCAGCGTGAGGTAGGCGGTGTCCTTCCTTCCTACAGGGATTTTCTGGCGTTGAAGAAGTCTGCCGCTTCCGGTGATTTCGGGGAATGTGAAGTCGTCGACGCCACTTCCTTCACCGGCATCCTCCTCGGCGGCGGGGTAAGGATGAAGGATTACAGCGCCGTCAGGCTGGAAGAGATACCCCACATCCTGGTCGTACCCTGTCTTGACACGGGCAACATCATCTGTAAGCTCGATTTTTTCCTCGACGTGACCCGAAGTTCCCTTGTTGCCACCTCGCGGGGGCCTGTATGTGTTCCCGCGCGGTCCGATTTCAGCGAAAATATAGTCCAGCAGATCGCCATGTGCGTTGTGCTTGCCGACCGTATGGAGAAGGGAGCGTGATGAGATGATAGATTCCTTCAAAGATATTCTAACAGCTGCCAAGCAAGGCGGTTTGAAAAAGGCCGTCGTACCTTTCCCCGGTAGAGAGGACATAGAGGTTCTTTCTCGGGCTGCCGCCCTCGGTATCGTGTCGCCTATCCTGATCGGAAACGAGAAATCGTTGAAGACCTTCATCGGCAAGACCGATCTCTGGTCCTACCCCCACGAAGTTCTCGACGAGAAAGACCGGAAGAAGGCCCTGAATCGGGCGATCGCCCTGATGCGTGAGGGCAAGGGCGACATCCTGATGCAGGGCGGCCTGACACAGCGGGCCTTGATGGGTGCCGTGCTGGATAAGGAAAGCGGCATGAAAAAGGCCCGGGTTGTCAGCTATGCTTCCGTCTTCCAGCTTTTGAAGAGGGAGAAGTTGATCCTGGTGACTGATACCTTCCTGAACAACAACCCGGGGCTCGTCGAGAAACAGGCCGTCCTCGAGAACGCCCTCCATCTTGACCGGTTACTGGGCGTTGAATCGCCGAAGGTGGCGGTCCTTGCCGCGGTCGAGCAGGTCAATCCCGGTATCCCTTCCACCCTGGACGCAGCTATTCTCTCCAAGATGGCGGAGCGCAGGCAATTCGGGAAGGCCTTGGTCGAGGGGCCCCTCGACATAGACTGTGCCCTGAGTCAGGCGGCGGCGGGACGGAAAGGCGTTCAGAGCGTCGTGACCGGCAACGTCGACATCTACCTCGTCCCCGAGGTCGACACCGGCTATCTGCTGGCGGAGGCGCTGGTCTTCTTCGGGAAGATGCCTGCGGTAGGCGTGGTCTTGGGAACCACGAAACCGGTGGTCTTGGCACTCCCCTTCATCTCCGACGAGAACAGGGTGGTGGAGATCGCCCTGGCGAGCCTGACCTGCCGGAAAGGAGGAGACAATGGATAACGGGAATCGCCTTCTTGTCATCAATGTAGGTTCGACATCGACGAAGGTTGCTTTCTTTAGGGGCCGGGAACCGGTGGCTCTCGAAAACATCCGTTACAGCAGTGAAGACCTGGTCCGTTTTTCTTCTCTTGCCGAGCAGCTTCCCCTTCGTGAGGAAGACGTTGTCAAGTTCCTGGAGAAAAACGGGATCGACCTGAAGGAGGTCGAAATGGTGGTGAGCCGTGGCGGTCTCGGAAGGCCGGCTCCCGCCGGAGCTTACAGGGTGGACGAGGTCATGTGCCGGGACCTTCTAGAAGAAAAGTACGGCAGGCACCCATCAGGTTTGGGGCCGTCAATTGCCCTCAACTTCTCGAAAAAATACGGCATGCCCGCCATCGTGATCGACC